>NZ_CP110009.1:2428311-2753716 GCF_025947305.1 Flavobacterium sp. N3904
GCGTGACGTAAAAATTGATTTAAGTGACATGACTCCTGAGAAAATGAATTCAATTCAGGAATTGGGTTACGGGCAAAACAATAAATTATTTTTGGGATATCAGGACAGACCTTGGCGGGAAGGGAAAAACAATTATTATGGATATTTATTTCACAAAGACATTCACGACGGTTGGGATTCCAGCAGTATAAAAAGTGTAGCAAGTAATAAAGGAGCGTATTGTTGTTTCTTTGGCGGAGATGAATCTATTGCTTTGTCAAAAGTGGCATTGCATAATCCTCATGCACCGGCTTCCCATATCTGGAAAACCGATCTGCCTCAAAAAGAGATTGATAAATATTTAGGTCAATTGGATGAAGTTTTTCCAGGCTCTAAAAAGCAATATGCAAACAAACATGTCTTTGCTTGTTGGTCCTCTTATCCATTCGTAAAAGCCAGTTATACCTGTCCGAAACCCGGTCAATGGAATGCTGCTATGTTGTATACTGCAGAGCCTGTAGGGGATGTGTATTTTGCTGGAGAGCACTGTAGTGTCGATTATCAGGGATTCATGAATGGTGCTGCAGAAACAGGTCGATTGGCAGCTGAGCAAATTACATCAAAAATTAAAAAAGCACAGATTTAAACAATAACATAAAGAATATTATTAACAGAAACCTAACCAAAAACCAAAACCAAGATGAAGAAAGTAGTAGTAGTTTTAGCATTGATGCTAACGAGTAGTTTGACATTTGCACAAGATGCACCAACTGATGAAAATGGATTGCCAAAAGAAGAAAAAGAAAGCAAATTTGCCGCAGCTGTTGATGTTGTAGCTCCTTATCTATGGAGAGGAATTAAATACAGTAGTAATAAAGTCGCATTTCAACCTTATGCCTCGTATGCTTTTACAGATAAATTAACTGTAGGAGTATGGGGTACAACCAATTTCTCTAGCGCAGCAGATGCTTATAATGAGTTTGACTGGTATGTATCTTATCAGGTTACCCCACTTATGAAAGTAATGTTGAGTGATTATTATTGGCCTGCTACGAAAAAAGCGTATGAAGAGGATAATTCGAACTCAAGAGATCCATATTTTGATTACTCAGAAGGGTCTGCTCAAACATTGGATTTGTCCATCCTTTTTGATTTCTCGGATAAAGGAGTGCCGTTGGATTTTCAATGGAATACGATAGTAGGTGGAAATGATTATGATGCTGATGGAAATAGAGCATTCTCTTCTTATGCGGAAGCTGGATATACTTATTCTTGGGAAAAACCAGGTCTTGATTTCAGACCATTTGTCGGGGCTGTGGTAATTAATGGTGGATATTATGGCGAGGACGAAGAAGGAAATATAGGAGCCTTCTTCTCAAATGTAGGTTTGAATGTTGCCAAAGAGATTAAATTCTCTGAGAAATTCAGTGTGCCTGTTTTTATTAGATACACTTATAATGAGTATGGTTATGAAAATGAGGATGGCGAGTGGAGTCATAATTTTATTTCTGGAGGTGTAACGTTTACCATCAAATAAAAAGTACAAAAGTTTTTTTAAACCTTAAACTCACTCTGGTTATTAGTGATGAGTTTAAGGTTTTTTTATTTTTCTTTCTGTTGAAATAATTAATCGCTGTTAATGTCAACTTTTTCAGGAAGGTTCAAATAAAAAATCCCAAATTCCAGTACTTAGGAATTTGGGATTTTAAATATTTAGAATTTAAACTTTTTAGATTTTAAATCTTTTTCTATCTGTTTCTGTCAAATAAATTTTTCTCAAACGAATAGATTTTGGAGTTACCTCTACGTATTCATCTTTTTGAATGTATTCTAAAGCTTCTTCAAGAGAGAAAATGATTGGAGGAATAATCCTTGCTTTTTCATCATTACCAGAAGAACGAACATTAGATTGTTTTTTCTCTTTAGTTACGTTTACACACATATCATCACCACGAGAGTTTTCTCCAATTACCTGACCTTCGTAAATTTCGGCATTTGGTTCAACAAAAAACTTACCACGATCTTGCAATTTATCGATAGAATAAGGAATAGCTTTTCCTTTTTCCATAGAAATCAATGAACCTTTGTTACGTCCAGCAATTTCTCCTTTGTAAGGTTCGTATCCTATAAAACGGTGTGCCATAATAGCCTCACCAGCAGTAGCAGTAAGCAATTGATTACGCAATCCAATAATTCCACGTGATGGAATATTAAATTTTACAATCATACGTTCACCTTTAGTTTCCATACTCAGCATTTCACCTTTACGCATAGTAACGAACTCAACCGCTCTACCTGAAAGAGATTCTGGTAAGTCGATTGTTAATTCCTCAATAGGCTCACATTTTTTACCATCAATTTCTTTGATGATAACTTGTGGTTGACCGATTTGCAATTCGTACCCTTCTCTTCTCATCGTTTCGATAAGAACAGACAAGTGAAGTACACCACGACCAAAAACCATAAATTTATCAGCAGAATCAGTTTCACCCAATTTCATGGCTAAGTTTTTTTCCAATTCTTTTGTCAAACGCTCTCTAATATGACGAGAAGTTACAAATTTACCCTCTTTACCAAAGAAAGGAGAGTCATTAATTGTAAACAACATACTCATCGTAGGTTCGTCGATATCAATTGTTTTTAATGCTTCTGGATTTTCAAAATCGGCGATTGTATCTCCAATTTCAAATCCTTCAACACCAATAATTGCACAAATATCTCCAGCAATTACTTGTTGTACTTTTTTACGACCAAGTCCTTCAAAAGTGTGTAATTCCTTGATACGTGATTTAGTGATAGTACCATCTCTTTTTACTAATGAGATTGGCATACCTTCATTAAGAACTCCTCTTTCAAGACGACCGATAGCGATACGACCTGTAAATGCTGAGAAATCCAAAGAAGTAATCAACATTTGTGGAGTTCCTTCAGAAACTTTAGGTGCTGGCACATGAGTAATAACCATATCCAACAATGCTTCAACATTATCAGTTACGTTTTCCCAGTGGTCAGACATCCAGTTGTTTTTTGCTGAACCGTAAACGGTAGGGAAATCCAACTGCCATTCTTGAGCACCTAATTCAAACATTAAGTCAAAAACTTTTTCATGAACTTCTTCAGGAGTACAGTTTTCTTTATCGACTTTATTGATTACAACACATGGTTTTAATCCTAAGTCAATCGCTTTTTGTAATACAAATCGCGTTTGTGGCATTGGTCCTTCAAAAGCATCTACAAGAAGACAAACTCCATCAGCCATATTCAATACACGCTCTACCTCACCACCAAAATCGGCGTGACCAGGAGTGTCAATAATATTGATTTTTGTTCCTTTGTAAACTACTGAAACATTTTTTGAAGTAATAGTAATACCTCTTTCACGCTCTAAGTCGTTGTTATCAAGGATTAAGTCACCTGTGTTCTCGTTGTCACGAAATAATTGACAGTGATACATAATTTTATCAACCAAAGTTGTTTTACCGTGATCGACGTGGGCAATAATTGCAATGTTTCTAATAGCTTCCATCTGTGATTTTTAATGGGTGCAAAGGTACACTTTATTTTCATATAAAAAACCTTTATACAATAGTTTGCCATTATGTTAACGTATAAGTAGTTAAAGTACCTTTTAATTTAACCTGCTGAATATATTTTTTATTGAAGTTTTACTTTTTAACAATAATTATTTATATTTGATTAATGAAAAACAAAACCAATCAAATAACCTTAATATATATTGTTGCTTCATTATTTGTTGCTATTCTTAGTTTCAAGTTATTAAGAAAATTTACCTCCTATTTTGATTGTTATTTTTTCAGTTTCATCAAAGACATCATTTTCATAGTTGCTACCGGTTTTCTTTTTAGATATATCTTATCTAAAAACCGTAAAGACAACACAGAAATCTTCAAAGACCTCAAGGAGACAAACGAACGGCTAAAAGAATCTAACGAAAAGTATGACATTGTTGCAAAAGCGACCAGCGATACAATATGGGATTGGCGAATACAAGAGGATCGCCTCACATGGAACAAAGGAATTAAAGGGATTTACGGTTATAATTTAGATCAGGTTGGGGCCAATTCAAAATGGTGGTTTGATAATATTCATCCCGAAGACAGTATAAAAATGTCTATAAAACTGTATTCTTTTTTAGAACAAAAAACAGAAAAATGGCAAGATCAATACCGATTTAAATGTGCTGATAACACCTATAAATATGTGTTGGATAGAGGTTTTATTCTGAAAGACGAAAACGATAAAGCAATTCGGATGATTGGTGCCATCCAAGATATTACCAAACAAAAAGAAGAAGAAAACCGCTTGAAATTACTTGAAACGGTTTTTACAGAAGCAAAAGATTCTATTATTATTACCGAAGCGGAATCCCACGACAATCAAATTCCAAAAATCGTTTTTGCCAATCCTGCTTATACCAGAATGTCGGGATACAATCACAACGAAATCATCGGCAAATCCTTTAATTTTTTCTTTGGACCAAATTCAAATAATGCACAAATAGAAAAATTAAGCAATGCCATTACTAACAAAGAAGAATGTTTTGTTGAAATTATTTGCTACAAAAAAGACCAGTCCGAATATTGGGTACGACTTTCTTTTATCCCTGTTTATAATATTGAACAGGAACTTTCTCATTGGATTTCAATTCAAAGGGATATTACCGAAGAAAAAAAATTAGAAAAAGAAAAAGAAATTCTAATAAGAGAGTTAATCATAAATAATAAAGATTTAAAACAGTTCTCTTATATTACCTCTCACAATTTGAGAGCGCCCTTGTCTAATCTTACAGGCTTATTGAACTTAATTGATGATATTATTATTGAAGATCCAGAGTTGAAAGAAATCTTGTCAGGCTTCAAAGTATCAACGCATCTGCTTAATGAAACCATAAACGACCTTGCCAAAGTTATCACTATAAAAGATGGTCCTTCGTCACAAATTGAAATACTTTCAATAAAAGAACTTTTTGAAAATATATTAAATCAAATAAACTACCAGCTCGAAACTATAAAACCAACTTTGAATATAAATTTTGGAGAAGTTGTTACAATAAATACCAATAAAGCCTATTTTGAGAGCATTTTGTTGAATTTATTGACCAATGCCCTAAAATACAGATCGAAGGATAGACTTCTAATAATAGATATAACGATTATAGGGGTAGATAACACTGTGATAATAGAATTTAAAGACAATGGAATTGGAATAGATTTAGAGCGAAATAAAGATAAAATCTTTGGACTTTATCAAAGATTTCATAATTATCCAGATAGTAAAGGGTTAGGTCTGTATTTAGTAAAATCTCAAATAGAAGCGATGGGAGGGACCATAAGCATTGAAAGTGAGGTTAATAAAGGAACTGCTTATACATTAACATTTAAAACCTAATAAAGAATGTTAGATCTCATTATGTGCATAGACGACGATCCTATAACTCTAATGTTAATCAAAAAAGTGGTTCATAAAGCTTCCTTTTCTAAAGAAATAATAAATGCTCAAAACGGTGAAGAAGCACTCTCTATACTTGATGAACTTAACAACGTTAAAAATAATCAAGCAATTGCCAAACCTCAATTAATTTTTTTAGATCTAAATATGCCTGTTATGGGAGGATGGGAGTTTTTGGACTTTTTTAGCAAGTCAAATTATTTTGATTTAAAAAATATAAAAGTTATTGTATTGACCTCTACTATAGATCCAGATGACATAAAAAAATCAAAAGCGTATCCAAATGTTATCGATTTTCAATCGAAGCCAATTACTGTAGAAATGCTAAATCATATTAAAACTAAGCTTTAAAAACCTGAAATTTCTTTTTGTTTTAAAAGTCAGAAACAAAAATTTTACTAAAAACATTCATTATAAAGTTGGTTTAATTTGACTTACTTTGTCTTTCATTATTAAATTAATTGTATTGTTTTTCTTTGCTTCAAATAAAGCCATTTTAAAGGATTTGATTCCAGACAATCACGTTGATATCCATTCACATCTCATGCCAGGAATTGATGATGGGGCCAGAACTTTTGAGCAAAGTCTTGACTTGGTCCGATCTCTTCAGGAACTTCGTGTTTCCCAGTTTATTACTACTCCCCATATTATGGGTCATGTGTGGAAAAACACAAAGGAAGGTATTCTGGAACTTAAAAATCAAACGGTAAAAGAATTGGAAAAGCACTCCGTTGTTGTGCCTTTTCAGGCTGCTGCTGAATATATGGTAGACGATCAGTTTGTGAAACTTTTTCAGGCGGGTGAATTATTGGCTTTAAAAGGTAAACATGTATTGATCGAGATGTCTTATGTAAATGCGCCAATGCAATTGTATGCCATTCTTTTTGATTTGCAGATTGCTGGGTATATTCCTGTTTTGGCGCACCCGGAGCGATACACATTTTATCATAATAATTTTGATGAATACCTAAAACTTAAAAGGGTTGGTTGTCTTTTTCAGTTAAACTTGTTGGCAGTTGTTGGTTATTATGGAGAATCTATTGCTAAAATTGCTGAGCAATTACTCCAAAAAGGAATGTATGATTTTGTAGGATCTGACGTGCATCATAGTAAGCACATTGCTGCGTTTGAACAGAGAGTAAAATGGAAAGAGGTAACTGCACTTGAGGAAGTTATAAAAAACAATCAGTTTTTTAGAATTGAATAGAATTTTGTTTTTGATTAATTTATAAAGAAAAAAAGACTTATTAAAACTGAAATATTTAAAATATTTTCAACTCAGTAATTTTAATAAAACAGTACCTATTCGATCCCGATCCGAATCAGTTAAATTTGACCCTGATGGCAAGCTCAAACCATTTTCAAAAAGGGTTTCGGCAATTTTGTTTCCATAAAATGGATACTTTTCAAACAAAGGCTGTAAGTGCATAGGCTTCCATAGAGGCCTACTTTCTATATTAGAGTCCAATAATGTCAATCGAATGGTTTCCCGGTCAATTCCGTTTTTGGTTTCAGATGGGTTGATCAAAATAGAGGTCAGCCAGTAATTTGCAAAATAGTCATGGCTTGTTGTTGAGAAAACAGTTATTCCTGGGATGTTATCAAAAAGGGTTACGTAAAAATCATGCATAGCTCTTCTTAAAACAATATGCTCGTCAAGTACTTTCATTTGGCCTCGACCAATACCTGCACAAATATTGCTTATTTGGTAATTGTATCCTGTTTCACTGTGTTGATAATGAGGAGCCTCGTCTTTCGACTGTGATGCCAAAAACTCAACTTTTTTCTTTAATTTTTGATTAAAAGTTACAATCGCTCCGCCGGCGGAAGTGGTTATAATTTTGTTTCCATTGAATGAAAAAACGCTAATATCACCAAAAGTCCCACATTTTTGGCCTTTGTAGCTACTGCCTAATGCTTCGGCACTGTCTTCTAGAATTGGGATATTGTATTTATTGGCAATGGCTCGAATTTCATCGATTTTATAAGGAACACCGTATAAATGTACCGTAATGATTGCTTTCGGACTTTGTCCTTTGTAAATACAATCAACGATGGCCGCTTCTAAAGCTATAGGGCAAAGATTCCAGGTTTCGAGTTCACTGTCGATAAAAACAGGCGTTGCACCTTGATACAAAATAGGATTGGCAGATGCCGAAAAAGTCATGGATTGACAAATAACGACATCACCAGCTTTTACATCCAAAAGGATTAGTCCTAAATGAATGGCTGCCGTAGCTGAGTTGAGGGCTGTTACAAAAACATCTTTTGATAAATATTTTTCCAAATCATGTTCAAATCCAGTAATATTTGCTCCCACTGGAGCAATCCAATTTGTATCAAATGCTTCGTGTATATAGTTAAGTTCGGTACCTCCCATGTGGGGGGAGGATAACCATATTTTAGGATAATTCATTTTGAGAAATATTGAAAAAAAACTTTATGTTTAGATATAGCCTGCTATTTGGTTCTGAATTCTGTTTATAATTTTGCGCAACAATTTACTTTATGTATAACGAGCAGCATTTTCATAATAATTGTCTAAAGTAATTACTTTTGCTTGAGTGACAATTCTCTGCGCTGAAGTTTCTGCACATAATTTTGAATTTTTAGAAAAAATAAAATTTTAAATAAAGGATTTAAAGTAAAAACGCCTTTTGAATCGACCAAAAAGCGCTTTTTATAAAGTGTAATATTTTATTTTGTGTAAATCGAGTAAATAGTGCTAATCGTTTTTTCGTCTAAGATATCATTAACTTCAGTCTGTATATAATGAAGTTTAAAAGCGATAATGGCTGCTGAAAGATTTTTTGTGTTGTAGCCTATTACTTGTAAGCCTTGTTCTGCATTAAAATCATCTGGAGGACAAGGGAGTATTTCATCTGGCCAGATTCCAAATCCATTCAGTGCAAGAAGTTTCCATGGAAACAATGCGCTCGGATCTTTCTTTCTGGTAGGTGCAATGTCTGCATGCCCAATGATGTTTTGTGTTGGAATGTTATAATCTTTTTTTAATTTGGTCAATAAAGCCAGCAAACTATTAATTTGGATGTCTGAGAATGCTTCTGTACCGTTGTTGTCTAGCTCAATTCCAATTGAACCTGAGTTCATATCGGTATCTTTGCCCCAAGAGCCATTTCCTGCATGCCAAGCTCTCAAATAATCATTCAGCATGTGTATTACTTTTCCATCTCTTGAAATCACATAATGGGCGCTAACTTTGCTTTCTTTTAATGTAAATGTTTTTAACGTTTGTTGAACCGAATCCTGAGCCGTATGATGGATAATGATAAAATTGGGTTTTCTTAAATTAAAGTTTACCGTTCCCACCCATTCTGATACTATGCCGTTATTCAAAATCTTAGAATCAGTTTTAGAAAGTGTGTCTTTATAATTTAGCAGTTGGTTTTTGTATCTATAAGCGACACTGTCAATTACAATTACTGTTTCGTTTTGCAAAGGCACTGCTTCTTTTACAGAAAGGGTTTCTTTCAAAGAATTTATTTGAGTATCATAAACCTTCTCACTTTTTTTATGGGGATTGGTGGCGCAAGAGGATACAATAAGAATTATAATAAGGTAATAAAAGTGCTTTTTCATATTGATCATCGGATTTTTATTCATCCAAAGGAAAGTTGAAATCGTTAGTGTTTTCTAGCTTCTATTTGGCTTTTTCTTTCTTCACTCAAGATTTTATATTTTGCCTTTTGTTCTTTATTTAGAATTTCCATTACTTCCAAATCTGTCATTTCGCTAAGAACTTTAAATTCATTGGTTTTATCCTCGTCGCTAATTTCTTTTTTTATCAAGGCCTCTTGTTTTTTTAGCGATTTAATATACACATTTGTGATAACAATCTCTTGTAGGGCATCCAGATTGAGTTCTTTTTTATAGTATTCTACGATTTTTGCTGCTGTTTTTTCTACTGGAACTTCTTTTGGAGTATTTTGAGTAGGTGTTTGACTCATCTGACTCATCTGGCTTTGACTTCTATTGCTACCATAACCATTATTATTTCCATAGCCACTATTACCTCCATATCCATTACCATATTGGGCCATAATAGTGTTGGCAGATAAAAAGGCAATTGCACAAAACAAAACGATTCTTAATGTTTTCATATAGGTTTATTTACAGTGTTTTATAAAGATCTAGACCGGCTCTCCGTACAAATCAAATTCAGTAGCTTCAATAATTTTTATCATTACAAATTCACCTGTTTTTACATAATGTTTTGTAGCGTCTATCAAAACTTCATTGTCTACATCTGGACTGTCAAATTCGGTTCTGCCCACAAAATGGCCACCTTCTTTTCTGTCAATAATACATCTAAATGTTTGGCCTACTTTCTCTTGGTTCAAATCCCAGGAAATCTGTGATTGCAATTCCATTATTTCGTTGGCGCGGTCTTGTTTTACATCGTCTGGAACATCATCTTCCAGTAAATAAGCATGTGTGTTTTCTTCATGCGAATAAGCAAAACAACCCATTCGGTCAAATTTCATTTCTTGAACAAATTCTTTCAAAATATTAAAATCTTCCTGAGTTTCTCCTGGATATCCCACAATCAAAGTGGTACGAATAGCCATTCCGGGAACGGCAGCTCTAAAGTCTTTTAATAATTGTGTTGTTTTTTCTTGAGTAGTCCCACGACGCATAGATTTTAAAATTGAATCCGATATATGCTGCAACGGAATATCAATATAATTACAAATCTTAGGTTCGCGTTTCATGATTTCAAGCACATCCATCGGGAAACCAGTTGGGAAGGCGTAGTGCAAACGAATCCACTCAATGCCTTCAACTTTTACCAACGCTTCCAATAATTCGCCCAAAGCGCGTTTTTTATATAAATCAAGCCCGTAATAGGTTAAATCCTGAGCGATTAAAATCAATTCTTTTACACCGTTTTTGGCCAATCCTTCGGCTTCTTTTACCAGCTTTTCAATGGTTTGCGAAACGTTTTTTCCTCTCATTAACGGAATCGCACAAAAACTACAAGGTCTATCACAACCTTCCGAAATTTTTAGATAAGCATAATTTTTAGGAGTTGTCGTCAAACGTTCTCCCAGTAATTCATGTTTGTAATCGGCTCCCAAAGCTTTCAATAAAGCAGGTAATTCGGTAGTTCCAAAATACTGATCTACATTTGGAATCTCTTTTTCTAAATCCGGACGGTATCTTTCAGACAAGCAACCCGTAACAAAAACTTTATCGACAAGTCCTCTTTCTTTTTTGTCAGCATATTCCAAAATCATATTAACCGATTCGGCTTTAGCATTATCAATAAACCCGCAAGTATTAATCACAATAATATTTCCTTCATCTTCGGCTTTGGCTTCATGGGTTACTTCTTTTCCGCTTGCACGGAGTTGGCCCATTAGCACTTCACTGTCATATACATTTTTGGAACACCCCAAAGTGATCACATTTATTTTGTTCTTTTTTAAAGACTTCGTTCTCATAGTATTATATCCCGATAATTTAGGAATTTTGCAAAATTACAATTTTTTACCCAAACCTTGCCTGTTTCCTTTTCAAAAAGCCCCGTTTTGTTTGTTTAAAATGATTTGGAGCACCACTTTTGGTCAATTCAATAACTGTTGTCCCGCTGTCTGCTATATCCATCTCGTAGAAAAAACGAGATGGGATGCCGCGACCATCGGGGCTGATTATTGATATTTGGTTTTCATTACAAATCTTGTTCTTATACCTTTTATATTAAAAAACAAAAACCACTTCCGAAAGATTTCAAAAGTGGTTCTTTAATAGGTAACAGTATAGTTTACATTTCAAACAACAGGGTCATCGAAACATTATTTTTGTATGTATTAATGTGTGCACTCTCTGTAAATCCTTGCGAGAAAAATTGTTGTTGTGAGGTGCTGTGCGCGTAAACATAAGCAAAATCAAGTTTTATAGAACCAAAATTATAACCCAAGCCACCTGATAAACTATTCAAATCTCCTATTGTAGATGAGTTATTATAAGGGCTACCTTCATAGCGATACCCTCCTCGCAAACTGAAATTTTGAATTTTATATTCAGCACCCACTTTTATTTCGTTTGTTGCACCCAATGAATTGTACATATCATTATTTAAACCTCTATAATACGGATCATTTTCTGGACCAAATTGAGTGCAGCTATAATCTTTGTATTTGTAATCCAGACTTAGCAAGCCCGTTTTTCCGAAAACATAAGCAATACTTCCTGTAAAACTTCCTGGAGTACGTAAATCATAAGGGGCATAATAATTAATAACCAAAGGATCTACTACGTCTGGGGGTAGTGTATCTATAGAATTACTACTAATACTGGCTAATCTTTGGGATAATTCGTCCTGAAGATTAAACCATGTTGGGGATTGATACCCAACTCCCAAACGAATTGCATTGGTGACTTTTACAATTGTTCCTACCTGAAATGAGAATCCAACTCCATACGTATGCAGGTCATTGCTGAAATTTAAACTCTTAACTTTGTAATTCAAATCCAACGGGTTGTTATTTGACTCATAAAAGTTGGTAGATTGTACATAATCAGTAAAATGCGAATTCAAATTGATTCCAAAATAGATTTTGTCTTTGTACTGTAATGCGGTATTGAAGATTAATTTACCATTATAACCACTGGCATAAGCACTACTTTCTTGGTAATATTTTCCTCCAGGGCGCACATTTGAAGTGTACAAAGCATTATTTGGAGAATCTATTAATGGATTTATTACATACCCTTGGTAGCCCAAAAAGGCTTGTTGTGCTCCATTGTCTAAATCGGCATAACGAGAATTTTCTAATAAACTTAAAGGAACACCATTAGCATAATTCAAAAAATACTCAGCAACAGATTTTGTTGGACTGGTCCCCGCAGAGAATAAGGAGTTGTCAAAATTATTGATGTTTTCATAATTGACTGCCATACTCAGTTTCTTCCAATCGCTATTTGGGTTTTGGTTCTTGAAAACAAATACACCTCCAGCCTGATTGATATCGAATGAATTATCGCTGGCAGAAGTTATAGTCCCAAAGTAATTGGAATTGTTTTTGGTATTGTAATTGCCCATAGTAAAGGCAAATTGATTGTTTACAAAAACCGCAGAACCTGCCGGGTTTACATTCATGGAAGATAAATCTCCCCCAAGAGCTCCAAAAGCACCACTCATGGCGGTAAAACGAGCTGTTCCATTCAATTGATTTTGCGCATAACGCATGGCGTCAGTAATTTCTTGAGAGTGAACTACACTAAATGATAGTCCGACTACGAGTAACAATAGTTTTGTTTTCATTTGGTTGCGTTTATGGTTTATTAATTCTAGCACAAAATAATACTATCTTCTACCGCCGCCGCCTGACATTCGAGCTCCACCGCCACCGCCACCAGACATTCTTGAACTTCCTCCAGACATACTGCTGCCGCTACTTCTGTACGAGTTGCTTGGAGTATAACTGTTAGACGGAGTATAGCTTTGTCTTGTTGTGGTTGTATTTGTTCTTGTTTGATTGTAGTTACTTCTAGTTTGTCCCTGTGAATAATTTCTGGAAGAGGTGTTACTATTTCTATTGGTAAAAGTAGGAGATGTTCTGTTGTAATTAGTGTAGCTGTTTCTGCCAGTGTTAGAAATGCTGTTTCTACTGTAGTTTCCGTTTCTGCTAGCGTAATTTCTGTTATAAGGTGTAGCAGTATTATATCCCCCTCCATAAGCAGAACCTCTTCGGCTAGAGTTGTAAGAGTAAGCTGCTCCATAATGATAACCTGGGTAATAGCCTCCGCGGTAACCTGGGTAGCCCCATCCATATCCTGGATAGCCCCAACCGTAGCCTGGATAACCCCATCCATATCCATAATATGGGTAGCCCCATCCATAACCGTATCCATAACCATAATAAGGATAACCAAACCCAAATCCAATGGACCAATAACTATCAGGATATACTGTTACTGTAGTTTCTTGCGGTGAACTTCCCCAAGCTGCATAGCCAACAGATGGCGCTCGTATGCTATCATTTTCAGTATCGTAATTGCTGCCATAACTGTTTACATCCGTAAAAATGTCTCCAGATTGATCTGTGTTTTGTAATGAATTAAAATATTCTTTATATTGAATAGAAGCTGGAGTAGGCTGTGCTTCCTTTATAACAATTTTCTCCCCATTTGTGCCATAAATACCGTCATTCTCATAATAGGAGCTGTTTTGGTAAGAACCACAAGAGGTTACAAACACACTCAATAATCCAATTAGGAAATAAAGGGAGGTTTTTTGGGTAATATTAATATTAGTTTTCATATCTGTAGATTATTTTATTGTTGGACAATACAAATTTAGTTAGTTTTGCGTAATTATTTAGTTAATAAGTTAAATTATATATTTACAAATTTTATGCCAAACTATTCAATATGAGCAAGAATCTTACAACAAGAGCAGAAGATTATTCAAAATGGTATAATGAGTTGGTTGTTAAGGCCGATTTAGCCGAAAATTCAGGAGTTAGAGGATGTATGGTAATAAAGCCGTATGGTTATGCTATATGGGAAAAAATGCAGGCTGAATTAGACAGGATGTTTAAAGAAACAGGGCACCAAAATGCTTATTTTCCTTTGTTCGTTCCAAAGAGTATGTTTGAAGCAGAAGAAAAAAATGCCGAAGGATTTGCCAAAGAGTGTGCTATTGTAACTCATTATAGATTGAAAAATGATCCTGATAAACCAGGGAAACTTATGGTTGATCCTAATGCAAAATTAGAAGAAGAACTAATTGTTCGTCCTACAAGTGAAGCAATAATTTGGTCTACCTATAAAGGTTGGGTACAATCATACAGGGATTTGCCTTTATTGATTAATCAATGGGCTAATGTTGTACGTTGGGAAATGAGAACTCGTTTGTTTTTAAGAACTGCAGAGTTTTTATGGCAGGAAGGGCATACTGCTCATGCTACAAAAGGTGAAGCTATAGAGGAATCGGAGAAAATGATGAACGTCTATGCTGATTTTGCCGAAAATTTCATGGCAATTCCCGTTATTAAAGGATTAAAAACAGAAACCGAACGTTTTGCAGGAGCTGAAGAAACCTATTGTATTGAAGCATTAATGCAAGATGGAAAAGCTTTGCAAGCAGGGACTTCTCATTTTTTGGGTCAAAATTTTGCAAAAGCATTTGATGTGAAATTTGCCAATGCCGAAGGGAAACAAGAGCATGTTTGGGGAACCTCTTGGGGAGTTTCAACACGATTAATGGGTGCGTTAGTAATGACGCATTCTGACGATCAAGGATTGGTATTGCCTCCAAATTTGGCGCCCATACAAGTGGTTATTGTTCCTATATATAAAACTGATGAGCAATTGGAGGCAATTTCCAATGAAGTTGATGTTTTGATGAAAGCTTTCAAAAAATTGAACATATCGGTAAAATTTGATAATAGAACGACACAAAAACCAGGTTTTAAATTTGCCGAATGGGAATTGAAAGGTGTGCCGGTTCGAATTGCTGTAGGACCAAAAGATTTAGAAAACGGTACTTTTGAAGTAGCAAGAAGAGATACATTGACCAAAGAAGTAGTTTCTAAAGATGGAATTACAACTTATATCAGCAATTTGTTAGAAGAAATCCAAAAAGATTTGTTCGAAAAAGCATTAAATTATAGAAATACTCATATTACCGAGGTAAATAGTTTTGATGAGTTTAAAGCGGTTCTGGATGGTGAAGGTGGCTTTGTTTCAGCACATTGGGATGGTACGGCGGTTACAGAAGAGAAGATTAAGGAATTGACAAAAGCGACCATTAGATGCATTCCTTTAGGTAGGGAAGAACAGGCGGGAAGCTGTGTGTTTACTGGAAATTCTTCTGTTGGAAGAGTGTTGTTTGCAAAGGCATATTAAAAAAAAAAATATTTTTTTTGTCTCTACTATTGCGCTTCTCAAAAATAGTTGTATTTTTGCATCCGCATTAGAGAAGCAAGGCCCGTTCGTCTATCGGTTAGGACGCATGGTTTTCATCCATGTAAGAGCGGTTCGATTCCGCTACGGGCTACAAATTCTTTTTGCAGATTAAAGTTTTCCTGAACTTAGAAGGAGAGATGGCCCGTTCGTCTATCGGTTAGGACGCATGGTTTTCATCCATGTAAGAGCGGTTCGATTCCGCTACGGGCTACAAATTCAGTTGTAGTAGATTGATAATAACTTAGGGGAAATGGTCCGTTCGTCTAGGGGTTAGGACGCCAAGATTTCGTCTTGGTAACAGGGGTTCGATTCCCTTACGGACTACAAAAAAGTATAAAAGATAAAAATATAATAAAATGGCAAATCATAAATCAGCTCTAAAGAGAATTAGAAGTAACGAAAAGAGAAGAGTATTAAATAGATACCAACACAAAACTACTCGTAATGCAATCAAAGCGTTAAGAATAGCTACAGACAAAGTTGATGCAACTTCTAAATTATCAAATGTAATTTCTATGATTGATAAATTGGCTAAGAAAAACATCATACATGATAATAAAGCTTCAAACTTGAAGTCAAAATTAACAAAACATGTTGCAAAATTGTAATTAAATACAATTCCGTTATAAAATATAAAAGCTCCTTCTAGGGGCTTTTTTTGTTGTATATATGTGCTAAAATGCTACTATAAAAGGGCTATATGTTAGTAAAGTCAAGTGTAATATTTGATAGGAATCAAGTCTAAAACTTGTTTTGTGCAGCTTGATTCATATTCGAAAACTGTCTAGAAATACTAAAAAGAAACCATAGAATACTGTTGTAGTTATAAAGTGCGAGTAAAAAAGGGACTCTGAAAATTTGAGCTCATCAAAAAACTCAAAAGAAAACTCATATTTCAGGCTTTTATTAAAAAAAAGCTGCCAAAATCCCTAAAGATCTTGACAGCAAAAAAAATATTTTTATAACTTAGAATGTATAAGTAGCGGCTACCAAAGCATAAGTATTTACACCTTTGAATGCGCCGTCGTTGGCTACAAAAATATCATTTGAGGCAGAGTCAATTCTAAACTCTGGAATAATGGTCATGTTGCCTACTTTGTAATTTAAAGATAATGTATTGCCAATTACCGAAGATCCAGCTAATGCCCCCATTGAAGCAGCTGCGTCTTCTGAATCCAAATATTCTAAACGATATGCTAATAATACATTTGAGCTGATAGAATAGGTTGGATAAAGAACCAATGAAAACCAATCTCCGTCTAAATCACCATCTATATTGTTGCTAGTATTTGCATAAGTGGCATTAAATCCTAATGCAAATTTATCTCCAAACTTTTTTGTAGCTACAAAGTCAAATTGAGTTTTGTCTTCATCCGAAGGCAAAAGATCATCATTTATATCTCTTCTTGGAGCGCCATTAGAAGCGCCTGTTGATAAATTTAAATACGCACTGCCTGTTTCTCCAACATAAGCAATTTGTCCTATGAAAGTTTTTGCGTCTGTTCCTGTTTCAAGAGCCGATTTGAAATCTGTTGGATTAGTGACACCTGCCATAAAACTCAATTTACCTGTGGTGTATTGTGCTTTTATCCCTGTGTTGTAAAAAGGACCGTAGGTAAAGGCATAAGACATACTGTAGTTTTTGTTGTCTACTGCGTCAAGTAACTCATATCCTACGTGAGTGCCAAAAGTACCTGCAACAAATTTGAAACTATCCGAAACATCATAGGTAAATGTTAATTGTTTAATCATAAAACTGTACGGATTGTCATTATAGGTAAATTCTTTTGCTCTACTTCCAAATCCTAAATCTACAAAAACAGATGCTTTTTTCCATTTATGAGAGGCTTCAAGCGAAACCATTCCTAATTCAAATGAATTGTCAGTGTTGGTAAAACTGGTGTAACCATTTGTTACATGTGAAAAATCATATTTATAATAACCATCTGCAGATCCTGCGAATACAGTTGCTGGTGATCCAGCCGGTTCTACTGTTTCTTGTGCAAATGAAATACTTGATGTTAATATTAATGCTAAGAGTGTTACTGCTTTTTTCATGTTTAATTTGTTTTAATTTTTTAATTTGATTTTTTAAACTTGTTATTATTATTTCAAAGAGAATAAACTCATTTAGATTTTACTCTCTTATTTTTCCGGATAGTTACAAAAAACACTCCACATCATTTAAAAAAAAGAACATTTCACTGTAAACTAAATGCTTATAAGTTTTTTGCTAAAAAATCCAATAAAAAAACCTTTTCAAAATGATAGCCTTTTATCAAAATGTACATGTTTTCTGTTGTTTTAGAATAGATTCGGTTTAGACTTTGTCAAACAATTATTAAATAAAAGTCTGGGCTACAATCTCAAAAGCTTTTCGGTTATTATTAAAAAGGAAACGAAGTTTAGTGAGTGTCAAAATTGTTAGAAACCAATGAACTAATATTTTTTAATAACAGGAAGGATTACTTGGTTTTTAAAGAGAATTTAAACTCAATGATTTCTAATGTGCAAACTGGGTTTAAATTTGGATAACAAAAAAAAGCTGCCAAAACCCCTAAAGATCTTGACAGCAAAAAAAAATATTTTTATAATTTAGAATGTATAAGTAGCAGCTACCAAAGCATAAGTATTTACGCCTTTGAATGCACCGTCGTTGGCTACAAAAATATCATTTGAGGCAGAGTCAATTCTAAACTCTGGAATAATGGTCATGTTGCCTACTTTGTAATTTAAAGATAATGTATTGCCAATTACCGAAGATCCAGCTAATGCCCCCATTGAAGCAGCTGCGTCTTCTGAATCCAAATATTCTAAACGATATGCTAATAATACATTTGAGCTGATAGAATAGGTTGGATAAAGAACCAATGAAAACCAATCTCCGTCTAAATCACCATCTATATTGTTGCTAGTATTTGCATAAGTGGCATTAAATCCTAATGCAAATTTATCTCCAAACTTTTTTGTAGCTACAAAGTCAAATTGAGTTTTGTCTTCATCCGAAGGCAAAAGATCATCATTTATATCTCTTCTTGGAGCGCCATTAGAAGCGCCTGTTGATAAATTTAAATACGCACTGCCTGTTTCTCCAACATAAGCAATTTGTCCTATGAAAGTTTTTGCGTCTGTTCCTGTTTCAAGAGCCGATTTGAAATCTGTTGGATTAGTGACACCTGCCATAAAACTCAATTTACCTGTGGTGTATTGTGCTTTTATCCCTGTGTTGTAAAAAGGACCGTAGGTAAAGGCATAAGACATACTGTAGTTTTTGTTGTCTACTGCGTCAAGTAACTCATATCCTACGTGAGTGCCAAAAGTACCTGCAACAAATTTGAAACTATCCGAAACATCATAGGTAAATGTTAATTGTTTAATCATAAAGCTGTACGGATTGTCATTGTATGTAAATTCTTTCGCTCTACTTCCAAATCCTAAATCTACAAAAACAGATGCTTTTTTCCATTTATGAGAGGCTTCAAGCGAAACCATTCCTAATTCAAATGAATTGTCAGTGTTGGTAAAACTGGTGTAACCATTTGTTACATGTGAAAAATCATATTTATAATAACCATCTGCAGATCCTGCGAATACAGTTGCAGGCGATCCAGCCGGTTCTTCCGTTTCTTGTGCAAATGAAATACTTGTTGTTAATATTAATGCTAAGAGTGTTACTACTTTTTTCATGTTTAATTTGTTTTAATTAGTAATTTGTTTGGGTATTATAAATTGATTTTGGTTATTTTTTTTAACGAAATTATTAACTTTTCTTTAACATCAAAACTTTTTTAAAACTTTCAGAAAAGAATTATTGATATCCAAAAATCATTAAAAAATAATAGGTATTCCATATTTAAAATTCGAAATATTAAAAATATCATAATGGAGATTTATTGAAAATACCCCCTTTTAATTTTTTAATATTGGTTTTTATTGCAATTAAAATATCGTAAAATGGCTTTTTTTGTTATTGTATAAAAAAACAACCCCTAAAACAATAGGGGTTGTTTTTTAAATTGAAAAAAAATATGGTTGGTTATTAGATTTAGTCCTATGCTTTTTTAGAGTAATATGGTATTTGTATTTAAATTGGTTTTTACTCAAATTTTAATTCTCCACCTTGCATGATTTGCTTGTAATTGATTTCGATACCTTCGATTTTCTTTCCGTTGAGAATAATTTTTTTATAGGAACTTCCTTTGCTAATAATTGTCAAAGTTTTATTGTCCGAGAGATGGATAGTTGCTTTTTTGACCTGTGGGATTCCAAAAACAAATGCACCTGTGGCAGGATTAACGGGATAAAATCCTAATGTAGTAAAAATGTACCAAGCGCTCATTTGGCCACAGTCATCATTGCCAGTTATTCCATTTGGAGTGTTGTTATAAAATTGGTTGTAGATTTGGGTAATTAATTTTTTACCTTTTTCGGGTTCGTTCGAGTAAGCATACAAATACGAAATATGATGACTTGGTTCGTTTCCGTGAGCGTATTGCCCAATCATGCCTTCTTGTCCAAGATGTCTATTGTCTTCTTCTCCACTTAGAGTAAAAAAAGTATTCAACTGTTTGGTGAATTGTTCTTTGCCGCCTAATAAGTTTATTATTCCCGGAATATCGTGCTGGGTAGATGCCCATGAATATTGCCAAGCATTGGCTTCGGTATAATCTCCAGGGTTGTTCATGGGAGAAGTTGGCTTTAAAGGATCAAATGGAGTTCTCCAATGGCCTTGCGTATCTTTTCCTCTCATTAATCCCGTTTCTTTGTCGAATATGTTTTTGTAGTAAGAAGCTCTTTTGTAATAGGTTTCGGCTACTGTCTTATTACCTAACTTTTCGGCTAATAACGCTACACAATAATCATCATAACCACTTTCTAAAGTTCTGGAAACAGATTCGTTATCTATTTTATCAAAGGGATAATAGCCATATTGGTTGTATAAAGTCCAATCGTTATTGGGATGATTTTTGCTTGTTGTTGCAATCATGGCCTGCAAAGCTTCATTAGCATCAAAACCTCTGAACCCTTTGTTGTAGGCATCCGTTATAATCGGAATGGCATGATTGCCAATCATACAATTGTTTTCTTGCCCCCAAACGGTCCAAATTGGTAGATATCCTGCTGCTTTATGATGAAGTAACATGGTGTTTATAAAACCGTTTACTCGTTCTGGAACAAGTATGGTATATAACGGATTTGCAGCTCGATAGGTATCCCAAAGCGAAAGTGTAGAATAATATTCACCGTTTGCTGCTGTGGCAACTTTGTCATCTGCACCTCGGTATTTTCCATCTACATCGGCAATATTACTGGGTTGCGTAAACAAATGGTACAGTGAAGTATAAAATATTTCTTTTTGTTTTTGAGGGGCTTCAATTTCGATTTTAGCTAAATAGCTGTTCCATTTGGCTTTGGCATTGGCTACCGTTTGCTCAAAATTCCAATTGGGCAATTCCGTTTTTAAATTATTTTTGGCTCCTTCGATGCTTACTGTCGAAAAAGCGATTTTGGCTTGCAATTTTTTGTTTTTTAATTCAAAATCCAAAATATATCTAGGTGCTTTTTCTTTGGCCTTTTTTGGTAATTCTATTGCATTTGAAAATGGATTATCGAAAGTCAGCGTAAAGAAGTATTTTCGCTCAACCCAGTTTTTGTTATGACAATAGCCCGAAATGGCAGTGTTGTTTTCAATGCTAACTTTACTGTCTAATACCAATGAGTCTGTTAAAAAACGCAATCCGTGTTGAATGTCAACCACTAATTTTGCTTTATTCGTGGGATAGAGAAATTGATTGAAAGCGACTCTCTCGGTTGCTGTTAGGTTTACTTTTATACTGTCATTTAGTGTAACCGAATAAAAACCCGGACTTGCTTTTTCCGATTTTTTAATATAAGTTGTTTTAAAATTTTCTGTTTTGTTTTCTACAAAAGGGAGCAATAGAATATCTCCTAAATCATTAATCCCAGTTCCGCTCAAATGGGTTTGAGAAAAGCCTAGAATTTCCTGATTCTTGTATTGATAGCCTGAAGTGTAATCCCAACCTATATCAACATTGTCAGGACTGGGTTGTACCATTCCAAAAGGCAAACAAGGGCCAGGAAAAGTATGACCTGTTCCATCTGTTCCTATAAAAGGATTGACAAATTGTGTAAAGTCTTTTGCTTCTTCCTTGTTATAGCAACTCTCCAAGGAAAATAATAGTAGGAATAGAAAGAATCCTATTTTTTTCATCTGTTATTTTTTTAATAAAAACAATAATGGAATATCCAATCGCTTTGCCCAAGCTACTTCCGAATGGTTTTCTCCAGGGAAAAATTTGGTTTCCCAATTTTTGTTGGTATATCCTTTTGCTTTCATCACAACATCTACTTTTTCTTGAAAAGGTTTATACATCGCGTCAAGGGTTTGATCGCCATAGTCAAAATAGATTTTATGGTTTTTTGGATTGGGGAGATTTACTTTCAGATAATTGACAAAGGCAGCAGGAATTGGATTATTATTTGCTGAAAATGTACCAGGCCAATGGGTAGATAAACAAGCGGCGCCTCCAAAAACTTTTGGATATTCACAAATGGCATACATAGATATAAGTCCTCCCATACTGGAACCGGCAATAAATGTATTCATTTGATTCGGCTCTGTAGAGAAATTTTTATCTATAAATGGTTTTAATTCAGTTACTAAGAATTTAAGATATAAGTCCGAATAAGGCTTGAAAATTTCGCTAGTTCTTCCTGCTTTTTGTAATTGGGCGGTGACCGTGTCTTTTTGAATTTGACTTAGGCTTTCATAAGGTTTTTGAGGAAAATATTCAGGATGACGTTTGGCACCATTGTTCCAAATTCCAACAACTATGAATTTTCGGGTTTTACCTTCTGCGATTAATTTTCCTGCTACTTCGTCAACTTCCCAGGCTTGTTTATTCCAAGTGCTTTCGGCATCATACAATGCTTGTCCGTCGTTCATATACAAAACGGCGTATTTTTCTTTGTTTGAATATCCGTCTGGTAACCAAATATCGATGTTGCGAGCATCAATCAGTTTCGATTGAAAATTTGAAATACGTTGTACTTTTCCGGAAGTAACTTTGACTTCTTGAGCGTTTGAAGGGAAACTAAGCATTCCTACAATGAATACGATTATAGATCTTTTCATTTTAAAACTATTATATTTATTTTATTTCTAGAATTAAAGCGCTTTTTGGGGCGATTTCTAAAGTATTATTTACGGTGATGTCATTATTACTAATAATTTCTTTGGCTTTGAAAGTGCGTGGTATCATTTCATTGTATTTATTCATTTCGAGATTTACTTTCTCTTTGTTTTTATTCAAAATCACCATTACTTTTTCTTTGTCATTGTATCTAAAATAAACGTAAACATCATTTTTTTCCGGAGTATAATGGATGAATTTGCCGTTATGAATAACTGACGCAGTTTTTCTCCAAGTCAGTAAATTAGTCAAGTATTTTTGAGCTTCAAGTTCTTTGGCCTCCAGTCCTTTTCCTGTAGCAGCATTTTTAGTATCATCAGGCCAGCCGCCATAAAAGTCAGCTCTTCTTTGACCGTCATTTCCTGATTTTTCATTGGTAAATAATAATTCGGTTCCGCAATAAAATTCTGGAATTCCTCTCATAGTGGTATATAAAGCCATGGCAATTTTCCAGTTATCAAAGTCTTTATTCAACCTAGAATAAATTCGATCCATATCGTGATTGTCGGGAAAAATTAATAAATTGTTTGGATTTGGATATAGATAATCTTGTCCCATTCCTTTATAATATTCTTTCCAAGTAGATTCCCAATCATTTTTTGTAGTGAGGGATTTTACTAAGTTGTCTGTTAATGCAAAATCCATCAAAGTTGGTAAATAGCATTTATAGCCATCAATGTTGATTTTGTCTTTTTGCCAATAGGCGGAAAGTTCTGTGACTGTGGTCATTTCTTCGCCAACGATATTGAAATTTGGATATTCATCCAAAATAGTTTTGGTCCATTTGGCCAAAAAATCTTTATCGGCATAAGAGAAAGTATCTTCTCTAAAACCGGAAAGTCCAGCATATTCTATCCACCAAATAGTATTTTGAATCAAGAAACTTGCCATAAAAGGATTTCTTTGGTTGAGATCTGGCATGGAAGTATCAAACCAGCCATCCGTATAACCAATTCTATCTTGTTCTGTTGCGTAAGGGTCTAACAAAGTAGATTTAATATGATTTGTTCTTGTTTTGGTTTCCTGAAAATTAAGCCAGTCTTTCATAGGTAAATCTTTGACAAAATAATATTCGGAGCCACAATGATTGAGAACTACGTCCCAAATTACACCAATGTTTCTTTTTTTGGCTTCTTCAACCAATTTCTTAAATTGTTCATTGGTGCCATAACGACTGTCTATTTTGTAAAAATCAGTGGCAGCATACCCGTGATAGGAATAATTGGGCATGTTATTTTCTATAATAGGAGTATTCCATATTTGGGTAAATCCTAAGGATTGAATGTAATCTAAGTTATTGATGATTCCCTGTATGTCTCCACCGTGCCTGCCACTTTCGTCATTTCGATTGGCTTTTTCTAGACTTTCTGGAGTGTTGTCATTTTTTGGGTCACCATTTGCAAAACGATCAGGCATAATTAATAAAATAGCATCTTTTGGAGAAAAACTTAATCTGTTTGCGCTATTGTTTTCTCTTGCCAGCAATGGAAAATCTTTAGTGACTATAGTTTTGTTGTTTTTTTTGAAATTTATTTTGGCAGTTCCAGCAAGAGTTTGTGGATTAATATTTATAGTAACAAACAAATAATTTGGATTTTCTACCTTTTCAGTTTTTATAATCTGTACTCCTTGGTATTTTATTTCAGGTTCCAAATTTTGAATATCGGTTCCGTAAACCAAAAGGGTTATTTGATTTAGTTTCATTCCAACCCACCAATTTCCAGGTTCTAGGCGGCTGATTTGTGCGTTTATGCAATTGGTTATCATTAAAAATAGAATTACAAATTTTTTCATTTATTTAAAATTTATTCGTTAGTAATTAAATGGCTTTATTTATTAAATTGTGAACCTCGATTTAAAATATTGGTGATTAAAAAGAAACCTGTCTTAATACAGTTTGTCCAAAAGGAACTAAAACAACATTTTCTAATTGATTGGTAGTAGTGTTTTTTAAGGTTACGTTGATTTTATCATTCTCAAATTTTGCATTGTTATTTTCAATGAATTGATATTTTGTATTTTCTATCGGACTATAGGTTACATCATAAAAATCTCCTTTGTATATTTTTCCTTTATGTTCGATAGCCGCAATTGGTTTTGCAAAAACTTGTGCTCCATAAGTGAAATATTTTTCATTATTGGCGTCTTCTTTTACAATGATTGAAGCTTTGAACTCAATTGTAACTTGGTCTTCTTTGGCAAATTTTCTATCTAAAACGATGAATCCATTTTCTAGAGTAAATTTCTCTGTGGTTTTTATATGGGTTGCCCAAACGGGTTTTCTGATTTTCAGTTTAAAGTTACTGTTTTTTGAATTTTGAATTTTAAAAACAAACTTATTTTTAAACGGATATTCGGTGATTTCTTCAATTCGAATGGGGTTATTTTCAATCGTTGTTTCTACTATATTTGGAGAAAGAATGGCAGCTACCAAAGTATTGTTCCCCTCTTTCAACCAAGATTTTTCAATAAAATAAGGTGTAATTCTTCCCGCATTGGGATTGCAACATACCGCAACATCTTGGTGTGCGGGTGAATACTTATAACGAGTTTGTTTGCGATCGGGCTCAATTTCTCCGTTTTTGGTACCTAACATTTCAAAAGAATTGTCGGTTTTGAGGTACGCAATACAAGAGTGTTTGGTATCTCGGCTACCTTGAGCAGCATTGTAAAATATGGTTTCAATTTCATCGGCAGTTTTTGCTTGACCTAACTTTTGTAATAGGACGGTGTAACTGTCCAACAATTCGTGTATAGAGCAATATTCATAACCAGTACGAGTGGCATTTGGAATTCTTTCTGCAATCCATTCGTCTCCAATTGGGCCACCAGTAATGGTTGTTGCGTTTTCCAAACGTTGAATATAAATTGCCAATGCTTTTTGTAATTCTACATTTTTGGTTGCATAAGCTGCCACAATCAAAGGACGTAGATGTTCGAAGGTGTGTACGCCATGCGATTGCAATTTGTAATTTGGATTTAAAATATTGGTCAATTGTACATCTTTTTCAGATTGATACGTTTTAGAGAAGTCTTGATATAAAAACAAAGCGTATTCTGCGTATTTTTTATCTCCAGTAATTTGATACATTTTATCTAAAACATCTGTAAAAGTTAGTCCGTGCGAAACACCACCGTTGAATTTCTCTCCAGAAGAAAAAGGACTCGAAGCATTTATAGGATAATTTTGCATCACATTATCAACTGCTTTGACCAATGCGTCCCATACTTTTTTGTCTTTTGAATATTCATAATAGGCGAGTAGCCCTCTGTATAATGTAGTCTTTGACCAAAGTTCTCCGTTTTCGGAATTGAATTTATAACGTAATTCGTCGTCATAAATACCCAAATAGCCATCAGGATCTTGAGTAGCTAATATACTGTAAACGTATTTTTTTACTTTTTCCAAACCAGCTTTGTCGTCAAGAAGTATTACATTACGGATGTAGCCATCCCACCAATTCGATTGGGTTTCGCTATTCCACCACATGTATTGTTCACTTCCTTCGGCATCACCTTCTTTGAGATTGCCTAATTCTTTGGATTTACTGTGTTTTTGCAATCTTCCAGAACCATAAATGGGGTCGTTTATTAAATCCGGAACGAGTTGGTCCAAATTACCAACAAATCCATTTACATCTTTTTGCATTTGTACTTTAATCCAACCGTTAGGTTTTATGCTGCCAAAAGGTAATAATTGATATTTTTCTATTTTTTTTTCTTGAGCATTCATAAAACTCATGGTTAGTAAGTTGAAAATTAATAGTATGTACTTCATTTTTAAATTATTTTTATTCAAAATTAACTCGTTTTTACAAATTAATTTATTACTGAATTGTCAAATTATAAGACTATATTGAATTTTTATTTAGTATTTTTGATGTTATTTTGAGTATATAGTTTATGAAAGCCGTTTTAGAAGATATGAGGTCTCATCAAGAAGTAACTAGTTTTTATGCGTATCGCTTTCAAATTCCATTTTTTGAGTTTAAGTTGCATTATCATCCAGAATTTGAATTGACGTATATTTTAAAAGGGAATGGTTATCGATTAGTAGGAAATAGTCATGAAACATTTGCTGATGGTGATTTAGTTTTATCGGGTTCTAATTTGCCTCATACTTGGGTTGGAAAATCAAGTAACGAAGAGAATTTTGATGCTGTTGTGATTCAATTTTCAACTTCCTTTATAACACCATTTTTAGGGTTTGAAGAAAGTGCTGCATTAAAAAAAATGCTGGAGCAGTCTAAGAAAGGATTATTCTTTCCGGCTGAGAATATTGAAGTCAAAAGGAAATTATTAAAGCTTGTTCATTCTGCAGGTTTTGATAGAATACTAAATTTAATGGTGGTTTTAAATCAATTGACAAACTGTGAACAAGAAGTTTTGTGTACCAATTATTTTCAGTCGGTTTACTCAACTGAAAGTGAAAATAGAATCAATACGGTTTGTGTTTTTTTGGAAAATAATTTTTCGAATAAAATAGGTTTAAAACAAGTGGCAGCCCTAATTCATTTGACGGAAAGTAATTTTTGCAAGTTTTTTAAAAAAGCTACAGGAAAAACTTTTTCGGATTATTTGAATGAAATTCGGATCACTCGAAGTTGCCAATTATTATTGCAATCAGACAAACCTATAAATGTCATTGCTTTTGAATGTGGGTTTGAGACTTTAAGTTATTTCAATCGGGTATTTATGAATAAAAAAGGTTTAACTCCCAAAGAATTTAGAAAGTTAAACCTTTTATGATTTATCTTTTCAGCGAAAAATGTCCCTTAGCTTCTCTGCCATCTTCCAGTTTAATAGTGTACCAATAATCATCAGCAGGCATTGGGTTACCTATAAAAGTCCCATCCCAACCATTGCTTGAGGCAAGAACTTGTTTGATAAGTTTTCCAAAGCGGTCAAATATTAGAATTTTTGCTCCGTTATTAAACGTTTCATTGGCTCCTTTTATATTCCAATAATCATTGTAACCATCATTGTTTGGAGTAAAAAATTTAGGGATTCCAAGTACTGCGATTGTTTTTGAGAATGTTCCGCATCCATTTTTGTCTCGAATGTAGAGGTCGTGTATTCCTGCGGAAATGTTGTCAAAAAAATTGGATTCTTGAAAAGGTCCGTTGGGCAAATCAATGCTGTATTCGTAATCTCCTTGACCTGAAACGTTAGCAGTGACAGTATTTGATTCGGATAAATCAGATATAGTAACCGAGTCGAGATGTGCAATATCAGATGCCGTTACGGTTATTGTTCGGGTTCTGTCGCAGCCTTTAGTTGTTGAAACAGTTACAGTATATATCCCTTCTTCATTGACATTTAAGATGTAATTATTTTCGTTTGGAATAATGCTTCCGTTTTTGGACCAAACATAGCTGTAATCACTAGTTGGAGTATTGCCAATAATTCCAGCATCCAGTTTAACAAAAAAGTTTGGTAAATTGGAACAAACTAATTCATTAGCATTTTGATTATCGTTGGTGTCAATATTTGGTTTTGGATTGACCTGAAGTGTGATATAAGAGCCTAGTCCAAAGCAGGCATTGTCGAGATTGCTTTCTACTCTTACCCAAATATCTTGTTGATTGGGAGTCGTATTTCTATAATTGGATGGATTCGGAATGGCATTGCTTTCCGCTAAGGCATCGGCTTCATTTGCATAGTATTTTATAGTATAGTTTGCACTTGAACCTGGCAGTAAAACTTGAATATCGGCTGCTATACTGCTGAAATCAAACGTGGCGATTCCGTCTTTGTCATCATTGGTGGCATCTATAAAATCATCACAAACTTCAAAAACTTTATTGAAAGAAGAATTGATTTGAGTTGTTGAAACGACAAGATCTAATTGGGCTACACTAAAACAACCATTTGAGTTTTCAACTCTTGTCCAAATACTTTTATTAGAACTTGTATAAGCGATAGGATTTGTGATGAGTGTAGCTGCATCTTTTGTGTTTGCTCCAGCCAAAGTAGTGTAATAGAAAAAAATTTCGTTAGTATAATTGGAAGAAACGAAACTGTTTTTCTCGGCGACATTAAAATTGGATATTCCATCAGTATCATCATCACATTGTACTAATGTAATTGGGGAATTTAAAACAGGTAAAGCAAAAACAGTCAATACAGCAACAACAGAGGTCAAGCCACAAGCATTATTATTTTTGTCTAAAAGAATACGATATTGATATCCATTCATTGTTGCATTTACTTTGGTTACGAGTAATGATGCAGTTTTGGCTCCAGAATAAATGGCATTGTCTATAATTGAATTCCAGGTATTACCTCCATCTGAAGATAGTTGCCAAAGGAAAGTATCAGCATTGGATTCAATACTAAAAGTGGTATTTTGTAATTCACAAATAGATTGATTTGCGGGTTGTTTGGTTACAAGGATTGGATTGGCAATACTATAATTACCGTTTGGTGTGGTATAACCATCGGTTTTACTGGTTACGACTCCGTTTGCGTTAACAGTAACGGGATTTGTTCCTAGCTGTCCGTCAAAATTGGGGTCTGTAAAACCAGCTTCAATAACATCGTTGCAAAAGTCATTGTCGCTGTCAGTTTCGGAAGCATTCATTATACCATCAGCATCGGTATCCGAAACGGTATAGTTTAGAATTCCATTATCTGGAGCAGTTTCCAAAGCATCTGCAAGTCCGTTAGTTCCATAAGCAGTTGCGTCGAGAATTCCATTTTTATTACCATCTGCAGTATTACTGCCAGATTCGACCAAATCATAGATTCCATCATTGTCACTATCCAGATCTAGATAATCTGAAACACCGTCATTATCAGTGTCAATTGTGATTGTTATGGGTTCGAAAATATCATCGAGTCCATTTAGATTACTATCAATATTGGATAATATTTTTGGTGATTTTTGGCTCTCAATAAGGTCTGTTATGCCATCGTTATCCGAGTCTGCATCCAATTGGTCCGGGATTCCGTCATTATCGGAATCTTTTGGAATACAAGTGGCAACAAGTCTGAAGGTCGCTTTGTTGGCTGCAGAATCCAAGAGATTTTTGTGGGTTATTTTTAAAGATTTGGTTTGAAACGATTGAAATTTAAAAGTACCAGTTCCTGCTGGTAAAGGAATACTTCCATTCAATCTGAAACGAATTTCGAAAGACGAAAATTGAGTAACACCGCTTTCATAAATTCCATCGTAATTGGTGTCAATCAGCAACTGATTGGTTGGGTTCAAAACTGTAATTGTTTTGTCAATGTCTGAATTGATACTATATTCGGAATCGGTATTTAATAAATCGGTTGAGTTTGCCGCAGAAACATATTCCAAACTAATGTTTATGGGTTTAATGAAATTTAAATTGTAAGTTACTGAAAATCCTTTTCCTGCCAAAACTTCGGTTACAAAACTACCATCTGCATTTCCTGCAAAAGGAATAGTAGCTGCGGGTGTAGTGTTGGTAATGAAACCAGAAAATGAATTTGAGTAGGTTCCTGTTGTTACAATACCCGAGCTTAAATTGGCAATGTTTAATGCTTGATCACCATACGATTCTGTACAATTTAAGATTCCATCATTGTCGTAATCAATGTCGATATTGTCATTTGCTAAATCGTTATCATAATTTGTTGGGCACTCACTCACTGGGATTTTATCCGAGAAAACATCACTCAAACAACCCGATATACTTCCTTTTACCTGATAAAAACCAGGCTGCGTCGGTGTATAATTATTATTGGTTGCAGATGAAATTGCAATATCATTTTTGTACCATTGAAAAGTATCATAAGAAGATAATGAATTGATTTTCAATGATACGTTTGGAATACAGGGGGAATTTTCGACCGATGTTTTGTCGGATACAATTTCAGGTTTTAAATCAAAACCGGAATAATAGCCTCCATAGGTTGCAGCTCCATTAGTACCAAAATAAGACACATAAACTTGTTTGGTTGATTTTACCGATATATTTCCAGACAAACCATATTCAGTATATCGTACGAATTTTGGATTTCCTATAATAGCAATAGGCGGCGAAGTAATTGGATTGTTGTTTAGTAAAACATTTGCTCCTGATTCTGTAACAATATTTATAACACCATCAAATGTGGTGTTCCCAATGGATTGTATTAAAGGAATGTTGTCAACCGTATTTGGTGTTGAACAATTTATTGGGGGAACAAAAAATAAGTTTTGATTGGCGGGTGAATCGGATCCGCCAATACTTTGGTAGGCAAATATATTTTCGGTAGCAGTTATATACATATTCCCATTGATGAATTGGCTTCCATCCAAGGCAATATATTCACCTTTATTGAGTATTTTAAAGGGGGCAGAACTGCCATTGAGAAAAATTTGTGTTTGATCAGAATGAGCAACTAATAGAACGCGCTCCAATTCATCAGTTCCAATTCCTTTTACAAAAACATATTCTTTCCCGGTTTTTTCTAATGAAACTATTTGGTCAAAACCTACGTCTCTTCCAGTAGGACTTTGAACTCCATCTTGATTTGCGCGTGTCACTATGCTATTGCTTCCGCCAAAAGAACCAGAATTGACAACAACCGGTTTATCGGAAGTTACCAATGCTCCAATTATTTTAGAACTGTTAGAAACACTACTTCCATCATCATAATTTTCCAATGCAAGAATGTAACTTTCATTTTTATTTAATATTACTGTGATTGGTCCAGAAATTACCGATCCATCCAAAAGTCTGGTTCCGTTTTGAAGGTTTGAAATAGTTATTTTTGTTCCGTTTTCGGTAGCAAGTACAGAAGCAAAGTTTAACAATGAAGTGTCAAAAAGAGGATTGAGCATAGCGCCTAATCTAAAAATTGTTCCTAACGCGCTATTGCCTTTAGATACAAGGCCACCTGCATGATTATAACCTCCATTATTATTGATTCCGGCATTGACTCTGGCACTGACATAAATCAAATCTTCGGCTTCAATAATATAACCTTTGTTTTTTATAATTCCGGTCGTAGGAGTGAATAATTGGGTGTTGTCTCCTGATCCAATATCATATCTATAAGGATTTGTGCTATTGACAGTTCCATATTGAACGCTTCCCCCATTTGCAATTATTTTGAAAGTTACATTTTTTAGACTGGGTGTAGAAATGTATAAATATTGATCTTCAACCAGTCCAGTAGAGGAGATTAATGGCGGGATATAATGGGTTTTGCTAAACTGAGCAAAGCTGTTTATCGAAAAAAAGAAAAGTATAATGAATAAGACTTTTTTCATTTGATAAAAATAACAAATAAGACTATCTTTTTAATGAAAAATGCCCTTTTATTTGCTTTCCATCTACAAACGACAGTATAAACCAATAATCATCTGCGGGTAGTGTAATTCCATTTAATGTGCCATTCCAGCCAATATTGCTTGAATTCAATTCTTTTAATAATTTACCATAACGATCAAAAATCGTAATGGTAGATTTTGGCAGAATATCAAGATTTTTTATTTTCCAAGTATCATTAAAACCATCATTATTTGGGGAGAAAAATCGAGGGTAATCAAGCACATAAACTGGATATGGAGTAGTAGCCCCACAACCATTTTTATCCCTGATAGTTGCAAAATAAATACCAGGATTTATGTTTGTAAACAATGGACTATCTTGGTAGTAATTTCCGTCTAATGAAAATTCGTAAACTCCATCACCAGAATATGAAATTGAAATTGTGTTTTCGGATCCGGAAAAATCAGTAACAGTTGCATTGGTAATGGAACCAATCCCGGATGATTTCACGATGATTTTTTTCATTTTTTGGCAACCGTTCGTATCAGTTACTGTTACCGAATAATTTCCAGGAGTTTTAACGTTCAATGTATTTGTCGTGTCACCATTACTCCACAAATAACTAGAAAAGCCATTTTCAATGACTAAGTTTTTATTAGATCCATTGCATAAATAAACAGTTTCCTCTTGAAAATTGGGAGGGTCAAAAGTGTTTACAATTAGTGTTTCGGGTGTAATTTTATAGCAATCAGAACCATTTACAATTCGGGCATAAATAGTTTGCTGATTTGGAATAATATTAGTGTAACTATTCGGCAATTGATTCTTTTGGTCAATGGCATCAGTTTGGTTAAAATAATACTCAACTTTTAAACCAGGAACCAATCCATTAATCACTTGAGGCGTTACCATATTATTTAAGTCAAACTGTGTAAATCCATCTTGATTGGCGTCATTGTCACAAGTTTTTATTGGATTTTGAATTGCAATAGTATTGTTTGAAATGGACAAATTCAGTTGTGCATAATTACTGCAACCAAAAGTGTTATTCACTTTGGCATAAAGGATTTGATTGATTGTTGTGTTTTTAAAAGTAGTTGGATTCAAAATTGGGTTACTATTTCCCTGAGCATCTCCTAATGAGGTATAATAAATCACTTTCGAGAGGCTAGTATCGTTGTTTTTAATGATATTGTCCACTTTGGTCAAATCAAAAACAGCTACTCCATCACCATCATCATCACATTGGGATAAGGTTGTGTTATTTAAAACGATTTGAGGAGCATATTCTATTTTTATCTCATCTTCGGCTTTACAGGTAGAAGGAGATAAAATAACTTTTACTTTGTAGATGCCAGCTCCTGTTATAGTTAGCGTTGGTTTTGTTTCACCTGGAATTGGAATCGTAGAGCCATCTTTAAACCATTCGTAAGTATAAGTTGCAGGAAGTTTGGTGTCAATAGTAAAGCTTTCTCCATAACAAATTGAATTATTGCTTGCCTGAGAACGATCAGGACCCAAATCTAATTTTGCCGAAAAGCTTCCCGCTTCCAGAAATACGGCTGAGTCAAAATATTGTGCTTTATCATCGGCAATTACCAATTTTATATGATAGGTTTTTCCAATGATCACATCGGCCTGCGCTTTTAATTTAATAGTTTGTGCGCTAAAATTTACTGGGCTTGTAGCGTTATTAAATCCATTAAAATAAGATTCATTTATGGCAGGACAGCCAGCATGGGTAATATTTTGATTGTCTACAACCGAGTTTGTGATTGGATGTACATTTTTTGAAGAGACCGGAATCGTCGTTCCCGATAGAACAGCAATATTCGTATAACTGTCAGCGCTCCCTTTTTCCTTAATCAGAAAAGCAAAACCATCGGAGAATTCACAAGGAAAATAGGATTGGTATTCATTCGAAGCAAAAATATAATTGAAGCTAACAAAATTGGTTAAAGGCACAAAATCAAATTCGAGTACAGTTGCATTTATGCTTTTTATTCCCAATGTTTGGTCCAAATCACTATCGCCCAGCCACAACGTATTTCCGCCACCATCTTTGTTGCTTTGATAAGGGCCTATTGAATTTTTACTGCTGGATGTACTCAATACTATTCCTTCGGTAAAAGGAAAACTACTGCTATTGGAATTAAAATAACCATAACTATTTTGCCCAGTTGTAAATGTGTCACCGTTTGCACTAAAGTTAGAAACGTTAGCACAACTGCTATTGACCAAAATATTCTCTATGAGTTGTTGGGCAGTTTTGGTGTCGTCTACTGCAATAAACTGCGCAGTTGCAATTGATGAGCAAAAGCAGAGAACAAAAAAAAGATTTTTTTTAATACCATTCATAGCATACAAATATACTATAAATCCCTATTTTTTAATATTCGGTACGATAGGAAAAGGAAAATTACAGTCCAGCACAAAACAATTGCAGTTGCTGAAAATGAAACGCTATAGTCTTTCAAATTTTCAACACCCATTTGGGTTCCAATAGTTTTTACTAATGACAATCTTGTAAAGGGTTCTGAGATTAGATTTGACATCGCTTCTAAAGGAAAAAATTGGGTAATGTAACTTGCAGTGTTACTATCAGGAAAAATTCTAAAAGTCAAAATACCTTTTCCAATTGCTTCAATAATATCCCAAACCAATAAAAATCCCAATGCAAATGCAGATCGTTTTACGAGTATTCCCAAGAACAAACAGAAAGAGAAAAATCCAACCAGTTTTACAAAAAAGGCCAAAATATATTCCAGATCAGAAAAAACAATTGCAATTTCTGTATAAGAGGAAAAACTATATCCTAGAATTAGAGTCATCACAAAAACAAATACAGTAGAACACAATGAAAATAATACTATAGTAACGAATTTTGAAAGTATGAATTCTTTCTTGCTCAATCCGTCAATTAAATTTTGTTTTAATGTGCCATAGCTGTATTCATTGGCCATCATCGAAACGATAACTATCGCCAAAAAGAATTTCAAAATGGCTGCAATATACGTGTTGAAATGCCAGATATAAGGGAAATTAAAGATGCCCATTTCAGCCACCTGAAAATGAATATTGCCAATGTTAAACTTGATAGAAGCTATCAAAGCGATAAAAGAAAGTAATATAAAATAAGTTAAAGTCAGTACACGACTGGCTTTGTTTAACCAAATTTTTTGTAATTCTATAGAGAGTAATCGTTTCATGTTTTTAATTTTAGATTTCAGTCCCGATTGCTATCAGGAAAGATTTGAAATTGCTATTGCTATTGAATTTTGTTATTGATTCTTGGTTAATTCCAAAAATTGCTCTTCCAGACTGTTTTTGCGTTTTACTAAATGACTTAGACAAATGTTATTTGAAAACAGAAACTGATTCAAATCTTTTGACTCTAAATTTGTTTTTAAATACACCAAAAGTTTTCCTTCAGATTTAGTCATTTTTTCAATAGCGGGGTGGGTATTCAGTACCTGAATTAAATGTTCGATATCGTCTGTCTGCAATTCGAAGAAACCTTCATTGGCAGAAATGCCATCTACAGAACCAGAATAGAGTACTTCACCTTTTCTTAAAACCAAAACATGGGTACATACTTTCTCCACTTCGTCCAATAAATGAGAAGCCAGTAAAATGGTAGTTCCTTTTGCTGCGATTTGTTTGATTATATCTCGTATTTGATGAATTCCCTGTGGATCCAATCCATTGGTGGGTTCATCCAGAATTAAGATTTCTGGATCATTCAGTAGGGCAGATGCAATGGCAAGGCGTTGTTTCATCCCCAATGAAAAAGTACTGAACTTACTGTCTTTTCTGTCGTTTAAACCTACTAATTCTAACTTCTCAGGGATTTTTGAGTAATTGATATTTTTTATTTTACAAACCAGTTTTAGGTTTTCTTGAGCGGTCATGTAAGGATAAAAGTTGGGTCTTTCAATGATGGCTCCTACTTTTTTCAATGCTTCGTGCGTTTGCAGGTTACCGCCAAACCAACTGTATTCTCCCGATGACTTATTGACCACATTGAGTACAATGCCCAAGGTTGTAGATTTTCCGCTTCCATTGGGACCAAGAATCCCGTAAACATTGCCTTTTTTTATTTCTAATGAAACATTTTTTAAGGCCTGAACACTGCCATAACGTTTATTGAGGTTTTGAATTTTAAGTATTGTTTCCAATTTGGTTTGATTTTTAATTTTAAGTAGGACGAATAAAAGCGAAATTTGTTACTTAGAATTAAAAATTGATTTTAATAATTCAATTTGGAGCTATTTATTTTTCGTTTAAATAAATTTTGAAAGTAGAACCCACGTCTTCAATGCTTTCTATTTCAATCTTACCACCCATTGCTTCAATTTGGTTTTTGGTAATAAATAATCCAATGCCCAATGCGTCATGATTGCCATGAAAAGTTTTATACATGCCAAAAACTTTTTTCCCGTATTTATCTAAATCGATCCCTAAACCATTATCTTCAAATGAAATAACAGTACATGTTTCCTCAATTTTATGACTGATTTTTAAAAAGGCTTTTCGTTTTGGGGATTTATATTTTATGGCATTTGTCAATAAATTTAATAAAATGCTATCCAGATAAGCTGGTATAACGCTGATAATTAGATCTTCAGGAATGGTGTTGATAATAGTGATTTGACTTTTATTGATGGTCAAATTCAAAGCATTATTTGTTTTTTTGATTTCTTCTCTTAAAAAGACTTTTGTTTTTTTGATATTAGAATTTTGTTGAATCGTGATAATTTCGTTTAAGTACCTTATTGTTTCTTCCAGTTTTTCTGTTGCACCTTTGAGCATGCTTATATACTTTATTTTCTCATTGGGATCTTCTTCGTTTTCTATCACATCTATAAGCATTGTTAAATTACTCGAGTGCGAACGAATATTATGGGAAACAATATGCGAAAAATTAAAAAGCCGGTTGTTTTGATCAATTGTTAAATCAAGAAGACGTTTGAGTTCGATTTCTTTTTCTTTTCTAAGTGTAACATCTCTTCCAACTCCAACAAAATTCAGTAAATTATTTTCACTATCAAAAACGGGTGTAATATTCAATTCAAACCAATATTCTTCCTTTTTTTGGTTATAATTTAGAATAGTCGTATTAAAACTTTGTTTAGCTAGAATAGCTTCTCTCATTCTGTCAGTAGTAATCTTATCTGTCTTTTTTCCTTTAGACAAATAACCTGCTTTGTGTCCCACTATTTGTTCCATAGTGAGTCCTGTTAATTCCAGATATGCATTGTTTGCCCAAATGCTAAGCCCTTGAGCGTCTGCAATTAAAACAGTGTCAGATGTCCCAGATGCAGCAAGTAATAGCATTTGCATCCGTTCTTCATTTTTTTTTCTTTCGCTGATATCTCTAAAAAACGAAACTAAATAAATCTTATCATCAATTTGAAATTTCTTTCCAGAAGCCATTTCTATTGGTATTACGATTCCGTTTTTGGTTTTCAAAAAGGTTTCTTGTACTTTGTAGACCCCTTCATCGGTATGTTGATGAAGAAAAAATTTAATTTCTTCCCAGTATTTTTGTGGGAATAGAATTGATTTATGACTTCCTATTAATTCAGAATCACTGTAACCTGAAAGATCAGTTAATCTGGAGTTGCAGTCTGTTATAATTCCATTAGAGGCGTCAATTATTAAAATAGCATCGTTTGCACTGGAAAAAATGGAATATAATTTATCGATATTTAGTTGAAGATCATTAATTAAGTTTTGCTCTTTTGTAATATCTTGAATAGTACCTCTTACTTTTATGATTTTTCCATCTTTATATACAATATGTCCAATAGTTTCTATAAAACGAGTATTGTTTTTTGCGGTGAGAATTTCAAATGTACCTTTGTAAGGTATCCCTTTTTGGATTGCATTTTCAACAAGATTTATGATCTTTGTCCTGTTTGCTCCTTCACGATAGAAATTAATTCCATTTTCAACAGTGACAACAAAATCATCTTCTACTTCATGTATTGATTTGGTAACATCATCCCAATAAGAGACATTGGTCAAAAGATCAATCTCCCAAAGTCCAATTTTAGCATATTTTGCCGCTTCGATATAATGCTCTAGCTTGTTTTTCATTAATTGCTATTTTGCTATAATTTAGTTAATGAGAGTCATACCTTAAATCAAATATAGTGAATTTTTTATTGTCTTTATTTTTTTTTATGTTATAAAACTTACATATCAATATGAATTTGATATAAATTCGATCTTTTGGGTATTTGAACCAATAGATTTTTAGTTTTTTTTTATGAAAATTTGATTTTAAAAAGTAAGTTTTTTTATTGTATTTTGGCGATATACCAATTCTGTTTTTTATAATTCTTGAAATTATTTAATGTAAATTTGTATCAAATCTGACTAAAATGAGTGAGCAACCCTTAATGTTTTTAAAAAAACCGTGTTATCCTATAAATAACTCACTTATGAATTATTTAGAACGTTTTGATCTTGTGTCAAAAGAGCCTATTATTTATGATGATTTATTACGTTTTTCTGGGGCAATAAGTGTTTTTGACAAAAACGACAAAGATACTTTGTGGATTCGGGTGTATTATAATGAATTTGAAAGGGATGAAATTGATTTGAATTTAAAAAGAGTGTATTCTCTATTGTATTCTGATGGGAATACCGATATTCTTAAATTCTTGAATATTGATGCAATAGACTATTGTACTTTTGGTAATTCTAAGCCATTTCGAATAAAAGTTAGAAATATTTTGAATGATAATTACACTTATTTTTATATCAAAAAAGCAGATGCTTCCAGGGTTTATGGTTTAGAATTGGAGCATTTATTATCACCATATAAAATTAATTTTCTGGTATTTAAGGATACTTTGATTGAGGAGCATATTACGGGAATTCCCGGAGATGTTTTTATGCAATCGTTACTCAATAAATGTACTGAAATAGAAAAAGCTCAAATTGCCAAAGAGTTTGTGAAGTTCAACGAGCGCTGTATGATCCGTTTGTTGGGTGATATGAGATCCTATAATTATGTAGTTATTCCAATTCACGATTTTGATCAAGTGGTTTATAAAATAAGGCCAATTGATTTTGATCAACAATGTTATGAAGGAAATTTTAAGGTGTACCGTCCGCAATTTTTCAAGGAAAATTATCCGATGATAAAAATTGTAAAAGATAAATTGCAAAACACATCGGTTGAGCAATACAAAAACGAGGAGCGTTCTGCTCTGGCCAAAAGAATAAATTCTGCCGAAAGTAGAATTAAAATATTAATGAAAATTATGGCAAATGATGTTATTTCTACAGAAGAAAATTTGAAACATCTACAAATGGAATTGTACCGCTATACCAACGATATTAATTTTAAAAACGCAAAGTCCATGGGCAGTTTATTGAGTGCTGCTTTTGAATTTCTTACTCGAAATTTCAATACCACCAATTTGTTTAAACCGGGATTTTAAAATTTATTTTAAAAAAATCTTACAAAGAAAGTTGTCTTCTTCTATAATGATCCAATAAGGTTTCGTTGATTGCTTTAAGTTCTGGAGTAAGGAATGTTTTTCTGTCTTGTAAATCATTCGTTAATTCAACTTCACAACAGGTACATTTGTACTCTTTAAAATGACCAGTTACATTTCTAACAGTCACTATTTTATGTCCGATAATAGAACAAATTGTCTTTTTACTAACGAATTTTGAGGTAATTTCTAAAAAGCTCATTGTGTGGGGGTTAATATTTTGACAAACGTATAATAAAATCAATTATCAATCAAATAAATCCGATGAAATGCACTAATTTTTTTAAAAAATATCTTTAATCTTACAAAAGTGTTTTTATTTTATTAATTTTTAAGTTTTTGTTAAAAAAAATCTCCAACTGTCTAAACAGTTGGAGATTATATTTTTTTTTGAAATTTGGATTTTGACAATTTAAACAGAATACTAACTTTTCTCTTCTTTATTGAAATAAACCAAATAGTAATACATTTGTTTTTCTTCGTCCCATCCTTTTTCCACAAATTTTTCGGCACTTTCCGGATTAATGAAATCCATTTTGATTTGAATGTGTGTATCTAAATTGATTACGTTTTTTATTGATTTTCGAGCATCGCTTACAGCAGCATTGGCAATCGGGAAAGAGGTTACGTCTTCGATACTGTATTTTTCACCTTTATCTACCTTGTAATTCTTAAATTCTGGAATCAAATCGGGATTATCCAAAACTTCATTCAGGAAATTGGTTTCTTCAAATTGATCGTTTTTTGCAAAATAATTTACAGAACGATTCATAAACATAACTTCTTCTTTCTTGTCTTCGGCAGGAAAAACAACATCTTTGGCAAATCCTTGACAGAATTTCAAGTATTTTTTGGTGATGAAATTTTCATCCTCAAAAGCATCAACAGACAAGAAATGTTCCAACCAATATCTGGCATCGTAACGATTACTGTCAACAGAAAGGATTTTATAGCCCTCTTCTTTTTTGTAATTAAAAATCAAACAACCTTTGTCCAGTTTGTTCAAACTAACACCGTGCTGCAATATCATTTCCAATTGTGTTCCTTTTTCTTCAAATTGTAAAAAGTCGGATTGAATTTCACTTTTAAAAATACCGATTGCATCTACAATATTGTTGTCAATACTTACATTGGTCAAATAGGTTACATACACTTCTCCGTTTTTGATATGCGGGTGATTGGATTGCTCAAAAAGGTGTTTGGTAATCTTTTTGGAAGCCTCATGCAAACTCGCTGGATTAGCAAAAATTTCGGTTGCAAATTTAAACATGTCATTGTAGTCTAAATCTACTTCATGTGCAAACTGAAAGTAGTTTTCTTCTTTTTCTTTAAACGATTTAAAAAAGAACTCTTTCATCAAAGGCACAATTTCGTCATTTAATTTAAAAGGCTCTTCTGATAAAAAAAGAGGTTCATTACGACTGATGTTTCCCACTCGATGAATAGAAAGGGTTTCGATGTGGGTGTTGTATAGGTTGATCATATTTTTTATTTTATAGATGAAAGAGCCAAGAGAAAAGACAGAATTAAGGTCTTTACTCTTGGCTCTTGATTCTTATTCTCTTATTGTTTTAATTCCAATTCTCCTCAAAACCATAGTCCTCAAAACTATCGTCTCCTTCAAACATGTCTAAATCATCTTCGTCTAAATCATCTTCAAACTCTCCATAGATATCATCATGCATATCGGCTTCAAAGTTTTTCTCCATGGCTTCGTCTGGCATTTCTCCATGCGAAAATATAGTTTCCGGATACATATTTCCGGCTACCTGCTCTTCAACAGCGGCAAGTTCTACCAGAAATGTCCACATATTTATGAAATCGTATACATAAATAATTTTTGTATTTTCCTTGTCCAAAATATCTGAGAGTTGATAATCGCTCATCACTTTTTGTTCTCCGGGAACATCTCCTGTATCAAACATAGAAATCTCATCTTCCTGATTCCAGGTTTCATCACAAGTATAGAAAGAAGCCACTTCCATTCCGTCAAAACCAAATGAATTGAAAATAGCATTGTGTAAATCTTCTAAAGTGTCTTCCGCAAGTATTGCTATGTCTCTAAAAATGTCTTCTTCGGCATCTAGAATAACTCTGAATTTATAAACCATAATCTTTGTTTTATTGAAAGAGCAAATGTAAAGTTTAATTTTAGATTTTATATGTTGATATTTATTGTTTTTTTATCGGTCATATGTAATTCGTATATCATCATTGCTATTTGTTTCAAATTCATTGCGATGCTCATTTCATATTTACGAATTGGGATTTGTTGAAAAGATTTTTATTCGGCTCGAAAAGACTGTTTATGACTTTCCAGTTAACCGCTTTCTAATTTTATGATAGTGTTTGTGGTAAAAGTTATGACTGGGATACTTTCGGCTCGAAGTCATATTGTTAAAAATTAAAGCAGTCAGAAGTAAAATCAGAACACCTATTAGAACAGGTGAAAATACATACATATATCCTAAACTTTTTATTTTATCGGAACCAATAATGGCAATAAGTGCAGTTGCTCCTCCAGGCGGATGCAAGGTCTTGGTCATTTGCATAAAAATTATCGAAAATGATACAGCCAAAGGAGCGGCTATCCAAATAATATCAGGAATTAATTTATGAACGGTAACTCCAATTATGGCTGAGATTAAATGTCCGCCAACCAAGTTTCGGGGTTGCGAAAATGGACTTTGAATAATACCATAAACCAATACGCTCGAGGCTCCAAAAGAACCAATTAAATAAACCGCATCATTTCCTTTAAAATGTATAGACTGGATATAAGCCAAAATTCCGATTCCGACAAACGAACCTAGAAAGGACCAAAATTGCTCTTTAAAATCGACTAAAGTTTCTTTGTAAAGGATGTATTTTGTTTTGCGATACGTTTGCTTTATTTTTTGAACAGGCATAAGAGAAATGTTATTTTGCTAAACTAGGAGAGTAGGTATAAACAGTAAAAGGATAAATCGTTTTTGCAGTATATTTTGAAATCAGGCAAACGACTAAAATAGGAACGAATAAAGTGTAATCATTCGTCAAACCGCAAACCAGAAAAATGGATGTAAAAGGCGCGTGAATACTGGCACTCAATACTGCTGCCATTCCAATAATAATGAAATTTATAGGAATAACATTTGCATTAAAATAGGTGTTTAAAACCAAAGCAACCAACAATCCCAAAAAGGCGCCAATAAAAAGACTTGGAGCAAAAACACCGCCATCACCACCCGAGACCAATGTTGCCGAAGTTACTATGGGTTTCAAAACTAAGATTCCAATAAATGTTAGGACTATAGACAAAGTGAGTTGTATTTCGTTTGGATTTACTATCAGTCCTTTGATAGCATGATACCCTTCTCCATAAAGTTGTGGGAATAAAAGTAGCGAGATGCTCAAAATACTGGAACCGATAATAATTTTAAAATAATGGGTTTTTATTTTAGAAAACTGATCTTTGAAAAACAACACACATCGCGTTAAATAGACAGAAACAAATCCTGCCAAAATTCCAAGAAGGATAAAATAAGGTATCGCTTTAAGGTGCCAAGTTGTAATGACAACAGTAAATAGTGGTTTTTCTTTTAATAGAAAAATTAGCCCAAATGCAGTAAGAACCGCTATCAGATTACTAACTAAAAAAGCCCGGGTGACTTTTCTGGAGATGACTTCTAGGGCAAAAAGAATTCCCGCAATTGGACTGCTGAATAAAGCCGTAATTCCGGCAGCTACCCCGGCACAGATTAATTCGGTTTTGTATTCTTTGAAGACATTTTGTTTTCTTTGGGCTACAGAGCCAATAGTTGCCGATGCCACAACTGTAGAAACTTCGATACCTGTTGAACCACCGAAAATCACGGTCAATAATCCATTGATAAAATGGGACGAAATTTTATAGTTTGGTAAATTCTGTGATTTGGAATTGGTACTTTCAAAGATTTCCTTGATGCCTTTGTTTTCTTTTTTCTTAAAGAGATATTCTCTTAGAAAATAGATGACCGATAGTCCAAAAATGGGGAAAAGAATATAATATAATGGATTTATTGCCGCCTTATGAGAAAATATTTCTTCGTAATATTCGGTTAGTTTTTTTAAGGCAACTCCCAGAAATGCCGAAAGAAAGCCAATCAGGATAGAAACAACAACTAACTTTTGTAGTTTTAGGAATTGAAAATTTCGTACTGTTTGCATCATTTTCTTTATTTAAACCAAATAGGCTAATTAATTTTTAGAGTAATGAACCTGCAAATTAGATAAAAAGGTCCGTTTTTTGTTTTTTTTCAGGATTACAAAGCTAAAGAAAGAAAAATGGAATTGTAATAGATGCCTGCTTATAATAACATTGTTTTGTGATTTTAACAGCAGTAATTTTCAGATTATTTCTCGTAAAATTCTATCGGAGTGTTGTCTGGGTCGGCAGTGAAGAAAAATCTCTTTTTAGTAAATTCGTCAATTCGTATTGCTTCGGCATTGCAACCTTGTTCTACAATGTGCTTTCTTGTTTCCTCGATATCATTTACTTCAAAGGCCAAATGGCGTAATCCTGCTGCTTCAGGGCCTGAAACTCGTTTTGGAGGATTTGGGAAAGAAAATAATTCAAGTATAAAGTTTCCGTTGAGTGCCAAATCCAATTTATAGGAATCTCGTTCTTTGCGATAGATTTCCTGGATGACGGTCAATCCTAAAATAGCGATATAAAAATGTTTTGATCTCGAATAATCAGCGCAAATTAAGGCAATGTGGTGTACTTTGTTTAATGCAATCATTGTAAATAGGTCATGTTAGGCAAATTGGCATCGGGGTTTTGTTCCAATGTTTTGCTGTGTAATTTAATGATTAATTTTTTAGTATTGGCTATAGAATTGATTCTAAAGAGAAAATGCACTTCGTTTTCATCATCTGCATTTTGCCAAATATGCTCCATATACATTTCTTTGGAAGTATGAAAAGCCCTATCATTTTCTAAAATTCCTTTTATGGTTTCAAAGGAACATTTCTAAGTTTTGCTGAAAGAGGCAGTATTTTTTTAGACTATTTCTTAGGTAATAGAGTGTGTCTTTGTTGAAAAAAAAAATAGATTTTGGGCTTTACTATTTTTTCATGAATCTTCAGAATTTCCTGCAATGCCGCAGTACCGTACCAAGGGGTCAATTCGACTTCAAAAATATTCGCTTTTACGGCTGGATCTGTGGCAACAAGGGCTTTGGCTTCTTCGATAGTGGCAACATTAAAGATGTAAAGACCTCTATAATTTCGGTCGTTTTTCTCAAATGGTCCGGCTAAAACAAGTTTTCCTTCCTTTGCCAATCGGGAGATGTTGTCCATGTGACCTTTAAAAAGATTATTTTTTTCTTCTGCTGTAGCAGTCGTGTTGCTACCGGTTTTCAAAATGCAAAATACGTACTGCTTCATGCCGCGTTCATCTGCATTCAGGAATTTTGCTAAATTTTCATCATATTTAGCTGTGGTTTCCTGCGAAAATCCAATTGTTGTGAGGCACAAAAATGCAGCCAAAAGAATACTTTTTTTCATTTAAATACTTTTTAGAATTAAACCAATTTTTTGAGAATCACAATTTGCCCCAAATGATAAACATCATGATGTATTAGACCATGAATATGCTCATAATAGGTATGATTGTTATCAATGTATATTCTTTCGAAATCGGCATCATCAAAATAGGCCAAAAATGTATTCCATTGTTCTTGTGTTTTTGCCAGATTTTGGAGGGATTGCTGCCAGGCAGCTTCAGATGAATCCAAAACAGGCACAAAATAATTATGGTCAGGAGTAGTGATTTCTTCTCCTTGTACACGACCCAAAATATTCCTTCTCCACAGTATGATATGATTGACAATTTCCCAGATTGTGTTCAAATTTGGGTGAACTTTCTTGTATGCTTGTTGGGCATTTACATCTTTTAAAGTGTCTGCCAGAGTAACATCAAGCCATGGATTGCCATTATAAATGGACTGATATAAATTCGATATTCTTTTACTTTCTAACATAACAATGATTTTTTCAATTCATTGCTAAGATACAAAATAAGTAATTTTGTTTGGTTAAAAAATAAATGTAATAAGATGTTTTACAGTATTTTATAACCCAACAAAATACCGACTGAGCTATAGTTGGAATTCCAACTTTGATATGCTGTCAAAAGTCCTCGACCGAAATTGTATCGTAATTCAATGTCATAACGGCCACTTTTGTAACCTATACCAGTAAATAAATTGGAAGTATTGGATATATCAAGAGCAGTACCAGAATATTGGATTGTAGATTTTGAGGTTACAGAAAAAGCAATTCCGGCATCCAGAAATAATTGTGATTTTTTATTTAAAAACATATAATAACGTGCCCCAAAAGGCAATTCCAGAAACGTGTAATCAGCCTGAATAGATTGATTTGAATTATTTATTTCGGTTTGTTTGTAGGACTGAAAGTTTGGATCTGCAAATATGGACCATTTTTTTTGGTTGAATGGGAAAATGTTTTCAACCTCCAAACCAATTACAAAAACCGGTTTGGTACCAAAAGTATAATCAGTCAAAGCATTGTAGTTATTACCAAAAGTAAAAAGTGTCCCATTGACACCTGCAATTACCTTAAGGTTTATAGCAGATTTGTCTTTTTTTGTTTCCAGGATAGTTGTTTTAGTGGCTTTGGTTGTGTTGAATGTTACAAATAAATCGACAAGTTTTGTTTTTTTATATGTAATGTTTTCAAAATCACTAAGTGTTAACTGATCTGATTTTAAATTATTTCGCAACTGTTGTTTGTAATAATTATTCTCGCCAATTTGTGAAGTATCTTCATTTTTGTATTCCTTAAAAACAAGTTGTTCAACAGTTTCATGATTCCCGGTGCTAATATAAAAACGAACTAGGTTTACATCCTGATATTCATACAGATTTGCTTCTCCTTCTACCAAAACTTTTAGAAGCAAGGTTTCTTCATTGAAAATTGGATTTCTTTCAGTGCTCAAGTTATTGACATCACTTGACGATCTGTCTATTTTTAATTTGAAACGCTTGTATTTACAGCAGTTTTCTATACCAAATTCTTTAATATCAGCGATTGTTACTATTTTTTCCACTTCATTCTCATTCAGTTTGTACTGTATTTCTGTTGGATTTTTATACCAGCCAACATTACGAATCAGACATTCAGTCTTTATGTTAGTATTATTTGTGTAATAGCCAGTTTCAAAATTGATTTGTCCATATGACGAAATTGCAAATAAAATAAAAAATAAGTAGCGGAGTTTTTTCATGTTAAAAAATAATGTTAGAATACCAAACGTAGTCCTTTATTTTGAAATATACAACTCATCCCTAATTTTCCGCAATTGGGTCAGAACAATTTCATTTCCTTTTTATTCTGGATGACATTTGCTTCATCAAAATCACCAAAATCATGAAAACCGTTTTATTCGCCAGCATTTGTTTATTATTCAGTTTTGCACTTTTTTCTCAAAACACTATTTCGGGTAAAATAACCAACGAAAAAGGAGATCCAATCGCTGGCGCCAATGTTTATATTGAAGGAAGCTATGACGGTGCATCAAGTTCTGAAAGTGGAGATTTTTCTTTTGAAACTTCCACTACCGGCAACCAAATGCTAATAGTGAGTTTTCTTGTTTATGAAACTTCAAATACGGTAATAGATGTCGCTAACTTTAAAAACCAAACCATCAAACTCAGGGATAATGTCAATGCACTCGATGCCGTTGTAATCACGGCGGGTTCTTTGGATTCTGGTAGCAAAGCTCGGGTTTCGGTATTAAAGCCTTTGGATATTGTTACCACTGCGGGTTCGGCAGGAAATATTGTGGCGGCTTTGCAATCTTTGCCGGGTACACAAAGAGTAGGCGAGGATGGGAGATTGTTTGTTCGTGGAGGCGAAGCCAATGAAACCCAAACCTATGTTGATGGTATGCGAGTGCCGCAGCCTTACGGAGCAACACCCAATAACTTGCCAACTCGAAGCCGTTTTTCTCCTTTCCTTTTCAGTGGTATTTCCTTTTCTACAGGTGGATATTCAGCTGAATATGGAGATGCATTATCTAGCGTTTTGCTTTTGAATACCATAGACGAACCCGATCAAGCCAAAACTGAAATCTCGTTGATGACCGTAGGTGTTGGTCTTGGAAACACCCAAAAATGGGCCAAAAGTTCTTTTAGTATCAATACTTCTTATATTAATTTATCTCCCTATCAAGCGCTTATACCCCAAGATGTAGAATGGGAAAGTGCCCCACAGGCTTTGTCTGGAGAAATGGTTTACCGATACAATTTTGAAAGAGGAATTTTTAAGATGTATGCCGCTTTTGATGCTTCTCAATATGTCATCAAACAAGAGAATATCAACTCGATTGACAAAATCACTGTTGATTCCAAAAACGAGAATGTATATTTTAATTCTTCTTATAATGGTTTTTTTGGAACCAATTGGAATATCACCGCCGGCTTGAGTTATGGTTACAATCAAGTGAAATCGGATATTGATTTGGACGAATTGAAAAATGCAGAAAATGCCGCCAATTTGAAATTGAAACTGAGAAAGAGCATCTCTAATCGTTTTAAGCTATCGTTTGGCGCCGATTATTTTGTGACCAAATACGATGAAAACTTTACTCATAATGCAGGAAGTAGGTTTGATTATGGCTATGACAACACCATTGGAGCTTTATACACAGAAGCTGATATTTTCTTTTCCAAAAAGCTTGCCGCCAAAGTGGGAATTCGTGCCTCAACCAATAGTTTGATGAATGAAAATTTTGTTTCGCCAAGAATTTCATTTGCATACAAAATAGCACAATTCAGTCAGTTGTCTTTTGCTTATGGTGATTTTTCGCAAACTCCAAGCTCTGACTATATCAAGTTTTCGAAAAACAATCAATTTGAAAGTGAGAAAGCCTCGCATTACATTTTAAATTATCAGTATTACAAAGAGGGAAGAACTTTTAGAGCCGAAGCCTATTACAAGGATTACAGCAATCTCGTTCGTTTTGATGGACCAACGATTGGATTCAATTCCGTCTTTTCTAATAATGGAACGGGATATGCCAAAGGCTTGGATTTGTTTTGGAGAGATGGAAAAACCATTAAGAATCTCGAATATTGGGTTTCGTATTCTTATATCGATACCGAACGATTGTATAAAAATTTCCCGACTCAGGTAACTCCTAGTTTTGTTGCCAATCATAGTTTGTCAATAGTAACAAAATATTGGATTACCGACTGGAAATCACAAATAGGGTTTACTAACTCTTTTGCAACAGGAAGACCCTACAACAATCCGAATGAAACGGAATTTATGAATGCCAGAACAAAATCATACAACGATTTGAGTTTCAACTGGGCGTATTTATTAACTACCCAAAAGATTTTGTATTTCTCGGTTTCGAATGTTTTGGGAGCCAACAATATATACGGATACAATTATGCCATTCAGCCCAGTGCCGATGGAGAGTACAGAAGAAGTGCAATCAAACCAGCTGCCGACCGATTCTTTTTTGTCGGTTTCTTTTGGACCATCAGCAAAAACAAAAAAGACAATCAGTTGAAGAATCTTTAGAGAAAGGGTTTAATCGTTTAAAGGTTTAATTGTTTAAAGTTTGAGAAGTTTAAAAATGGATGATAGCGTATGGAATTTAAAAGCAGGCATTTATTTTCGACTTTATGGCTTACGACTTTACAACTTTCGACTCAATCGCAACTCATCCATCAAAATCAACAGTTCGGTATTATTAAATTTTAAAAGCGTTACAACCAATATAAATTTGTTCAGGAATAAAAGAATAAGAGTTTCAATTATAAATCAATCAAACAAAAAAATCAAAACCATGTTAAAAATTATCACCGCCATCGCACTCTTTATTTGCAGTCTAATGTCTGCTCAAAATGTCAATCTTACTGTTTCTGTTTCGGGTTTAAAAAACAATACAGGAGTGGTAAAAGTAGGTTTGTACAATTCAGAAGGAACGTTTTTGAAATCAATTTACAAAAGCATTACTTCCGAAATTAAAAACAACAGTGCTACTGTTACTTTTGTTGGCATTCCAAAAGGAGAATATGGAATTTCTACTTATCAGGACGAAAACAGCAATGGGAAATTGGACAAAAATATGATGGGAATCCCCTCTGAAGATTTTGCCTGCTCCAACGACGCCAAAGGATTTATGGGGCCTCCAAAATATGAAGATGCCAAATTTAATATCAATAAAGATTCAAAAATAGATATCAAATTTAATAACTAATCAGTAACCATTAACAGTAATCAAAATGAAAAAAATTATCACCACAATCGCATTATTAGTAGTTGTAATTGCATCAGCTCAAGGACAATTTGAACAAGGAATGGAAAAGGCTTTTAAGCTTTGGGGAGAAGGAAAAAACACCGAAGCTTCGGATATGTTTGAACGCATTGCCGCCGCAGACAAAACCAGCTGGTTGCCCAATTACTATGTAGCATTGGTCAATACTACAACTTCTTTTGGGACTCAGGACAAAGCCCAAGCCAATGCATTGCTTGCCAAAGCACAGAATGCCTTGGATGTAGAAATGATAAAAGACCAAAACAACTCTGAGTTGTATGTAATGCAAGGTTTGATTTACACCGCTTGGGTAGTGATAGATCCAATGACAAACGCAATGAAATATTCATCTAAAGTTATGGAGGCTTACGCCAAAGCAAAAGCTTTAGACCCTAATAATCCAAGAGCAGTTTTTGGTGAAGCAGATTACCAATTAGGAGGAGCAAAATGGACCGGAGTTGATACTAAACCACTTTGTGTACAAGTTGATAAAGCTATCGAACTTTTTGCTACTTTTAAACCGGCAACATCTTTTTCTCCAAAATGGGGATTGGATCGAGCATTAGAGGCTCAGAAAAATTGTAAATAAATCAGAATAAATTCGGAAAATGGAAAATCAAGGAAATGTACTTACTAAATTGAAAGATGGAACGATTGTTTGTTTTAAGATTTCTATGGTTTTCACAGTTATTTTTTCAGCTTTGTTGGGAGACAATTTCAGCATTCAAAATGTCTTGATAACTTTTTCCTTAAGCTGTCTGTATTCTTTTGGTGTAGGTTTTGGGAATGGTTTTTTAAATCATTTGCTTGACAGAAAATGGGATTGGCTGGAGCAAACGAATTTGCGAGTTTATTACGGAATTTTAGTTACCGTTTTATATACGATCCCGGTGGTTTTGGGCATAGATTATATCATTTTTATAATTTTACAAAAAATGCCTTTGGATCAGTTTTTTAATGAAAGGATGATTTGGATTCATCTTTTTTACATCATTTTGTCATTGGGAGTTTCTGTTTTTATGCAAGCCCGAAGCTTTATGGTAAAGTGGAAACAAGCTTCAAAAACCGAAGTGATTCAGCAAAGAATCATCGCAGGAACCGCCAATGCGAAGTTTGAAACCTTAAAAAACCAAATCGATCCACACTTTCTTTTTAATAGTTTGAATGTATTGAGTTCATTGATTGAAGAAAACCCTGAGAATGCACAACGATTTACTACTTCTTTGTCCAAAATATACCGTTATGTATTGGAGCAAAAAGACAAAGAATTGGTTTCGGTTGCTGAAGAATTGTCTTTTGCAAAAACCTATATGAATCTGTTGAAAATGCGTTTTGAGAACAGTTTGTTTTATGAATTACCGGAAACAACAATAAATCCGGAAGCCAAAGTAGTACCGCTTTCGTTGCAATTGTTATTGGAAAATACGGTAAAACACAATGTGGTTAGCGAGCAAAAACCATTGCACATTCGAATATTTATTGATGGCGACTATCTGGCTATTCAAAATGATTTTCAAAAGAAAGAAGTAATTCAAAGCCGTCAAGGTGTGGGATTGCAAAATATTGTGGATCGGTACGGAATTATTACCAATAGAAAAGTATTGATTGAACAAAATGAAAAAACGTTTACTGTTAAGATTCCGATTTTAACCAAACAAATTAGTGTTATGGAAACAACTTCAAATTATAATGAAAATAGTGCTTATTATAGAGCAAAAAAAAGAGTAGAACAACTGAAGGGATTTTATGGAAACTTGATTTCCTATTGCTGTGTGATCCCAATTTTAATATTTGTGAATTTAACCTATATGCCACAATTTCATTGGTTCTGGTTCTCAGCTGCTGGTTGGGGATTTGGTTTAACGATGCATGCTTTCAAGGTATTTGGCTACGGCAGTGATTGGGAAGAAAGAAAAATTAAGGAAATATTGGAAAAAGAAAACAATAAACAGAGTTGGAAATAGGATTTAGTAAAATCTAAAATTTTAAACATCATGGAAAATCAAAAAACAGATGAAGAACGCTATTATATGGCGAGAAAAAGGGTAGAAGAGATAAAAGGTTTTTATGGGAACTTGCTTTCCTATATTGTGGTAAATTGCTTTTTATTGGTATTAAATTTAGTGACATCACCACAGTATTTATGGTTCTTTTGGCCTTTATTGGGTTGGGGAATCGGAGTGCTTTTTCACGGATTAAAAGTTTTTAATTATTCACCGTTTTTTAATAAAGATTGGGAGGAACGAAAAATTAAAGAATTCATGGAAAAAGAAGAACAATCAAAAAAATCATGGGAATGATAACTTTATAAAACAACTGAAATGGAAACAAATTATGTTGAAGAGGAACGCTATTTTCAAGCTAAAAAAAGAGTAAAAGAAATTAGAGAATTTTATGAACATTTGACTGTTTATATGCTCTGTAATCCGATTGTAATTGTTGTAAATCTTATGACTTCGCCAGAGTTTTTGTATTTTTGGTTTAGCTTGTTGGGCTGGGGAATAGCGATAGTTTTACACGGATTGAAAGCGTATGGTTATGCACCATTTTTTGATAAAGAATGGGAGGAACGAAAAGTTAAAGAATACATGAAAAAGGAAGGTCAAACAAAAAAATCATGGGAATAATAAAAACACTACACAATGGGAAGATATAGAAAACAGTTATTTGAAAATTTTCAGGATGAAAATTTCAATCCAGACACAAGATATGAATTGGCTTATAAAAGAGTAAAAAGAATCAAAGGATTTTATATTCATTTATTGGTTTATGTTTTGGTAAATACTTTTATAATTGTCTCCAGTTTTAATAGTAGCACATTGGGAACCGAAGTTTTTTTTAGATGGGAAACATTCTCTACGGCTTTGTTTTGGGGTATCGGTTTGGTAGCGCATGGAATGTCTGTTTTTGGTAGAGATTTATTTTTTGGTACTGATTGGGAAGAAAAGAAAATTAAAGAGTTTATGGATAAAGACAAAAATCAAAAGTGGGAGTGATAAACAGTTATGAGTTATGAGTTATGAGTTTTTGCTTTTCGTTCTAAAACTGGATTAGTATTCTTTAATTTCATTTCTCTATTTTCTAAAAATCTAGTAATCAAAAAATCTAACAATCTGAAATTTCAAATGACCACAATAATAATAGAAGACGAAAAACCAGCAGCGAGATTATTGCAACGCAAACTCGAAAAAATAAATATTCCGGTAGGAGTGATGCTTCATTCTGTAGAGGAAGCATTGGACTGGTTTTCGAAAAATGAGCATCCCGATTTAATCTTTTTGGACATACAATTATCAGATGGATTATCCTTTGAAATCTTCGAAAAAATAGAAATAAAAAGTGCCGTTATTTTTACCACGGCTTATGATGAATATGCGCTAAAAGCTTTCAAATTAAACAGCATCGATTACCTGTTAAAACCCATCGATGAAGATGATTTAGAAGTAGCTGTTTTGAAATTTAAAGACCATTTTCAAATCTCCAAAAACGGAAATGAAACGATGCAGTTGGATTTTGAACAGATTCGAAAAATGCTTTCAAACCCTTTTGAAAAAACTTTCAAAAAAAGATTTACCGTCAAAATAGGGCAGCATCTTAAAGTGATTTCGACCGATGAAATTGAATGTTTTTTTAGTGAAAATAAAGGTACTTATATTCATACATTTGATAATAGAAATTATTTAATAGACAGTACTTTGGAAGTTTTGGAACAGGAAATTGATACTGCTGCCTTTTACCGAATCAGCCGAAAATTCATCATTTCACTCAAAGCAATAAAAGAAATTGTGGTGTACAGCAACTCCAGATTGAAGATAATTTTGCCTACTTACAAGGAAGATGAGGTGGTTGTAAGTAGAGAAAAGGTCTCGGATTTTAAAAATTGGATCGGTTAAAAAATACTTGGTGTCATTGTTGAGGTTTGTTGTTTTAAAATACTGAATTAGAATATTTTAAATTACTACTATAGATTTTAATTATGACGATTTTATGCTTTAATAAACGCTTTTCTAACACCTATTAGCACAAAAATGAGTGAAGTATAAACGATGAAAAAAGGAACAATATATTCTATCCAGTTCAATGGTAACATAATGGCAATTATCAATAATTGAAAACCCAATCCGTAAACAGAAAGTAATGTCATAAACCAATTTGGAAACGTTTTTACCTTATAGGCTTCTTTGTCAAGGGTGTGAATTATTTTGTCAAAAGCACCATAAACAATAGTGTAAATTTTAAACAAAATATCCACCCATTTTTGACTTTCTCCAGGCAATGCTCGAGGAGATTTGTCCTCAAAAATTTTGCTGGTTGTATCTCCTCCCTCAGATTTATTTCTCAAAATGACATAGTAATAATTGTACAAAGTGCCTTGTAATTGTATGCCAATAAAAGCCAAAAGAGTAAAGCCAAAAGTGGTTTTTGAAACATAACAAATACTCATAAAAATCAAAAAGTTGAGGATAATGTCGAATACGCTATCAAGGTATCTTCCGGTATAAGATGGAGTGTTTTTGACACGAGATAATTCACCATCGGCGGCATCAATTATTGATTTTAAAATGATAAAAAATGAAGCAAAAAGATAGTGGTTTTGTAAAATACAAAAGATAGCAATAAGACCAGAAATACCAAAAAGAAGCGTTACGTGAATGGGTGTAAAACGAGTGTTTTTTAATTGATTGGCAAATATTTTGGCAAGCGGTCTACCGTAATCGGATAAATCAAGAAATTGATTTTGCGTAGCAAGTTTAGACATTTTAATGGATGAAACAACAAGATGTGACAATATAGTCGGACTACAAAAGTAACTCTATTTTAAGTTTTTGAATCGTAAACAGTAGTTAAAAATTAAAAAAATGCTTTTATAAACAGTTCTTTAAAGAAATTTAAACTGTTTATAAAAGCATTTTCGTTATAAGGATATTGCTATTTACTCAATCGATGCAAAGTGTATGTCATCGCCGTTAATAGAAAGAACGCGACAATTTGATGGGTCAAACCAAGCCAAAGCGGCACGCTATACAATAATGTAAAAACGCCCAAAGCAAATTGCAGAAATACTATAATTACCAATGCATTCAATCCGTTTTGCTGTTGTGACGATAGTTGGTATTTTTTACTTTTAAAATAAAGGAATAAAATGAATCCTACGACCACATAAGCCAAGGTTCTATGAACCAATTGAACACCACTTTTTCCCTCCGTAAGATTCAAGAGCAGTGTTTTTTGTTCGATAAATACACTGTCGTGAATGAATTGCCCGTCGCTCATCATTGGCCAATGATTATGAATTAAACCTGCGTTTAGACCCGCAACAAAACCTCCATATATAATTTGCAAAAGCAAAAAGGCCAAGGCAAACCGGGCTATTTTTTGCAACGGAACAATTGCTGCTTTTTTATCAGGATATATTAAATCTAGCGCAACCCAAAGTGTATAGGCAAAAGTGATAAAGGCAAATGTAAGGTGTAAGGAAAGACGAAAATGACTTACATCTGGATTGTCGATCAAACCGCTTTTTACCATAAACCAACCAAAAAAACCTTGCAAAGCGCCCATTCCAAGTAGTACAAAGCATTTGTTTAAAGTGGCTTTGTCGATTTTCTTTTTAGCTAAGAAGTAAAAGAACGGGATTATAAAAACAAGCCCGATTATTCTACCAATAAAACGGTGAAACCATTCCCAGAAATAAATAAATTTATAATCGGAAAGTGTGAAGTCGTTATGAATATTGATTTTTTGGTATTCTGGAAACTGCTTGTATTGGTCGAATGCTTCTTGCCATTTGGCTTCTGTAAGAGGAGGAAGAGTATCGGTAACCAGATGCCAATCAGTCATCGATAAACCGGAATTGGTCAATCGGGTGATGCCACCCACTACAACCATTATAAATACTAAAAAGCAACCTGATAGGAGCCAGATAATTACAGATTTGTTGTTTTTCATTATGTTCTAAATCAATTTTTTGTAAATTTATTTTATAAATAATTAGTTGTAGCCGAACATTAGTTAAACTTTCTTTAAACCTAATTTTTCTGCTCTTTTCATCATAAATCCATAAGCGGCATCATAATCATTTGCAATTTCTCCTTCTAGGATGGCTTCTTTAATGGCTTCTTTTAGCATTCCGATTTCACGAGAAGGCTTTAAGTTGAATATCTCCATAATTTCTTCACCTGAAATTGGAGGTTGAAAATTACGCACATGGTCACGTTCTTCTACTTCCACAATTTTTTTGCGGACAATCTCGAAATTACTATGGTATTTCTTGAATTTATTGGGGTTTTTAGTTGTGATATCCGCTTCGCAAAGCGTCATTAAATTTTCAACATCTTCGCCAGCATCAAAAACCAAACGACGCACTGCCGAGTCAGTAACAATATCTTGTGCCAAAACGATTGGTCGCGAACTCATGATAACCATTTTTTGCACAAATTTCATTTTGTGGTTCAACGGCATGTGTAAGCGCTCGAATATTTTTTTGGCCATTTTACCGCCTAGGAATTCATGACCATGAAATGTCCAACCTTGTTTTTTGTTGAAGCGTTTGGTGGGAGCTTTTCCAATGTCATGCAACAAAGCCGACCAGCGCAACCAAACATCGTCGGTATTGGGGCAGATGTTATCTACAACTTCTAGAGTATGGTAAAAATTATTTTTGTGTGTATGACCTTCTATTTCTTCTACTTGGTTCAAAGCGGTTAATTCAGGTAGAATAATATCCAAAAGGCCAGTTTTAAACAACAATAAAAATCCAACGGAAGGTTTATCGGTAGAAAGAATCTTATTCAATTCTTCTACGATTCGTTCTCCAGAAATGATTTTGATGCGTTCGGCATTTTTGGTAATAGACTCCAAGGAAACTTTGTCGATTTCAAAACCCAATTGAGCGGCAAATCGAATTCCGCGTAGCATGCGTAAAGGATCGTCCGAAAAGGTAATGTCTGGATCTAGAGGTGTTTTTATAATTTTGTTTTCCAAGTCGGAAATACCATTGAAAGGATCGGACAGAGCACCAAAATTATTGGAGTTCAAAGATAAAGCTAATGCATTAATGGTAAAATCTCTACGATTTTGATCGTCTTCAAGGGTTCCGTTTTCTACAATTGGATTACGGCTGTCAAGATTATAGGATTCTTTTCGAGCACCTACAAATTCAATTTCGGTGTCATCAAAACGCAACATTGCCGTTCCATAGGTTTTGAAAATCTGAACTTTTGGTTTTTTTGGTAATAATTCTGAAACTTTTAAAGCCAATTCGATACCACTCCCGACAGCAACAACATCAATGTCTTTTTTGGAATCTCTATTTAAAAGTAGGTCACGAACAAAACCACCAATTACATAACTTTCTACATTAAGTTCTTGGGATGCTTTCGATATAACTTCGAATATTTTATTGTTTAAGGCTTCTTTGTAGTTCATTTTTTTTGTTTAGAGTTTAAAGTTTAAAGTTGTTTAACTGAAAACTAAAAACTGACGACTGATCACTATTTTCGAATCACCTTAACCTGTGAATCATTAGTTAATTTAATGATTGTTGATGGTTTTCCGGCAATTTTATCGCGATGCAAATTTACAACATAGTCGACGCCTTTTATAATTTCGGGACTAATTTCTTTGAAACTTTTCGGAGTAGGTTGGCCAGAGATATTCGCTGACGTGGAAACCAATGGTTTTTTCATGCGCTCCATTAATTTGAAACAAAAAGGTTCTTTGACAACCCGAATTCCCAACGTATTATCAGTTGCGATTAAATTGGGAGCCACATTTCGGGGTTTGTCAAGTACTAGTGTTGTTGGGTTTTCGGAAAAATCCATAATTTGCCAAGCTACCTCCGGAATTTCTTTAAAAACATTGTAAATCATTTTTTCGCCATTCATCAGGCAGATCATGCTTTGGGTTTCGGCTCGTTTTTTGAGTTTGTATATTTTGGCAACCGCTTCGGGATTTGTGGCATCACAGCCTATTCCCCAAACGGTATCGGTAGGGTAGAGTATGATTCCACCTTCTTTTATAACTTCGTAAGCGTTGTGTATTTCTTGATTGATGTCCATTTTATTTTTATAAGCTGCAAAGATATTTATTTGAAGCAATAAAAATGGGAGGTTTTGTGGAAATTATAAGCTTCTAAAATTTGCAGACTATTAATAGAATGTTTTAAAACAATCTATAAATGATATTGTAAACTAAGTTGGAATTGCATGTTTATATTGTTGTTTTTAAGTTGATCCTAATAGTTTCCTATTAATGAGGTATTTATTTTAGCCTTTACTCCTAAATTCCCATACTGTTTGTAAGCATAGGTGTTTAAAGCTAAATCTACCCATTTATGATTGTAGTCCGTATAAGCATCGTAATAAAAATCCATATTTTGGGCATAACGTTCTACTTATATTCCCCTAACTTTATTATTTTCCCAGACACTAAAATCTAAAGTTTGTAAATTGCTACCAGGCCCAATGCCAGCACCTATTACTTCTCCTTTGTGTGTGTAGCCTTGAAGAATAATTCCATGCAAATACCAAGCACCAGCTGTTCTTACTACACGATCTGCACTTTGTTCCAGACGAGTGGTTTCAAAATTTACTTTCAGATACTTATTCTTGGTTTTGTCTAGCATGAAAATTTTGCTAAAACCAGCAAGATAGGCTCTTGGATGTTCAGGGTATTCGAATAAATATGCTAAATCTTGTGAATGGTCATTCCAGCCGCTTTCGGCATAAAACTCAAATTTTGATGATATAAAATAATGCATTTCTCAAATAGATATTTTTGCATCAGAATTATTCAGTATATTTGTTTCGTTTTTGAAATAGTAGTGAAGATGTACATTTGTAAATTATCTTTAACTATGAGTAAATTTTTGATACAACAGCAACAAATTATACAATGTCAGTAATAAAAATTCCAATTTATAGGCCACACTTAAATGGTAATGAAAAAAAGTATGTTAATGAATGTATTGATTCTACATGGATTTCATCTAAAGGAGAGTTCATAACGCGATTTGAAAAACAATTTGAAAACTTTTTAGAAGTCAAACATGCAACAACAGTTTCTAATGGTACGGTAGCATTACATTTAGCATTACTAGCTTTAGGAATTAGTGAAGATGATGAGGTAATTGTACCAACATTAACTTATATAGCTTCAGTAAATTGCATACATTATACAGGTGCAAAGCCAATATTTGTTGACTCATTAGCAGATTCATGGCAAATGGATCCAAAGGATGTTAGAAGTAAAATTACTAATAAAACTAAAGCAATTATGGCAGTTCATTTATATGGACATGCTTGTGATATGGATGCTTTATTATCGATTTGTAAAGAATTTGGATTGTATTTAATTGAAGATTGTGCAGAAGCAATTGGTTCAAAATATAAAGGAAAATATGTGGGTACTTTTGGTGATATTTCTACATTTAGTTTTTTTGGTAATAAAACTATCACCACAGGCGAAGGAGGCATGGTTGTAACAAATGATGAAACCCTTTTTGATAGATGTGTACATTTTAAAGGACAAGGTTTAGCGAAGCATAGGCAATATTGGCATGATGTAGTTGGGTATAATTATCGAATGACTAATATTTGTGCAGCAATAGGCTTGGCTCAGTTGGAGCAGGTTGATGATTTTATTCACAGAAAAAGAGAAATTGCAGAAAAATACAAGTTTGCATTTGAAAATAGCTCTATTAAGTTTCATGGTGAACTTCCAGATGTTTACAATTCGTATTGGATGTGTAGCATCTTGGTTGAAAAGCCAGAGCAAAGAGAAGAGTTAAGAGATTTTTTGATGGAAAAAGGCATTGAAACAAGACCTTTGTTTTATCCTGTGCATACTATGCCAATGTATGCAGGAAAATTCCAAAAGCATGCTGTTGCAGAAGATTTAGGATGGAGAGGTATTAATTTGCCAAGTTTTCCTGTAATGACAGATGATGAACAAGATCAAATAATTTATCATATCAAAGAGTTTTTTCTATGAAAACTTTTATTTTTGGTGGGTCCGGTCACGCAAGAGAAGTGTATTGGATAATCAAGGAAATTAATAAAAAATCCAAGGAAATAATAGATGTTGATAAATTTGTTGTTGCTGATAATGATCCATTGTTAGGAAGTAAATACGATTCAATTCTCATAATATCTGAATCAGAATATTTTAAAAAACACGTTAATTATAATCATAATTGTGTGTTAGCAATAGGTTCGTCAAAAATAAGAAGAATTGTTTTTAATAAAATATTATCAAAAAACGTTTTTTTTCCTAATTTAATTCATCCATCCGTTATTTATGATGAAACTAGAATAAAACTTGGAATAGGAATTGTTATTGGACCAAATGTTACAATGACTACAGATATTGCAATTGATGAATTTGTGCATATAAATATAGGGTCAACAATTAGCCATGATGCAAAAATTGGTGCATTTACAACAATTTCTCCAGGAGCACATATCGCAGGAAATGTTACCTTAAAAGAAAATGTTTTCATAGGAATAAATGCAGTAATAATTGAGAAGATTAGTATTTGTGAAGATGCAATAATTGGAGCAGGTGCTGTTGTAGTTAAAAAAATTTACAATTCTGGAACTTACATAGGAATTCCAGCAAAAAAAATAATGTAAGATGTCAAAAAACATTCTTTTTTACATACCGACAATAGACCAAGGATCAGGGGGAATAAGACAGTATTCTTTTAATATGTTAAAAATGATTTCTGAAAATGATACAGGAGAATTTAATTTTTTTATTTATCATAAAAGAAATGATAAGATGTTTCTCGAAATTATTGAAAAAAAGGCAAATTTTAAATTAATACCGACTCATTTTATTGCAAAAACTTTGATTAAAGGCTATAATTTATTAGGTAAAGTAATTTCTTTTTTAACTTTTGAAAAAATTATATTTAAAAAAGAGTTTTATGATTTTTTGATAAAAAAGCATGAAATACAAATTGTTCATTGTCCTTATCAGTTTATACCTAAAACAAAAAAAGCAAAACTTATTACAACAATGCACGATGTTCAGGAGATACATTTTCCTGAGTTCTTTTCAGAAGATGAATTAAAAAATAGGGCTGTCAACTACCCTGATTATATGGAGAGAGCTGATACAATAATTGTTAGTTATAATCATATCAAAGAAGATTTAGTTAATTTTTTTAAAATAAATCCATTAAAAATTAAAACGTTATTGATTGGTTTAAATGATTTGTGGATTGCAGAGTATTTTAATAAAGGTATTAAATTTGATTTCAAAACTGATTTTGAGAGTTATTTATTATATCCAGCAAATGCATGGAAGCATAAAAATCACATTAAATTATTAGAAGCTATTAATTTTTTAAAAAATCAAAATAAGATTATAAATTTTTTGTTTACTGGAGATTTCACGAGTGACCACGGATTATTTTTAATAAATAAAATTGAAGAATTTGAATTACAAAATCAAATTATTTTAAAAGGAATTGTGAGCCAAGATGAACTGTATAGTATTTATCAAAATGCAACAGGAGTTGTCGTTCCAACATTATATGAAGCGGGAAGTTACCCTTTGTATGAATCGATTTATATAGAAAAACCAGTAGTTTGTTCGAATGTAACTTCTTTGCCTGAAACTATTGGCGATAATAAATTTGTATTCAACCCTTTGGATAAAATTGATATTGCAGATAAAGTTGAAAAATTGTATTTTGATGAAGATTACAGGAATGTTTCAAGGTTAAATGCGATTAAAATGAAGAATGAACTTAAAAGCAATAATTCAATTAAAACGATATATTCAGTTTATAGAAATTTGTAGTCTATGGTAAAAAGTATCGATTTAGAAAATATTATATGAAAAAAATTTCAGTTATTACAATTAATTACAATGACAATAAAGGGCTTTATAAAACCATAAATAGTGTTTTAAATCAAACTTATAAAGATTTTGAGTTTATAATAATTGATGGAGGAAGCACAGATGGGAGTAAAGAATTAATCGAGCAACATTCCAAACAAGTTGATTATTGGATTAGTGAAACTGATACAGGAGTTTTTAACGCCATGAATAAAGGTATAAAAGTCGCAACTGGTGATTTTGTTATTTTTATGAATGGTGGAGATTGTTTTTACAATAGTTTGGTTTTAGAAGAAATAGAACCATTACTAATAGATGATTTTGATATCTATTATGGTGATAATTTTAAAGAAACTCCAAGCTCAAAAAGGTTGAAAACCTATCCTGAAAAACTTAATTTTTCCTTTTTTTATACAAGTTCAATAAATCATCAATCAACATTTATTAGAAAGTCACTTTTTGAAAAGTATTTCTATTATAATGAGAATTATAAAATTGCTTCTGACTGGGAATTTTTTATATATACAATATGTCATTTACAAGTTCCTTATAAATATCTTAACAAAACGATTGCGATTTATGATTTTACTGGAATTTCTTCTAATCCGAAGTTTTCCATGGTTTATAAAGAAGAAAAAAATAGAACTTACAAAAAGTACTTTGCCGCATTTTATGAAGATTATAAAAATGTTAGTGAATTAAAGTCAAAAAGATATTTACAGTTTGCATATATTAAAAAATTTAAATTCGCTTGGAAGATTACAAAAGCATTTGTCAATTTAGTACTCTTTTTTTTACCCAAGATGCCCAAATAAAAATTATATATGGGTAATTTAGCCCAAATCAACTAAAAATAAAATGAAAAAAATTCATGTTGGCTTTTTGTTTTCTTATGATTACCAAAAATTAAAACTTTCAATTCCGCCAGTATATGATGCTTCGGATAGGATTTTTATTGCAATGGATGAGAATTTAGTAACTTGGTCTGGTAATAAATTTGAAGTTGATTCCTCTTTTTTTGATTGGTTAAAGGAATTTGATACTGACAATAAGATTGAAATTTATCGTGAAAATTTCTATATACCCGAATTGACTGCAATTGAAATGGATACCAGAGAACGACATTTGTTATCATTAAAAATGGGAATTGGAAATTGGCTAATTCAAATTGACAGTGATGAATATTTTATTGATTTTAAGAAATTTGTTGCAAATCTTAGAAAATATGATAATTATCTCGATAATCCTGAAAATAAAAAAATTGAAATTTATGCTTTCTGGTTGATAATTTATAAATATACAGAAAATGGGATTTTATATATTGATAAGCCAATGAAAGCTGCATTTGCAACTAATTACCCTAATTATAAGTGTGCAAGACGAACCAACGAAAGAATAATTTATGTAGACAATTTAGTTCTTCATGAATCTGTTGCAAGAAGTGAATCTGAATTGCGAATCAAATTAGAAAATTGGGGACATAGTAATGAGGTACATGATGATTTTCTGGATAAATGGATAAATACGAATGAAAATAACTATAAAGAAGGCACTAATTTCTATTATATTGAACCCAAAAGGTGGAAAAAATTAGCATATTTTCCTTCCAAGAATATGGATGACATCCTAAATGTTGTAAAGGAATCTAAAAATTTAAATATTTCTAAAACGAAATTGTTTTTTAAGAATTTAGGACAATGGTTCAAATATCATTGGAAGAAAAAAAATAGAATTTAAAAATGATATTAACATTGTTAATTTCTATAGGCAATTAGAAAGAATCATTATTGTTTATTTTGTATAACAAACAAAAATGTAGATAAAATTTTTATTACCGATGTCGTTTCGCGAAATGAAACAAGAGAACTTAGAGTTTTTTTAAAACTATTTCTGTAAAATATATTTGGTAAGAAGATAAATGCTATGGAAAAGGAAGCGTTTTAAAAAAGGTAATATTAGCTTTGAAATCGAATTGTGTTATTTCATATGAATATTTCATTCAAATTATATAAATAAAATATCATATTTGGCCTGCTTAAGTTAGGTATATTGTTTATTCTTTTATTGAATGTAGACGAAAATCAGATAAAAGATTGATTATTAATAATATTTGCAATATTAATTCTTTGACTTTTACAACTTTTAAACTTTAGTCTTACTTATATAATATATTTATTAATATTCTATTAAAATGCATTAGCACAGTTTTAAATTTTAAGAATATTATTTTTCAATATTTTCAAAAGAAATTAAAAATAAAACAAGTTTTTTTTTACCTAACAATTTTATCTGATTTTTGCAAAAGTATGCTAATATTTAAAAAAACATGATGATTATGACTTGCCATTTTGAAGGTTAGATTTCATTGGAATTAATGATTATAACGAAGGAATTAGGAGGAGATTCAGAATTCTTTATTTTGATTAGGTAATAATGGTATAAGAGTTAAGGGACTTGGATATGTCTCTATTTTTCATATTACATATTCGAAGGTTTAATTCAGTTAAAAGAAATTTAATCGTAATTATAAAATCCAAAAGAAAACTATTGTGAAAGGGATGACTAAAATTATAAATAGAATTGATGAAAATAACATTCACTAAATATTTCAATGATTATAAATGGATAGATTCACTTAAAAAACAAATAAATGGACTTAAAAATAAATCATAATTATAAAAATAGCATTGAATTAATAAAATCAAATATATTTAATTTCAAAACTAAAGGAAAACTCTTTGGTGACGGTAAAAGGAACATCATTAAACTATTTGAATTAGAAGGAGTGACAATGAATATAAAATCCTTCAAAGTTCCTAATTTGATTAATAAAATTGCTTATAGGTATTTTAGAAACTCAAAAGCAAGGCGTTCTTTTGAATTTGGAACACTTTTGTTAGAAAAAGGAATAGGAACACCACAGCCCATTTGCTATTTAGAAAACTATAATTGGATTGGATTGAAAGATAGTTATTACGGTAGTGAACACCTACAATGTGATTTGACCTATAGAGAACTTGTTGAAAACCCAGAATATCCAGATCATGAGAATATTTTGCGTCAATTTACTCGATTTTGTTATTTATTGCATCAAAAAGGAATTGAATTTAAAGACCATTCGCCTGGAAATACATTGATTAAAAAAAATAAAGATGGAAATTATGACTTCTTTTTAGTCGATTTGAATAGAATGAATTTTCATAAAGAAATGTCTTTTGATTTGAGAATGGAAAATCTTTGTCGATTGACACCTGTTAAAGAAATGGTTGTGGTAATGAGTAATGAATATGCAAAAGCATCTGGTGAATCTGAAAATTTAATCTTTGAAACGCTATGGAAATATACTACGAATTTTCAAGAGCGATTTCACAGAAAAAAAAGATTAAAAAAGCGATATATGTTTTGGAAATAAGAAACTAGTTTTGTTTCCATAAGCGATTTAACTCTCTATATCTTATATAAATACAATAGGCATTAAGATAACAAATAATAATGCCTTTTTTTCCATCAAGGATGCCCAAACGAATAACGTAATTGTAAAGAAAATTGTAGGTAGGGTGAAAGATTTGCAAAAAGAAATTCGATTTTTTTTGCTTTATAAATTTTTCCCGAGCTTTAAAATTTCCGTAAAATATTATTTTTTCTTTGTAATCGTTGAAACTGGCATAGGAATAATGGATTAGCTTGTTTTTCAAATACCCTATTTTTCCTTCTACTATTAATTTTTCGTGAACCAATCTTTTTTCATCATATTTTGCGAATTTTTTATTGAAAAGACGAAATATTTTATCGGTTTGATTACCACTATAATTTAAAATTTTTTTCTCAAACATGAATACTCTCTCAAAAAAGTATGCAGAGTAGGTTTGATTATTTTGCAGTGTTTCAATGATTTCTAGTTTTAATTCAGCAGTCAGGAACTCATCTGCATCAAGGAATAAAATCCAATCATTTTTTGCCTGTGAAATAGCAAAATTTCTTTGAGCTGAGAAGTTTTCAAATTTATTTTGTAAAAAAGTGACTTTTGGAAAAGATTTTGCAATATAGGCTGTTTTATCAGTGCTAAACGAATCGATAATTACAATTTCATCAGCAAAATCCAAATCGGATAAAAGAGAATATAAATGTTCTTCCTCATTTAATGTAATAATCAAAACGGATATTTTTTCAGTAATGCTATTTGGCATAATTTGTTTTTTGATAGTTTACTGACCTTTGACTTAACCATGTTTGCTCTAATATGGCGTTTGAATAATACATGCATAAATTCTTAAGTATGTATCTATTGGTTCTTATTTTTATATTAGAAAAAAACAACAAACTCAAAAGGGATAAAATTATTTTTTCAAGTAATGTAAAAAGAATTAAAAATGTATGAGCAGGAATTTTTGACAAAGAACTAAAGTTATTTTTAATATAAACGTGTTTAGAAATGATAACTTCTGTTCTACTACTATATTCCGTCTCAAAATTTATTCTTGACGAACCTCCATGTTCGTGAAAAATAGATGTTGTGTTGGTAACTGCAATTTTACCTTTTTGTTCTTTAACCTTTTTGCAAAGATCAACGTCTTCAAAATACAGCCAATAATCCTCATTCCAACCACCTACTTTTTCAAACCAATTACGACTCATAAAAATGAGAGCCCCTGTTGTCCAATCTGGATAAAAAAGCTCTTTATTGGCGCTGAAGAAGGAGTCGCATTTTATCTGAAATACTACTTTAGAAAGATATTTAGTTACTGTAAAAAGTTGCAGAAATGTTGGAAACTTTTTTTTTTGATTAAAGAACTTATTTTTTTTGTTAACCTGTAAACAAGATAAAATTCCTATTTCTGGATTCTTTTTATAGGTGTGAAATAAGGTGTTTAGAGCAGTTGCCGAAATAACAGTGTCAGGATTTAAAAACAAAAAATAGTCTCCTTTTGCTTTTTTTGCGCCTATGTTACAACCATTAGAATAACCGGAGTTTATATTGTTTTCTATAAAATTATAATCCTTGAATCGGGTTTTAAAATTGCCAAACTGCTCATCATTGGAGAAATTATCGATTACAATAACTTCAAAAGCTATTTCAGGATCATTTATTAAAAGTAATGATTCTATACAGTTTTGTAATGGTTTCCAACTTCGGTAATTAACTATTATAATTGAAATCTCCATTAGTAAATAGATGAAATTTTAAAAATATTTAAAGGTATAAAAAGGCTAACACAAAAAAAAAACTAGATATTTTTCAGGTTGTTGTTTATGAAAAAATCAATTTTATCTATAAATAATTCGGGAGTAAAATACTCATACATTGTGGTGTGGTTTTTTTTAATTTCATCGTGATGAAGATTGTCAAATAACTCGGGTTTGAAATCATTTAAATGCACGGATATGTTTCTTAACCCATCTTCAAAAGTCGCCCAAATATTCTTTTCTACAAAAGGAGAGAAAATAGTAAATGCAGGTTTGTTTAATGCTTTTGCCATATTGATTGCTCCTCCATCATTGCCTATTATTACATCACATTGGTTCATTATTGAAACAAATGATCTTAAATCTGTACCAAATAGATCAAAATATATTTTCTCTTTAGTGCTTATTGAGCAAGAATTGTATATAAATTTGGCATCCTCAATTTGATTTTCAAAATAGTTAAAAAAAATGGTTACATCATACTTGGCAACATGCTCAACAACTTTAACCATATATTCTAGCGGATAAGTTTTGTTTTTCTCACTCCCCAATAAACTTATCATTACGGTTTTTTTGGTTCTGTCTATTTTGTGTTTTTCAAAAAGCAAAATGGTTTCTTCATTTTCTTTAGGACTTACAAATAATTTTGGATATGGGTTAATATTATTTTTGTCCAGTTTTAATGGGTTCAATAATAAAAGTCTATTATCAATGGCAAACCCATATTTTGGCTTATTACTATTTTCAAAACGCTTTAAGTTATGTGTATAGAATAAAGTGGTGTACCATTTGTGATATCCAATTTTAATAGAAGCGCCAGTGAACATTGTAATAAGATTTGTCTCTAATTTATTATAAACATCAATTACAACATCATATTTTCTAGCTCTAATTTCAAAAATAAATTTAATTAGTGAAAAATAATTTTTTCTAACTTTATGGGATAAAGGTATTATAGTGTCAATATTTGGATTTCCAATTAATACATCAACACTATTGGTATAACACATGTAATCAACAGTATAGTTTGGGAATTGTTTTTTTATATTGTTACATATAATAGTACTTGTGAGTACATCACCAATTCTTTTCTGCTGAATAACTAAAATTTTCATATTGAATTAACTTAATTTGAGTGCTAAAATACAAAGTATTTATAGATATTTGCGAGCGCTATTTTATAAAAGAAGGAAAGTAGCCGAAAATAATATATTTTTGTAGAAGCAAATAAACATTACAATGGCAATAAGTGGTTTGGTTATTACTTTTAATGAAGAGAAAATGATTGGAAAGTGTATTGATGCACTTTTTAAAGTTTGTGACGAAGTAATAATAGTCGATTCGTTGAGTAAAGACAGAACTGTTGCCATAGCCAAAGACAAAGGAGCAATTGTTGTTGAACAAGCTTTCCTTGGTGATGGGCCTCAGCGTTCTCATGGGTTACCTTTTTGCAAAAATGATTGGATTCTAAACTTGGATGCCGATGAATTTCTAGATGCTGATGCAATAGATTATATTTTAAAAGAGAAATACCTCAAAAGTAATTTTGATGCTTTTAGTTTTAGAGTAAAAAACTTTTTGGGTGATAAATTAATTGATTTTGCAGGTTGGTATCCAGATCATAAAGTACGTTTTTTTAATAAAAAAACAGCTAGCCCTTCAGATTCCAAAGTGCATCAAACAATTATAGCTACAAATGAAAAGCAAGTTGCTGTACATATATTGCATTATGGATGGGACTCATTAGAACAAATTATTTCCAAAAAGAATCAATATTCGGGATGGCATGCCCAGCAACTTTATGACGAAGGCAATAGAATATGGAGCTACAAGCCTATCCTAAATGGAACCGTTGCTTTTTTACGTTGTTATTTCTTTAAAAAAGGGTTCTTGAATGGATTAGACGGGTTAACTATTTCAATGATTCAAGGTTTTTTTTCTTATATGAAATATGCCAAATTAATTAAAATCCAGAAGAAAAATAAAGAATAATTATGTTTGCTTTTGTTGCTAAAAAGCTATAATGATTTATAATGAAAAAAAAATCCAAATTCCAATCGAACAGTCAATTGGAATTTGGATTTTTTTAATTGAAGTTTAAATCAATTTAAACCGCTACATCATATTCGCGTAAAGCGTTATTCAATGAGGTTTTTAAATCTGTTGATGGTTTGCGAGTTCCAATAATTAATGCGCAAGGCACTTGATATTCTCCAGCGGCAAACTTTTTTGTATAGCTACCTGGAATCACGACTGAACGAGCAGGAACAAAACCTTTTCTTTCGACAGGAGTTTCTCCGGTAACATCGATTATTTTTGTTGAAGCTGTCAAACAAACGTTGGCACCAAGCACTGCTTCTTTACCTACGTGAACTCCTTCGACAATAATACAACGGGAACCAATAAAAGCACCATCTTCGATTATTACAGGAGCGGCTTGTAATGGTTCTAATACTCCACCAATTCCAACACCACCACTTAAGTGCACGTCTTTACCAATTTGGGCACAACTTCCTACGGTTGCCCATGTGTCTACCATTGTTCCAGCATCAACATAAGCACCAATGTTTACATAACTTGGCATCATGATTACACCACTCGAAATATAAGCCCCATAACGCGCAGATGCACCTGGAACTACACGAACTCCTTTTTCGGCATAATCTCTTTTTAACAACATTTTGTCGTTGTATTCAAAAATTCCAGCCTCTAAGGTTTCCATTTTTTGAATCGGGAAATACATTACAACGGCTTTTTTTATCCATTCGTTTACTTGCCAGCCATCTCCAACAGGCTCGGCTACACGTAATTTTCCTGAATCTAAAAGTTCAATTATTTCTCTGATAGCATCAGTAGTTTTTGTTTTTTGTAACAAAGCACGGTTTTCCCAAGCTTGTTCTATTATAGATTGTAATTCGTTCATTTTTGATATATTTTTGGCAAAGATACCATTTTTAAGCAATAGCAAAAAAGAGAATTTGTATGGAAAATGTTATGGATTTAACAGGATAATTTTCTTCATGAAAGCAAATTTTTTTAAATTCCGAAATGTTGTATCTTTGACTATCAAATAAAACTGCCATGGAAACGATTCGATTAGAATTTCAGCCTAAGATAAAAGCCAAATTGTTGGAATTGTTGAGTTCATTTTCTTCAGATGAATTGAAAATTGAGCAAGAAGACCCTGATTTTGATGAAAATAAAAGAAAATTAGATGCTTCTTTGGCTAAGATTAAAAATGGTACTGCAAAGTTTTATTCTTTAGAAGAGGTAGACGCATTTCTTGAAGAAACTATTTCTAAATATGAGAATTAAGTTCATGGATGATTTTCTGTTTCAACTAAATGATCAGGTTCATTATATTTCAAAAGATAAGCCACTTGCAGCTAGAAAATTTAAAACTGATTTATTGAGAAATATTCGAAAAGATTTAAAGCACCCTTTTAATTTTAAAAAATCCAGATATTATGATGATGAAAACATAAGAGATTATGTTTTTAAGGGATATACTTCTGTTTATTATATTGATATTGAGGAAAATTCCATTTCTGTTTTCGGATTTATAAAACACAAAAATTCATTTTAGATGCCGCGAATACTCTCCATAGATTACGGACAAAAACGTACCGGAATAGCCGTTACCGATGAATTGCAAATTATTGCTTCGGGCTTGACTACGATTCCATCACCAACCGCAATAGCTTTTCTGAAGGATTATTTTGCTAATGAAAAAGTAGAAGCAGTTCTTATAGGTGAGCCCAAACAAATGAATGGGCAACCTTCAGAAAGTGCTTCAATAATAAAAGGATTTGTGACTCATTTTACCAATCATTTTCCAGATATGAAAGTGATTCGTGTAGATGAGCGTTTTACTTCAAAAATGGCTTTTCAAACCATGATTGACAGCGGACTCAATAAAAAACAGCGTCAAAACAAAGGCCTTATCGATGAAATTTCAGCTACAATTATGCTTCAGGATTATTTGAATCGAAAATAACACTTTTAATTTAACAAACTGTTATGCTTTTTGGGTGTTTTGTAACCAAAAAATAATTTTTTTTTGTGGTTTTTAGAGTTAATTTTGCAACTTGTTAAAAAACACAAAAATGTCCGATACAACAATACGATCCAATTCAGATGTAGTTTTAATTGGAGCTGGAATTATGAGTGCTACTCTAGGTTTGATTTTAAAAGAATTACAACCTGATTTAAAGATTGATATATACGAAAGATTGGATGTTGCAGCAGCAGAAAGTTCTGATGCATGGAATAATGCAGGAACAGGACATTCCGCTTTTTGTGAGCTTAATTATACTCCGGAAGGCCCAGATGGAAAAATAAATCCAAATAAAGCTATTAGTATTGCCGAACAATTTGAGGTTTCCAGACAGTTTTGGTCTTATTTGGTCAAAGATGGAAAACTTCCAACTCCAGAATATTTTATAAAAAGTATACCTCATATTAGTTTTGTTTGGGGTGATAAAAATGTTGATTTTCTAAAAAACAGGTTTAAAGCTTTGCAATCAAATCCTCTTTTTGCTGAAATGATTTTTAGCACTGATGTTTCTGAATTGCAAAAATGGATGCCTTTAGTAATGGAAGGTAGAAATCCAGATGAAAAAGTAGCAGCAACTTCAATGAAAATTGGTACCGATGTGAATTTTGGAACATTGACCAGAAATATACTAGCTTATTTAACAAAGTTGGATGATGTCACGATACACTATGGTCATGAGGTTAAAAAATTAAAACAACGCGAAGACAAATCTTGGAGGATAAAAATCACTGATTTGATTTCCAATCAAAAGAAAAAAGTATATTCCAAATTTGTTTTCATAGGTGCTGGTGGAGGTTCATTGCCATTATTGGAAAAAGCAAATGTACCAGAAGGAAAAGGATACGGAGGTTTCCCTGTTAGCGGACAATGGTTAAAATGTACAAATCCCGAAGTAATAGCAAAACATCAAGCTAAAGTATATGGAAAAGCGAGTGTAGGTGCGCCACCAATGTCTGTGCCTCATGTTGATACCCGAATGATTGATGGAGAGAGAGCATTACTTTTTGGACCGTTTGCAGGATTTTCTACGCGCTTCTTAAAAAACGGCTCTTATTCGGATTTACCCTTGTCTATAAAAGCTGACAATGTAATTCCGATGATTGTTGCGGGATATAAAAACATCCCACTTACTAAATATTTAATTGAGCAAGTGCGTCAATCTCCAAAAGACAGAATGAATGCCTTGCGTGAATATGTTCCAAATGCCAGAACAAAAGATTGGAAACTGGAAAGAGCTGGACAAAGAGTTCAGGTTATTAAAAAAGACGAAGAACTAATAGGGAAATTGGAGTTTGGTACAGAAATTATCAATACACACGATGGAACTTTGGCAGTTTTACTTGGAGCTTCTCCAGGAGCCTCGACTGCGGTTTCTATTATGGTTGAGTTGGTTAGCAAATGTTTCCCAGAGCAGTTTAGCTCTCCAGAATGGCAGGAAAAAGTGAAGGCAATGATTCCTTCTTTTGGTAAGTCTTTAAATGAAAATCCAGAGCTATTGGCAACTATTAGAAAAAATACTTCCTCAGTTTTAAAATTGGAGGAGTAGTTTATATTTTTGGTCGCGGTTTTCAGTTACATTCAGCAAACTGAGGTCGCGACAAAATTTTCTTAATCTTCCATTAGTATCTTTGTATTTTTTAAAATATTTTCAGATAAATTGGTGAGCCAAATCAATTGTTCGATCACCAGTTGTGCTTCCTGCATTTTTAAGGCAAAAGCTTCCTCGTCTATTTTATTTCCTTCTTGTAGTTCGTTTTGTCTAATGTTTTTTAATTCGATGAATCGATTGGCTAATTCTTCTTTTGAAATTTCATTGGGGTCAACAATTATTTCTGATTTCAAATGTGCAATTGCTTGGTCGAGGTTTTTAAGAACTTTCTCCACTACAATGGTAAATGCTTTTGAGGAAGGAGTTGTTTTGTGGGATTGTATATAAGTTCCTAATGAAGCTGTCGATGAAAGCAAGGAATGGTTGAGTTCTGTCAATTTATAAAGCACAACTATTTTCTTTTGTTTGGATTTTGGTTCTTGTGACATTCTTTGAAATGATGCCATAAGGTTTCCAATTTCTATAAATGCATTTTTTCTTGCCAGACGATACGAAGTGGTGACTTCTCCTTTTTTGGTATAAAAAACAAATATTTCTTTTAAATAATCTCTATTGGCAATAATCGATTTTTCTAAGTATTCAGGAGCTTTAATGTATTCCCATGAAGGCCACAAAAAATGGTTGGCAAAATAAGCCAATAGTGCTCCTGTTAAAGTGTCTATGATTCTGAATTGAATAACATTAACAAAATCAGGAGACAATATTCCATGAAGAAAAACAATATACATGGTTACAAAAGTGGCACTTACCGTATAATTGGTTTGGGTAAAAGAAAACCCAAGTAACATGCACAGTATGGCCAAAATGCTTAATGAAAAATGGTTGGGCATTAAGGATAAAATACTGAATGCAATTACACCGCCAATGACTGTTCCAATAGCACGCTGTATCGATCGCTGTTTGGTCAATCCGTAACCAGGTCTCATAATAATGATTATGGTCATTAAAATCCAATATACATTTTGAAACGGAAGAAAGGTGCCTACAATACCTCCTAAAATAAGGGTAACCGTCAACCGTAAGGAATGCCTAAAGATAGTTGACGAAAAACTTATATTTTCAATAAATGTGCTAATTGGATAATATTGGGGAGTTAAAAATTTTTCTAAATCCTTATCTTTTCCTTTGAAATCATAGGTGTTCGAGACCGATGTAAAAGCACGTTCTATAACTTTAATTTTTTCGATTTGCTTTTCGGCATATTCCAGCATGGTTTTTAACATCAGAACTCCTTCGGTTGCTTCTGTTTTTCCAAGCTCATTTTCATATTCGATTATAGCTGTTTCTAAAGCTAATAAATGTTTTGATAACTTATGTTTTGGAACATAATTGGTTCTTTTTTCAATATTTTTTGATAATTGTTTTAATGTTGATGCCAAATTATAGGCTAAGTTTTGATAAGTGGCTAAAATTTGCGGATGTTTTTCGAATTTTTTATGCAATCGATTATGGTCGAATGAAGTAGACAAAGCTAATTCCAATATTTCTACTAAAGAGATAAAGACAATGAGCATTTTTCTATTTTGATTGGAAGAAACGGCATTAATTTGCTTTCCAATAAGCACTCTTCTTATATTATGATGAATGGTGTTGAGTTCTACTTGTAAATGCAATTGTTTCTCAAGAATTACTTTTCTGTCTGCAATGCTGTTCCACAAATCACCTCTTAATTTTAGGTATTTGGAGGTTAATTTGATGCATTCTGCAACTTGTGATTCGGCATAACGATACGGTCTTACGTAATAAAACACTAATGAAATGAGTAAATAAAACAGACCTCCTGCCAATATTAAAGCAGAATGTTGCACCATCTCTAGTCCAGTATGAAGATGAGAAAAAGATAATGATACAGATAATAATGCAGAAAATGAGGTAAAAGTGGCTCGCTGTCCATAAACGGACAGCATTGCTAAAATGAAAACCAAGATGGAAAAAAAGGGATAAAAAACAAATGGAACAGGGTAGGTAATATTGATTAATAAATTGACACCTGCAATCAAAAAGGCAGTGACAATAATTCCGTTTATTTTATGCTTTAAACTACTGGGAATATCACTCGGATAAGTTAAAAAAGCTCCTAGTGCAATGGTAAAACCAATTTCAAAATGGCCTAAAAAAGAAAATACTATTACAGGAATAACCGCAGAAATGGTTGCTTTTAATGCATTGGTAAAATAGGTGCTATCTGTAAAACTTTCAATTTTATTGAACATAAATTTTGATTTGATACAAAGGTAAAGTTTGTACAATTATTTTAGGCCTTGAAGGCTTAGATTTGTTACTAAATTACAAAAAAATGCTAATTATCAAAATGCGATTAATCATTATGTATTTTTTTACTATTTTTGCCAACCTAATTAAATGGTATTTCCACTTTAGTTTACAGTAAGATAATAATTAATACAACACGAATGATATTACCAATTATAGGGTATGGTGATCCTGTTTTGAGAAAAATAGGAGAAGAACTTACGCCTGAGTATCCAAATTTGAAAGAAGTTATCGCAAACATGTATGAAACCATGTATAATGCTTGCGGAGTTGGACTTGCTGCAGAACAAGTAGGTTTGTCATTGCGATTGTTTGTCATTGACACCACACCTTTTAGTGATGATGAAGATTTGGGAGATAAAGAGCAAAAACAGTTGAACGGTTTTAAAAGAACATTCATTAATGCTCGAATGATAAAAGAAGAAGGTGAAGAGTGGGCATTTAATGAAGGCTGCTTGAGTATTCCAGATGTTCGTGAAGATGTGTATAGAAATCCAACGATAACAATTGAATATTGTGAAGAAGATTTTGTTATGAAAACCGAAGTCTTTGATGGTTTAATAGCCAGAGTTATTCAACATGAATATGATCATATAGAAGGAATTTTGTTTACCGATAAAATATCATCTTTGAAAAAACGTTTGATTCAAAAAAAATTAAAAAACATCACCGAAGGGAAAACTTTTCAAGATTACCGAATGAAGTTTTTTGCCAAAAAAGGAAGATAGTTTTATGTTATCAGTTGTAAGTCCTGTCAGTTAACGGGATAAATATTTAGATTTTTAATAAAGAATAAATAAAAAAATAAAAATGAATTTAGAAAAAATATTATCCATTTCTGGGAAACCGGGTTTATATGTTTTAAAAGTACAAACAAGAACGGGCTTTGTTGCTGAATCTTTATTGGATGGAAAAAAAATTACCGTAAGTTTAAAAAGTAATGTAAGTCTATTGTCTGAAATTTCTATTTACACTTATGAAGGCGAAAAACCATTGTCTGAAATAATGCAAAATATTGCCAATAAAGAAAACAAAGGTGCAGCTATTTCTCATAAAGAAGACAATGCAAAATTGACTGCTTATTTTAGAGACATATTGCCAGAATATGATGAAGACAGAGTATATCCTTCCGATATCAAAAAAATACTAAACTGGTACAATATGCTTCAGGAAAGAGGCTTGATTGTTGATGATGCTCCAGTTGTTGCCGAAGCTCCGGCTGAAGTTGTAGAAGAGGTTGCTGCTCCAAAAGTAAAAGCACCTGCTAAAAAAGCAAAAGCTAAAAAAGAGTAATTTATAACTCTTAGTTATATTTAATCCTGTTAAGAATATTCTTGACAGGATTTTTTTTATTTTTGTTAAAGCCAATTATTCACTCTCCTATAAAAAAAAAACGGAATCTGGATTAATTTAAAATCAGGAATCCTTCAAACCCAAAACAAAAAATGAACAAAGATCTTCAACTGCAAGCTTTCAAAAGATTATTGGATATAATGGATGATCTACGTGAAAAATGTCCTTGGGACAAAAAGCAAACGATGCAAACACTTCGTCATCTTACCATTGAGGAAACCTACGAGTTGGGAGACGCTATATTAGACAACGATTTAAACGAGGTAAAAAAGGAATTGGGAGATTTACTATTGCATATTGTTTTTTATGCCAAAATAGGCAGTGAAACGAACGATTTTGATATGGCTGATGTATGTAATGATATTTGCGAAAAATTGATTCACCGTCATCCTCATATTTACAGTGATGTAGTGGTAAAAGATGAAGAAGAAGTAAAACAAAATTGGGAAAAATTAAAACTGAAAGAAGGAAAAAAATCGGTTCTCGAAGGTGTTCCAAAAAGTCTGCCTGCACTAGTAAAAGCAAGCAGAATACAGGATAAAGTAAAAGGAGTAGGTTTTGATTGGGAAGAATCACACCAGGTTTGGGACAAAGTACAAGAAGAATTGGAAGAATTACAAGTTGAAGTTGCTGCTGGAGATCAAGATAAGATGGAAGCCGAATTCGGAGATGTATTATTCTCAATGATAAATTACGCCCGATTTTTGAACATTAATCCCGAAGATGCTTTGGAACGAACCAATAAAAAGTTCATTAAACGTTTTCAATATTTAGAAAGCAAAGCAGGCGAATTGGGAAAACCACTTATGGATATGACACTTGCAGAAATGGACGTTTTTTGGAATGAAGCCAAGAAACTTTAGTTTGAGTTACCAGTATTCAGAAAACAGTTCAAACTTTAGTCAGCAATCTTTTTTAATTTATTAATGTCTTTCAAAACTATTTTTTTACCAATCAGTTCTATCAAACCTAATTTATTAAAATCAGATAATAATCGAATGCAGCTTTCGGTGGCTGTTCCTATCATGCTGGCTAGCTCATCTCTTGATAGTTGCACTTTTAAAGTTCCGTCGGTATTTTTTCCGAATGAATCGTGCAAATAGATTAAAGTCTCTGCTAATCGTTCTTTTACCGATTTTTGAGCCATATTAACCATGTGTTCATCAGAAATTTTTAGATCACCACAAATCGTTTTCATAACATTCATTGAAAACTGATTGTTTTTGTCAAAAAATCCCATCACTTCATTTTTTGGAATAAAACAAACTTGCATATCTTCAAGTGCAATGGCACTTAAGTTTGCAGGTTCATCGCTGATCATGGATCGTTGTCCCAATAATTCACCTTTGGTAACCAATTTTACAATATGGTCTTTACCGTTTGGACTCAATTTGGTCAATTTACAAATACCTTCCTTAACGCAAAAAATACCATTTACATTCTCACCTTCCTCAAAAATGTTTTCACCTTTTTTGATGATCTTGGATGTTTTACATTCTGATAGTTTTATAAGTTCGTCTTTGTTTAGCGCTTTTAGTGTACTAAATTCTCTGACGATACATTGTTCACATTTGCTACTCATAATGAAATTGGATTTGAGGCTGTAAAGTTATACATTTATATGATAATTATCATTGTTTTTACCGCAATCAATTTGTAAAATTTGCACCCGCTAAAAAGCCCTTAATTTATGGAGAAAAACAACTGTTTTCATTGTGGTTTAGATATTGTAAAAGAAGAAGAAATCATTTTTGACGGAAAGGAATTTTGTTGCAATGGATGTAAAACAGTTTACGAAATTTTTAGCCTGAATGATTTGACTTGTTATTATGATTTTGAAAAATCACCGGGCGCAACACCTCAAGATATTAACGGAAAATATGATTTTTTAGAAAATGAAAGTATTATTACAAAATTGTTGGAATTTCAAGAAGATTCAACCGCTATTATTTCACTTAGCATTCCTCACATACATTGTAGTTCGTGTATTTGGATTTTGGAAAATCTACAACGTCTTCAAAAAGGAATAAACACTTCACAAGTCAATTTTCCTGAGAAAAAAGTTAGAATCAATTATAATCCCGAAATAGCTTCCTTAAAAACGATTGTTTGTTTATTGAGTTCAATTGGCTATGAACCTTATATCAGTCTAGAAAATTATGAAACAGGCACAAACAATGTCGATAGAAGTTTGACCTACAAACTGGGTGTCGCTTTCTTTTGTTTTGGAAACATAATGTTGTTATCTTTTCCCGAATACTTCGAGGTAAAAGAATTCTGGTTGGATAATTACAGATCTTTTTTCAGAGGTTTGATTTTTGCCCTGTCTTTGCCGTCTTTCTTTTATTCGGCAAGCGGCTATTATGTTTCAGCGTATAAAAGTATAAAATCAAGAATGCTCAATATCGATATTCCTATTGCTTTGGGTATTATTGTTATGTTCGTGAGAAGTACTTTTGATATTGTAATGAACTATGGTTCTGGTTTTTTTGACAGTTTGACCGGTCTTATTTTCTTTATGTTATTGGGAAAAATGTTTCAAATAAAAACGTACAGTTTTCTTAGTTTCGAAAGAGATTTCAAATCTTATTTTCCAATTGCAATCACCAAAATTAAAAGTGATACTTCCGAAGAAAGTGTACCTATTTATGATGTTATAAAAGGCGATCGATTGCTAATAAGAAATCAGGAATTGATTCCTGTTGACGGAATTTTGATTTCGGATAAAGCCGATATTGACTATAGTTTTGTAACAGGAGAAGCCATTCCAATTACCAAAAAATCGGGTGATAAAGTATTTGCAGGCGGAAAGCAAATAGGTAAAGTGATAGAAATGGAAGTCTTGCACACCGTTTCTCAAAGTTATTTGACTCAATTATGGAGCAATGATGTTTTTCAAAAAAATGTAGAGCAAAAGCACAAAACAATTACAGATCAAATAAGTCGCTATTTTACGCCAATACTTTTATTAATAGCATTTTCAGGATTCGGATATTGGATTTTTATTGACGCCAATATTGCTTTCAATGTTTTTACTGCGGTTCTTATTGTGGCTTGCCCTTGTGCCTTGGCCTTAACGGCTCCTTTCACCATGGGCAATGTATTGCGTATTTTAGGAAAAAAGAAATTCTATCTCAAAAATGCATTAGTAATAGAACAATTGGCCAAAGTTGATACTATTGTTTTTGATAAAACCGGAACCATAACAACCAATACAAAATCAAATATATCTTATGAAGGAAACCAGTTTTCAGAAGCTGATTCTATTTTAATAAAAAATGTACTTCGTGCCTCTAATCATCCTTTGAGTAGAATGTTGTATGATTTTTTGCCTGAAAGTAAGCGATTAAAATTAGACTCATTTGATGAAATAACTGGAAAAGGAATTCAAGCCGAGATCGGAAGTATTCAGATTCAAATGGGTTCAGCTGATTTTTGTTTGCCTCTTTCTGAAAACGACCGAGTAGATACTCCAAAAGAATTTATGGATCGAACTTCTGTTCATGTAAAAATTGGCGGAGTCTATTTTGGGAAGTATATTTTTAATAATGAATATCGAGAAGGGCTTTCAAAATTATTCAATGATTTAAGTGCAAAGTATCAACTGAAAGTTTTGTCTGGCGACAATGAAGGAGAAAGAGCACTATTGGAATCCCTTCTGCCTAAAGGAACCGAAATGATTTTTAACCAAAAACCAGAACAAAAACTTGAATTTATAAAAGCATTGCAGGACCAAGGTAAAAATGTGATGATGGTAGGTGATGGTCTTAATGATTCTGGGGCTTTGGCACAAAGTAATGTTGGTATCTCAATATCTGAAAATGTGAATGTTTTTTCACCGGCTTGCGATGCCATTTTGGATGCAAAAGAGTTTCAAAAGCTGAATTATTTTTTGAAATTATCACATAAGGCGATTACAACTATCAAAATGAGCTTTACTTTATCACTTTTATATAATGTTGTTGGTTTGACATTTGCAATAACAGGAAACCTACGTCCATTGGTAGCAGCTATAATTATGCCGCTCAGTACCATAACGATAGTGAGTTTTGTGACCTTAATGAGTAATTATTATTCGAGAAAAATAAAATAGTTTAATAGGTAAATGTTTAGTTTTTTTTCATAAATTTAACATATTTCAATAAATATGATAATTGTCATTTTTTATAAAAAGACTTAAAAGTATTTTTGTTTAACATAATATTAAGGTATGAGTGTCATCTATTTATTAATCTCCATTAGTATAATTGTTGCTATTGGCTTTTTTGTTGCTTTTATTGTAGCAGTAAAAACAGGTCAGTACGATGATGATTATACCCCATCGGTCAGGATGCTTTTTGACGATGAATTAAAAATTACCACCAAAAGTAAAATACAAACAACAGAAGAAAAACAAATTTAATTATGGAAATGGAACAATTTTATTACGACAACAAAATTGTAAAGAAATTCATTTATGCCACCATTGTTTTTGGTGTGGTAGGAATGTTAGTAGGGCTTATTTTAGCCATTATGTTTCTTTTTCCAAACATCACCGACGGGATTTCGTGGTTGAGTTTTGGAAGATTGAGACCTTTACACACAAATGCTGTTATTTTTGCCTTTGTTGGAAACGCAATGTTTGCGGGTGTTTACTATTCTTTACAGCGATTACTGAAAGCCAGAATGTTCAGTGATTTTTTGAGTAACCTAAATTTTTGGGGTTGGCAATTAATTATTGTGGCTGCGGCAATTTCTCTTCCGTTGGGATATACTTCTTCCAAGGAATATGCTGAGTTAGAATGGCCAATAGATATTGCTATAGCCTTAATTTGGGTAGTATTTGGTATCAATATGATTGGAACTATTTTAAAACGAAGAGAGCGCCATTTGTATGTTGCTATTTGGTTTTACCTTGCCACATTTGTAACTGTTGCTGTATTGCACATTTTTAATAGTTTGGAACTACCTGTTTCAGCAATGAAAAGCTACTCGGTTTATGCAGGAGTTCAAGATGCATTAGTACAATGGTGGTATGGCCATAATGCGGTTGCTTTTTTCTTGACAACACCATTTTTAGGTTTAATGTATTATTTTGTTCCCAAAGCGGCAAATCGTCCTGTATATTCTTATAGATTATCAATTGTACACTTCTGGTCCTTAATTTTTATTTATATATGGGCAGGACCTCACCATTTATTATATTCTGCTTTACCTACCTGGGCTCAAAACTTAGGAGTTGTATTCTCTATTATGTTGATTGCTCCATCTTGGGGTGGTATGATTAACGGACTTCTAACTTTAAGAGGAGTTTGGGATAAAGTAAGAGTTGATCCAGTTTTAAAATTCTTCGTAGTGGCTATTACGGGTTATGGTATGGCTACTTTTGAAGGGCCAATGTTATCCTTAAAAAATGTAAATGCTATCGCCCATTATACCGATTGGATTATTGCTCACGTACACGTTGGAGCATTGGCATGGAATGGTTTTATGGCTTTTGGGATGATTTATTGGTTGATACCACGAATGACAAAAAGTACTTTATATTCCATAAAATTAGCCAATTTCCATTTCTGGATTGGAACTTTGGGAATTATACTTTATACACTTCCTATGTATGTAGCAGGGTTTTTGCAAGCTTCTATGTGGAAACAATTTAATCCTGACGGTACCTTAACTTATGGTAATTTCTTGGAAACAGTTACTCAAATTATGCCAATGTATTGGATGAGAGCTGCCGGAGGAACTTTATACTTAACAGGAATGTTAGTATTGGTTTACAACATTATACAAACAGTAAAAGCAGGTTCTTCTATTGAAGACGAAATGGCACAAGCACCAGCACTGCAACAAATAAATAGCGGAAGAATTAAAGGTGAGAAATACCATGCATGGTTGGAAAGAAAACCGATTTTATTGACCATTTTTGCTACTATTGCTATTTTAATTGGAGGAATCATACAAATTGTTCCAACGATTATGGTAAAATCTAATATACCAACAATAGCAAGCGTAAAACCATATTCTCCTTTAGAATTGCAAGGTCGTGATATATACATTCGTGAAGGTTGTGTAGGTTGTCACTCTCAGTCTGTTCGTCCTTTCCGTAGTGAAGTAGAACGATATGGGCCGCAATCAAAAGCAGGTGAATTTGTTTACGATCATCCATTCTTATGGGGATCTAAACGTACCGGACCAGATTTGTTAAGAGAAGGAGGTAAATACAATGACAATTGGCATTTTAACCACTTTTGGAGTCCACAAAGTATTTCTGCAGGATCAATAATGCCAGGATATAAATGGTTATTTGATAACAAACCATTGGATATATCATTGACCGAAAAGAAAATGAGAGCCATGGCTACTCTTGGGGTGCCTTACACAGACACACAAATTGCAAATGGATTGAAAGATTTAAGAACTCAAGCGATTGCAATTGAGGGAAGTCTTAAAAATGACCCTGATTTTGTTGCAAGTTATGAAGACAGCAAGAAAAAAGCAGCTGCCAAAGGCGAGAAATTTATTCCGATGAATGAAAGAGAAATCGTTGCGCTTATTGCTTATATACAAAGATTGGGAACTGACATTAAAGTAAAAGATAATACTAATAAGTAAGCGCCATGTTTGAACAAATAAAACATAATATGGAAACTATCGCAGGAGTTGCGATTTATCCAATACTGTCGTTACTCATTTTCTTTGCCTTTTTTATCGGATTAGCCTTTTGGGTGTTTTCTTATAAAAAAGAAAAAATCGATGAATTGAGTCAAATTCCTTTGGATGATAATCAACAAGTATAATTTTCAAAATCGATAAAAAATGAAAAAATTAATCCCAGCATATATACGCGTACCGCTAATTTTCTTTGCCGTTTTTGGAGCAATGGAGTATTTTATTGACTCAGGAGATCGTCCGGCTTTTATAAAATTCCCAATGGTTTTGCTCTTTTTATTAGTTTTTCTTTTTCTTTTAATAGCAATAGAAATTACAATAAACGCAGTTGACACTATTACCTATCATTTATTGACTGAAGATCAGAAAGCTCAAGTAAATGCCGTTAATAATTTGAGTATAAAAGACAGTCCAGTTGTTAAAAAAATTATTGGATTCTTTGTTAATAAAAATGCACCAATTGAAGATGAAGGCGAAATATTACTAGATCATGATTACGACGGTATAAGAGAATTAGACAATAATTTACCACCATGGTGGGTGTATCTTTTCTACGCATGTATTGTTTTTGCAGCGGTATATTTGGTTCGTTATGAAATTATGGGCGCTCCAGATCAAGAAATGGAATTGAAAAATGAAATGACACAAGCCAAAATTGAAGTAGCTGAATATATGAAAACAGCTCCAGATTTAATGGATGAAAAATCTGTGACTTTATTGACTGATCCTGCCGATTTGGCTGCTGGAAAAGCAATTTTTACCACAAATTGTGTGGCGTGTCACAGAGCAGATGGAGGAGGGCAAATTGGACCTAATTTAACGGATGATAATTGGATTTTAGGTGGTGGAATTAAAAATATCTTCCATACCATAACAAATGGTGGTCGTGATGGAAAAGGGATGATTGCCTGGTCGAAAAATGGATTAAAACCAAAAGATATTCAACATGTTGCCAGTTATGTTATATCTTTGAGAGGAAGTAATCCAAAAGATCCGAAAGCATCAGAAGGAGAGATTTGGGTAGATGAAACAGTAACAAAAACTACTACAGCTCCTGTTGCTATAGATACTACTCAAGTAAAAAAATAATATAATTACAAACCAATGAGCTTTGTCAATAGTTTAAAACCTAGGCAAAGCTTTTTTTTAATTTTAAATTAAAAAATAAAATGTCAAATTTACCAGACGAAGCTTTTAGGGACACTATTGGGACAATTGATGAAGAAGGTAATAGAAAATTTGTATTTCCAAAAAAACCTTCAGGAAAGTTTTATGAATATAGAAAATGGGTTAGTTATTTTTTATTGGCTATACTTGTTGCAAATCCATTTGTAAAGATCAATGGGAATCAATTTATGATGTTCAATGTGTTGGAACGTCGTTTCAATATTTTTGGATTTCCTTTTTGGCCTCAAGATTTCTATTTATTTGTACTTTTTATGATTGTAGGGGTAGTTTTTGTTATCCTTTTTACCGTAATTTTTGGACGTATTTTTTGTGGATGGATTTGTCCGCAAACAATCTTCCTCGAAATGGTTTTTCGCAGAATTGAATATTGGATTGAAGGGGATAGAGGTGCACAAATTAGGCTTTCTAAACAAGAGTGGAATGCCGAAAAAATCAGAAAGAAAGGTTTAAAATGGACAATTTTTTTAATTATCTCTTTCTTTATTGCCAATATTTTTTTAGCCTATTTGATAAGTAGTGACGAATTGATAATGATGATTAAAGATGGCCCAAAAAATCATGTCAGTACTTTAATTTCTTTGCTTATTTTTACAGGGGTTTTCTACTTTGTTTTTGTTTGGTTCAGAGAGCAAGTATGTATTATTGCTTGTCCATACGGAAGGTTGCAAGGCGTTTTGTTAGATAATAAATCGATAAATGTGGCTTATGATTTTGTTCGGGGTGAAAAAGAAGCCGGTCGTGCAAAATATAATAAACAAGAAGACAGAGCTGCAACTGGAAAAGGCGATTGTATTGATTGTAAGCAATGTGTTCACGTTTGTCCTACAGGTATTGATATTCGAAACGGGACGCAATTAGAGTGTGTCAATTGCACAGCTTGTATTGATGAGTGTGATACAATCATGGAAGGGGTAGGTTTGCCAAAAGGATTAATCAGATATGCATCGGAGGATGAAATTGAAAAAAAATCCAAGTTCAGATTTACTGCCAGAATGAAAGGTTATACAGCCGTATTGGTTATTTTAATTGGTGTTTTGACAGGTTTATTATTTTTGAGAACTGAAGTTGAGGCTACCATTTTTAGATTGCCAGGTCAATTATATCAGCATAAAGGTGATGATATAAGCAATGTTTTTACTTTCAAAATTATTAATAAAACCAATTTAGATTTCGATGATATACATTTCAAGTTAAATGGCATTCAAGGGAAAATAAATGTGGTTGGGCAACAAGAGTTTAAAGTCAAAAGACAAGGAATGAGTTCTGGAACGTTGTTTGTTGAAATTCATCAGTACTTATTGGAACACGATAAAACTAAAATCAAAATTGATGTTTACAATGGTGATAAAATAATTGAAACCACTTCAACAAATTTCCTGAGCCCAAGAAGCTTTGATTAAATAAGTTATAAAATAGTAAAAAATGAAAATTAACTGGGGAACTGCAATTGTTATTGCTTTTGCGTTGTTTATGACCTTTATATTGTACTTTGTTTTTAAAGTGCAATCCGATAGTAAATATGACAATGAATTGGTTGTTGAGGAATATTATAAACATGATGTTCATTTTCAAGATGAAATGGCTCGAATTCAAAACGCACATGATTTAACGGTAAAGCCAATAATTTCGGTTGAAACTGACGAAATAAAAATAGCTTTTCCCGCCGATTTTATTCCCAAAAATATTAAGGGAACGGTTGCTCTTTATAGACCATCGAGCAAAAAGTTTGATTTTCAGTTGCCACTTGTTTTGTCCAATTCTGATTTGATTATTCCTAAATCAAAATTTATTGGAGGTGTTTGGTATGTCAATATGGAATGGCAATATAATGGAAAATCGTATTTGACAAAAGAGGAGATTTATATAAAATAGAAAGAAAAATAGAGTTAAGATGTTAGAATATAGAAAATAGTGAAAAAAAAAATTAAATTATTTCATTGTAAAATCTGCATTCTAAAATCTGCATTCTAAAATCTAAAATCACAATGCTTTATACCGCTTTTTTGTTTGGTTTAATCAGTAGTCTTCACTGTATTGGCATGTGTGGCCCCATCGCCATGATGTTGCCGGTAGATCGAAAGAATCCTGCAAAGAAAACAACCCAAATTATTACGTATCATTTAGGAAGATTATCAGCTTATGGAAGTATAGGACTGTTATTCGGATTGTTGGGAAGAGGATTCTTTTTGGCTGGAATTCAGCAGCAATTGTCTATTTTTGTTGGGGTTGCAATGATTTTGGTTATCTTGGTTCCAGAAAAAATTTTGGCACAGTACAATTTTTCTAAACCTGTTTATAGGTGGATTTCAAAAATAAAACAGACTTTAGGGAGTCATTTTAAAAATAAAAGTTACAAATCCCTTTTCATAATAGGATTACTTAATGGTTTTTTGCCATGCGGAATGGTTTATGTTGCTTTGTTTGGAGCAATAGCCATGCAAAGTGCCAGCTTGGGAGTTTTGTATATGATTCTTTTTGGTTTAGGAACAGTACCTTTGATGAGTACTGTTGTTTATGTCAATACTTTTTTTACAGTTCCTTTTAGAAATAAAATTCAAAAAGCGATTCCTTATGTTGGGGTTGTAATTGGGATGCTTTTTATTTTGAGAGGATTAGGATTGGGTATACCCTATATTTCTCCTTCCAATATGAACTTATACGTACAAGAAAAAGCCAATTGTCATTAATTGACTTTTTGTTGATATACAGGTGTATTGAAATTATATTGTCATAGAAAATAATGCGGTATCAGGTGCTTTTCTTCTTAATCTTAGATCAAAGGCCATACAAATATTACGTACATGCGGTTTTCCCTCGTCAGTAATTTGTATTTTGTTTTTTTGGATCGTTAGTAAACCGTCTTTTTCCATTTCTTTAAGCTGAATAAGGATTTCTGGTATTTCTGAAAAATAATTGGCTGTATCTTCCCAACTCGTTTCGAATTTACACATTAAATTCAAAATATGTTTTCTTATGATTAAATCTTCGTCAGTAAGTAAATGGCCTCTGTAAATGGGTAACTTATCTTCTTTCAATAATTGATAATAATCTTCAATTGTTTTGATATTTTGAGCAAAACTATACCAACTGTCACTAATAGCAGATACTCCTAGACCAATCATTAATTGAGTTTTAGAGGAACTATATCCCATGAAATTTCTATGTAAGGTTTTATTATTAAATGAGTTATAAAGACTGTCCGTTTTTAGAGCAAAATGATCCATGCCTATCTCGTAATACTCATTTTCAAATAATAGTTCTTTCCCTATTTCGTACAATTTTCTTTTGACAACATCTTTTGGTATATCTTCATCATGAAATCCACGTTGACCATTTCCTTTTATCCAGGGTACATGGGCATAACTATAAAATGCCAACCTGTCGGGTTGCAACGAATTGGTTTTTTCGATAGTATCTATAATATCTTCAATTTTCTGAAAAGGCAAACCGAAAATAATATCATGACCAATAGAAGTATATCCTATTTCTTTTGCCCAAAAAGTAACTTTGGCAACATTGTGAAAAGGTTGAATTCGATTAATTGCTTTTTGAACTTTTTCAGAATAATCCTGAACCCCAAAACTCACTCTTCGAAACCCCAAATCATACAATTTTTGTAACTGTGCGTGAGTTGTATTATTAGGATGACCTTCAAAACTGAATTCATATCCTTCCGCCTTATCTGCTAGTGATAGTATTCCATTTATTAAGTATTCTAAGTTGTTTATAGAGAAGAAAGTAGGTGTTCCCCCTCCCAAATGAATTTCTTTAATTCTTGGTTTTTCTTCCAAAATATTGCAATAAATAGTCCATTCTTTTAAAACAGCTTCTATATATTGATTTTCAACATTGTGGTTTTTGGTAATACGTTTATTGCATCCACAAAAAGTACATAAGCTTTCACAAAAAGGTAGGTGGATATAAAGACTAATCCCTTCTTTTGAATTGCTTTCAATGAAAGATTTTTTAAGAGTCTCTATCCATTTTTGATTTGTAAATCCTGACTCATCCCAATACGGAACCGTAGGATAGCTGGTGTATCTTGGGCCAGGAACATTATATTTTTGAATGAGTGAACTTTTCATAATAGAAATGATTTATATATCAAAAGTAGTATGACTTTTTAACATTTAAAATGATAATTATCATATAAGATTATAGCTATATAAAAAAAAGAGGTTCTATGTGAACCTCTTTTTTAGTTGTTATGCAATGGAATTGTTGATTAAATCAACCCATTTTTTTGCCATTTTATGGTCTTCATGCAAACAATTAAAATCCAAAAAATGATTTTCGATATTGTAAATGGGAATCATTTCTTTTCTCATAGTATTTTTATGAACAAGTTCAATTTCGACTTTTGTGATCGTATTTGATTTGTTTTCATTATTTGCAATCAAATTGCATAATAGAATGTTTTTTAAATCAACAAAATAAGCTGTCTCTTTTTTGTAGCTAAAATCAATAAACAAAAAGCCTTTATTTTTTTGATCTATTGACAATATTTTTTTGTTCTGTGACTCTGTTAATTCAAAATTATAATGATTGTTTTGACTGTATTGGTTTTTTATCGCTGTAATTTTTTTTCTATTTGTTATGTTAGAACGAAAGACCAATGTTATCGGAATACCTATCAAGATTGTAATTATGAGTCCTATTATGGTTACGGATGTGTCCATTTTTTTATTTTTTTTGGATTATTTATAATGATTTATTTTCCTTGTTCAAAAGGAGCCAAGGAGGAATTAAAAGCAAAGTTGGCTTTTAAAATAGTTTAATCATGATGGTTATTCACCAAAAAAAATGAAAAGGAAAAAGTAAAATAGAAACTTGACTGCATCTGTCAATGTCTTGATCAAATACAGCGATTTTAGGGTTATTTTCTTTAAAACTAGAAAATAATAAAGATGATAGGGTACAGTCACTTAGGTCTACCGAAATGCGGTTATTGTGTTTTAAATCTAAAGCTCCTCTATCAACACTAGGTTGAATAAAATGTGAAGAGCTTAAACTTTCTTTGCTAAGGGAGCTGTTATTTTCTTTTTGAAAAGTAGGAATTGCGTATTGATTTGCGCTGTATGCAAATGAGAATTGCATAAACAGACCAATAATTACAATAAATTTCCAAAAGGTTTTCATCCGACAAATTTAGAGAATAAGTTTTTGATTTACGAAGGTATTATTGTAAATGAACGTTAAATTTTATAAAAGCAAAACCCTCGGAATTTTAAAATTCCGAGGGTTTAATTTATGATCAGTATGAATTTATTCTTGATTCATATTTCTCAATTGTTTTAGTTTTTCTTTCCACACATCAAGACTTTCCTTATGAATTGCTATATTTTTTCGAACTTCTAAAACTATTGAATTTTCCTTTTTTGCATTTCTGGTATTGGTAAAAAACTGAATGTTATTTTCCAATTGAAAAATTTCATTTTGAACTTCTTCTATTTTACGCATTAAAAAGATTTTTTCATTATCTAGTTTTCTCGTATCATTGCTTTCAGATAAATGATCTATTCTGTTGGAGAAACGCATCATTTCTGTGTCTTTTTTGCTTAAACTTAATTTTTCAAATAAAGCATCGAGAATTTTATTGAATTTCCCTTCAATATGTCTTCTTGGGAAAGGCACTTTTCCAAAATTTTTCCAAGTTTCAATGTGTAATTTAATGGCATCCAAATCTGTTTTGTGATCACCGGTTAATTGAAATGCTCTTAAAGTTTCCAAATAGGCTTTCTTTTTATCAAAAGCTTCTACTTCGTCAACGTTTTCTTCATTTTTTTGCTCTTTTAATTTGTCAAAATAATGATTGCAAGCCTCTCTAAATTCATTCCAGATTTTATCAGAATATTTTCTGGGAACATGCCCTATTTTTTTCCACTCTTCCTGAATTTGTTTCATTATAGGAGTAGTTGTGGCAAAATCTTCACTTTCCTGCAACTCTTTCGCTTTGTTTACCAGCGCAATTTTTTTATTCAGATTGTCGTTTTGATCTTTTTTAATGTCTTTATAGAAAGAATTTTTAAACGTGTTAAAATTTCTGACAGCTGTTTTAAACGCAGCCCATGTTGCTTCATTTACATCAGATGGAACTTTTCCGGCTGAGAAAAATTCTGTACGTAGTGCTTCTACTTTTTCTATTTGAGCCAACCACTGTGAATGTGCATTGACTTTTTCGGTTGCCAGAACTTCTATTTTGGCAATGATTTCTTTTTTCTTTTCAAGGTTTTCAAGTTCAGTACCTCTTTGGTTCTCAAACAATATTTCCCTTTTATCGTGCATTTTTTTGGTCAGTTCGCTAAACTTGTTCCAAATTTCATCACGATGTTCTCTAGAAACAGGACCAATATCTTCTTTCCAGATTCTGTGTAAATCCTGCAATTCTCTAAAAGCTTTGTTGATATCTGCTTCGTCAACCAATTTTTCTACACGAGCAATTATTTTTAGTTTTTGATCTAAATTGTGTTTAAAATCAATATCTCTGGCTTCTCTATCCAAGTGTAAATAATCGTAAAAATTCTCTACATGAAAATGAAAATTATTCCAAACATGATTGTATTTGTCTTTTGGAATAGGGCCTGCATTTTTCCAACGCTCTCTTAATTCATTAAAATGCTTTAAGGTGTCTTTAATGTTTGCTTGTGGGTTTATTAATTCTTTTAATTCCTCTACAATAGCCAATCGAACTTCTAAATTTGTTTTTAGATTGGTTTGTAAACTCTTAAAATGACTGTTTTTATTGTCTTTATAGATTGTGTAATACTGATCGAATTTCGTCTTTAAAGGCAAGTGATATTGAAATTCTTCGTTTGGATCTTGGTTTTCCTGATTGAATTCTTCTCTTTTTTCTTCTAAGAGATGATTGTATTTGGCTAAAAAAGCTTTCTTGATCTCTTCTACATGTTCTTTAACGGACATTACTTTTTCATTCGTAACTAAATTTTTCAATTCATCTACGAGTGCTTCCATTGATAATGTGTCATAATCAAGCATCGGAATATCGTGACGCTCTTTTAGGGTTTCGTCTTCGCTTTCTTCAGCATTTGAGTCGGCAATGGCATCTAGAACATTTTGATTTTCATTGGCTACACTTTCATTTGTAACTATTGTTTCAGATTCAGTGTCTAATACACTTTCTTCCAAGACAGAATCGGTTACTTCATTTTCTTCTTGAGCAGGTACTTCAGACTGAATTGTATCTTGCAATTCATTGGCTATTTTTCCATCTGCTTCTTGCAGGTTATCATTCTTTTCTTCTAACATTTTAAAATGTATAAGGTTTCTATTTATCGAATGCGAAAGATAGTAAAGGTGTGTCTAAATTCAAAATAAATACATTATTTATAGCTAGTTTATAATGAAAATTCTTGTTTTTGAGGCATAATTTATGACTTCAATCCTTTTTTTGAAGATTTGTTGAATTTTTTTTGAATAATAAATTGTTTTGAAATGAAAAACTGGAATAAATGAAAAGTATTGATTTTTATAACAATTTGTCTGTCTATTTTCTTTTAATATAAAATAACTAAACCTAATTCTAAACCGTTATTATATGCCTTTTTATCTCCAAAACCTATACTAGGATGTATATAAAACATAGATTCTTTGCTGAATTTTCGACCAAATTCTAAGTAAGCAGAATTTTGAAAACCATTTATTACATCATTGTATCGAAAGGCTACGTTGCCAGCAATCCAATTTTTTTGAAAACTGAATATCAATGCATTTTCAAAAACAGATGTACTTATATCGTTTCTATTACTGGATCCAGCAAAACTTACTTGATATTCTACATCTGTAAGCCATAATAATTTTCTTGATTTGTCAATATATAAACCGTAAAACAATGTAGGTACAAAAACCCATTTTCCACTACCAAAACTTGGATTACTAGCCGAATTGGAAATTACTTTTGCTCTGGCTCCAATTCCTCTTTTGTTGTTTAGTGCAATTATATAGGAAGTCGCAAACGAAATATCTCCGAGACCTGTTTTGTTTATAGAATTGGTATTTGTAGAAACCAAAGGAACATCAAGTCTAAGATTCCAATCTTTCTTACCGATAGGTTCTAAGATTCTAAAATCGGTAGTATTGAAAGACCCAGAATCAGTATTCAAATATTCATTGAATAAAATAACCGTTTTTTTGAAATAATTGTATCTCACATCTGCAAAAGGATTAATTTCAGCTACGGCGTCCTCCTGTGCTTGTAAGGAGCAAATGAAGAGTAAGTTTATGGATAGGAGATATAGAATATTTTTCATAGCTGTTAGTTTAATGTTTAAGCTAATATAATTAAAATATTCTAGGTGCTATGTCAAATTTGTAATCAATTTAAGTGTAAAATAAAAATTATTGTAAATTTTATGCTTGTTTGTTTTAAGCAGAAAGTCCTCAAAATGAGTTTTCATTTTGAGGACTTTTGTGTTTTTTGAATTTATTGCAAAAACTGTAAAAGCAGTTTCCTTTTCCTATTTATTCCAAATAGACCAAGCCTTTTCGGCCTGAAAAATAAGCATGTCCAAACCATTTTTTATAACAGCACCTTTTGCTTTTGCTTTAGTTAGGAATTGGGTCTCGGCAGGATTGTAAATCAAGTCGTAGGCAATATGTTTTTCTGTGAAAAATTCGTAAGGGATAAGCGGGAATAAATCTACATTTGGGCTGGTTCCTACTGGCGTACAATTGATTATTATTTGATAATTGTCAAAAGTTGTAGCGTTGATTCGGCTGTAGTCAATGGCATTTTCCTTGGCTTCACGAGATACAAAAGTATAGGCAATTTCCAATTGGTCTAATGCAAAAGCTACGCCTTTTGAAGCACCTCCAGTACCCAGAATTAACGCTTTTTTGTGATGCGGTTTTAATAAAGGTTCTAAGGATTTTTTGAAACCGTAATGATCCGTATTATATCCTTTTAGTTTGCCTTTTTTGGTAAATCTTACAGTGTTTACAGCACCTATTTGAACCGCATTTTTTGATAATTTATCTAAAAAAGGAATAATTACTTCTTTGTAAGGAATAGTAACATTGAGTCCGTTAAGATCGGTATTGTTTTTTCTTAATTCAGTAAAATAGTTGATGTCAGGAATGTCAAAATTCTCATAGGAGCAACCTTCAAAATGTTCTTTGCTAAATTTTTCTGTAAAATACCCTTTCGAAAACGAGTAATTAATATTGCGACCTAACAAACCAAAACGTTTTCTTACTATTTCAATCATTATTATTTTTTAAGTTTTTCAATATAATTTCGAACTACTTTTTTTGCCCATACTACTGGGAATAAGTCTTCAATTATAATGTAATTATCTCTATTCAAACGGAGTCCGTTACTCAAATGAAACTTGGCTTTGGTGTTGTCCTGAAGCATATAATACAAACCCGCCAAACGATATTCGACTTCGTTTTCTTCAGGGAAATATTCGGATGCCTGCAATAAGGTTTGAATAGCACTCTCGAATTCTCCCAAGAACTGAAGAATATCAACCCAAAATAACCAGGTATCCAATTGATAATCTCCAAACTCAACTGCTTTTCTATATCCAAATTCAGCTTCTTCAAAGAAGTTCATTTGTTTGTTGATGGTTGCAAAACGTTTCCAGTACAATCTATTTTGGTTGTCAATTGCCAGTGCTTTATTGACATAAAATAACGCTTTTTGGAAATTTTTTTGACGTACATAAAAATCAGTAATTGCAATCCAGCCTTTGTCTAAAAGTGGGTCTTCATGCACTGTTTTGTTGAAAAATTTTAGTGCCAAAACTTTATTACCCAATTTTTCATGGCATTTTCCTATTCGAAGCAAAGCATAAGAAGTGGCATCGTCGAGTTCGATTGTTCTTTCATAACTTTCGATTGCTTCTTGGTATTTTTTTAATCGCTCAAAAGCTTTGGCTCTTTCCATAAAAGCACCAAGAAACTCATCATCAATCAGAGTGGCATAGTCAAAAGCACGAATTGCATTTTCATATTCTTTTACTCCATAGTACAAACGTCCCAATTGATGCCAGGCGATTTCGCTATATGGGTTTTTGTCGATGTATTTGTTTAAATATAAAATTGCATCTTGGTTTTGATCCAAAAATTCGAAGCAATACACGACATTGTATAATGCAGATTGGTCTTCAAAATCTTCTTCAAGGCATTTGATGAAACTTTCTTTGGCCAATTCGAGATTGTCCATAAAAAGATATTCCATTCCAATTAAGTTATAGACATCTGCATAATCATCGGTATAATCCAATGCGATTTTCAGCATTTCAACTGCTTTTTCGTGCTGATCCCTTTTAGAACAGATATTTGCTTTTTGTATATAAATCTCCTCGTTTGTAGGTTCTATGGCATAAAGCTCGTTCAATAATTTTTCGGCTATTTCTAGTTTGTCGTCATAGATGAGCATTTCTACTTGAACTAATTTTAATCCGGTAGATTTTGGGTGCTGATCTAGTGCTAGTTTTAGTGCTTTTTTGGCCAATCCAGGCTTGCCCATATCGAGATAATGAAGAATAATTTCTTCAAATTCTTCGGAGTCAAAAAAGAGTACTTTGTTGGTTTTCAACATAGACTCAAATTTGGATAGGGATAAGTTATACTCTTCTTCTTCGTTGCTTAATTGCATACTGTGTGTTTTAAATTATCCTATATTAAAATTAGGAAAACGTATTGTTGTTGTGAGGAAGAATTTTATTTGTTGTGAACAATTTAATTAACAAGTTTTTCAATGCCAATTCTAGTTTTCTAAACCAATATTCTAAAATTTATTTTCTATTTTCTAAAAATAAAAGCTGCAATCTTATATGATTATCTCGTTCATTACTTCAAGAATTATGGCGCATCCTTCTCGAATTTCATCTTCTGATATGGTGAGCGGCGGCGTAATTCTGATTGCGCAACCTTCAAAAAGTAGCCAAAATAAAATTAGTCCTCTGTCTTGACATTTTAAAATTACTTCATTTGTGATCTCAGCACTTTTTGTCATTGCTGCGAGCATTAATCCTTTGCCTCGAATTTCTTGTATCAAAGGATGTACCAAAAGTGTTCTAAAGAGTTTTTCTTTCTCTAAAGCATCCGACATTAGCGTGGTCTCGGTTAATTCTTTCAAAGTAGCCAAACAAGCTGACGCAATGACAGGGTGTCCCCCAAAGGTGGTGATGTGTCCTAATTTTGGATTTTCGCTCAATAAATCCATCATTGCAGTTGACGCAGTGAATGCTCCTACTGGCATTCCGCCTCCCATTCCTTTTCCCATAACAACAATATCAGGAACGATATCATAGTTTTGGAAACCAAATAATTTTCCAGTTCTACCAAATCCCGGCTGAATTTCGTCGAGTATCATTATGGCTCCAACTTCGGTACAACGTGCTCTGACTTTTTTTAGGAAATCATTATGGGGCTCGATAAAACCAGCTCCTCCCTGAATAGTTTCAAGGATAATCCCGGCAGTTTTGGTGGTTATTTTTTGTAAATCGGCTTCATTATTGAAAGTGATAAAATCTACATCTGGTAGTAATGGTCGAAAGGCTTGTTTGCGTTCCTCAAATCCCATAACACTCATAGAGCCCATAGTATTGCCATGATAAGCATTGTGACAAGAAATCAACTGACTTCTTCCTGTTGTTCTTCTGGCTAGTTTTAAAGCACCTTCTATGGCTTCGGTACCCGAATTGACCAAATAGGTTTTGTCTAAAGGAGCGGGCAGGAGGGAAGCCATCAATTTGCAATATTCTACTGCAGGACTTTGGGAATATTCACCGTAGACCATCACATGAGAATACTTGTCCAGTTGATTCTTTATAGCGTCATTAACTCTTTTGTTTTGATGTCCAAGCGTGCAAGCCGAAACACCCGCAACAAAGTCTAAATATTTTTTGTTGTTGGTATCGTATATATAGGAACCTATTGCATGAGAAACTTCCATACCCAAAGGATAAGGTGATGTTTGTGCTTGGTATTTCAGGAAATCAGGATTCACGGATATTTGGTTAATCGTTTAAAATAGTTTAACTGCAACTTGTTTACTTCTTCTTACTCTTCTTCTTGTCATAGTTCAACGTTTCTTTCCGAATCTTCATCGGTGTTTCTTTCTTGGCTTTGTCTTTTATAGTTGCTTCGATGACTTTGAGTTCTTCTGCATTTTCTTCTTCAGTAAATACATCGTCTTTAGACTTTATTCGTTCATCACCACGCCAATTGAGTCCCCGTAGTTTTCGGGCATTTTCGGGTAAATCGGCTTCAGGATAAATATCGCCATCAACTTGCTTAAAGAAAGTGATGGTTTCTACCGCGTTTTTGTCAAAAAGAATACTGATTTTACTGCTCACATTTTTATTGATTCCAATGAGTTCCTTGGCATCATTTCGCATATAATAAATGACTTCAGTATTTTTGATGATATCAACATTGTGAAGTTTTCCGTCTTGAAATTTTCCAAATAAATTTTGCCCTTTGGTTTGATTGAAACCTGTTCCCAGAGTATCCTTCGAGACCAGAAAGGTATTGTTGAGGACTTTGAGAGAATCCAGTTTTTGAGTTTTACTATCACCTATTAAATGCATTACATCCCCAGTGATTTGATTGTCGCCATTCCAAAGTATTGGGTTGCCAATTAATTTTGTCAAAGATATTTTGGAACTCGAATGAATCGAATCACATTTTCCGCTCATGTCGGTTTTGTAAAAGCGTACATTATTGAAGGCACGAATGATCCGGTCTCCTTCTTTACCCGTGACCATTAGTTTTTTTCCATGAATATAAACGGAGTCGTTATCTACAAAGTTGACCGCCAAAGCTCTTTTGGTCACAAACATCGAGTCTTTCTTTTTGTACAATTCGGCATAATGACCTCGAATAACTCCTCGATTGATGGAGTCGGTAATTTTTACATTTCGTGTTGCCGATGCAAATTCTTTATTCCTGTCATAATACAAACTGTCTCCTTTTATCACTCGATCATCGTACCTTATGTAGGATTTGTTCAGAAAATGGGCCAGATTTTTTTTAGTGTCGTAAAACCCTTTTTCGGTATAGATATAATTGGCTTTGCTGGTAATGGTAGAAGGACCAAATAGGTACGAATGTCCTGAATTACTGTAATAATCCAAATGATTGGACTTGATCTCGTAGGTTTTGTTGGTTAGGGTAACAGCCGTTAAAAACTGAAATTTTTTCTGCGAAACATAATACCTTCCCGATTTACTTTTAAGGGTATTGTCTTTGTTTATAATGGTTCCCTGTGTGTTGTAAAAAACTTCTTGAGTGTTTCTGTCAAAATTGATGGTATCTGTAGCAAGAGTAGCGTCTGGCGAACTCATGACGGCATTACCAGTTGCAAAAGCTTTTTTTAGTTCGCCACTATATTCAGCATAATTACTGTTCAAAAATAAAGTGTCTCCCTGCACCAATTGCACATTTCCAAAAGCTTTTAGATAATTTTCTTTCTGAAAAAAATATGCTTTATTGCAAGTTAAAATTACACCGTCGTGACTTACCCTAACATTTCCAGTTAATAAAAGTGCGTCAGGAACTTTAAGTTGATCCACATCAGCAAAATCAGATTGTTCGATTTGTATTTTTTTTGGGGCTTGAGCCAAAGTGGTTTGGACGCAAAGCAATACTAAGCTATAAATTATGAAATTTAAAGATTTCTTCAATGGTTTTAATTTTTTGTAAATTTATAAAAAAGGATACAATCCCTATCTATATTAGGATTTATTTATAATTGTTTAATGCTTTAGAAAAAAAGCTATTTTTATCTTTTTCTAAGTTATAAACAAACACAAGTACTATTACGTTATAGTCTCGTTTCTGGTTTTTAGCTGGATACAATTACAATGTTGTTTTCAGGATTTTTTGAAATATTTCATTAAATTTATAGATTGATAATTAACTAAATTAAATATCAAAAAAGAGAATTTAATTTTTTTGAAAACAGAATAAAAATGATAAAAAAAAAGGCACTAATTGCAGGAATGAGTATTTTGCTTATGGCAACTGCTTGCAAAACAAAAGATGTAAAAATGAGCGTAGAAAAAAAAGAAACCAAAACAGATAAAAAAGAAGTTGTTTATCAAGTTTTTACTCGATTGTTTGGAAATAAAAACACTACCAACAAACCTTGGGGAACCATAGAAGAAAATGGGGTTGGAAAGTTTAATGATTTTACAGACAAAGCCTTACATGAGATTAAGGATTTAGGGGTATCCTATGTTTGGTACACGGGAGTTCCGCACCATGCAGTAATAAGAGATTACACCGCAATAGGCGTTTCCAATGATGATCCAGAAGTGGTAAAGGGCAGGGCAGGCTCGCCTTATGCTGTAAAAGATTATTACAATGTCAATCCAGATTTGGCTGTGAATCCAGAAAAACGTTTAGAGGAATTTGAAGCATTAATAAAACGCACGCACAAAGCCGATCTTAAGGTAATTATTGATATAGTTCCCAATCATATTGCTCGTAAATACGAAGGGAAAAGCAATCCTAAAGGGGTTAGGGATTTTGGAGCAGATGATGATGTTACAGTAGAATACAAAAGAGACAATAATTTTTATTATATCCCAAATACTCCATTTCAAATTCCAGATACTGACAAACCTTTAAATGGAGAAAAAAATTCACTTATTGATGGGAAATTTGATGAAAATCCAGCCAAATGGACAGGAAATGGCTCTCGATTGGCAAAACCGGACAAAAACGATTGGTACGAAACAGTAAAAGTAAACTACGGTGTGCGTCCTGATGGATCAAAAGATTTTCCAGAACTGCCTGCGGGTTATGATAAATTATCCTTCAAGGAACATTATGCTTTTTGGAAAGACAAAAGTGTACCAAGTTCTTGGATTAAATTTAGAGATATTGCATTGTATTGGACAGCAAAAGGGGTAGATGGTTTTCGATATGATATGGCAGAAATGGTTCCTTATGAATTTTGGAGTTATATGAACTCAGCTATAAAAAATGCAAATCCAGATGCTTTTCTGATGGCCGAAGTGTATAATCCAAAAGAATACCGCAATTATATCAGTTTGGGGAAAATGGATTATTTGTATGATAAAGTAGAAACCTATGATAAATTAAAGGACATCATTCAAGGGAAAACACCGCCAGATGGACTTACTTATATTCGCAATGGCATGGCAGATATTGATGTTCATATGCTAAAGTTTCTCGATAATCATGACGAACAACGATTGGCAAGCCCTGAGTTTGCAGGTTCTCCAGAAAAAGGAAAACCTATGATGGTAGTTTCTACAATGATTAGTTCGGCACCTGTTATGATCTATTTTGGTCAGGAAGTTGGAGAAGCGGGAAATGAAAATGGCGGATTTGGTTCACATTCCAGAACTTCTATTTTTGATTATGTGGGTGTTCCCAATCACCAAAGATGGATGAATGATGGCGCTTTTGATGGAGGAAAACTAACATCAAGTGAAAAAGAATTGCGTGATTTTTATAAAAGACTACTAAATTTTGCTGTTAAAAGCACAGCGGTGATGGGACAGTTTGAAGATTTGCAAGAAGTGAATCGTCAAGCATCTTTGGGTTATGATCCAAATCATATTTATTCGTTCGTTCGTTGGTCTGATAATCAAAAATTAATTGTACTTACAAACTTTTCATCTGAAATCTCAGGAAGTTTTGAATTGAAAATTCCAGCAGATATTATCAGTAAATGGAATTTAAAAGACGGAAGTTATACTTTAAAAGATCAATTGTATGAAAAAAGCACAATCCAATTACAAGTAACAAATGGAGAGGGTAAAGCTTCAATTACTATTGCACCTTTAGAATCATTTATTTATCAATTGTAACTAAATTTTTGAATGTATTTATTAATAAAAAAAGCTGATACACATCGTATCAGCTTTTTTTATTAATTACTTTTTAAAAGTTGCTAGGTAGTTTTCATTTACCTTATCCCAATTTACTACATTGAAAAAAGCATCAATATAATTTTTCTTTTTGTATTGATAATCTAAGAAATAAGAGTGTTCCCAGAGATCCATCCCTAAAATTGGCGTTCCGTGAAAGCCAACAACAGGAGCATTTGGCATTAATGGATTGTCTTGATTTTGAGTAGTTGTTATTTGAAGTACTCCTGTTTTATCTACAACTAGCCAAACCCAACCTGATCCAAATTGTTTGGTCGCAGTATCTTTGAAAGCAGTTTTGAAATTAGAAAATGAACCAAAATCTTTATTGATACTTGCAGCCAAAGTGGCTTTTGGTTCTCCTCCTGCTTTTGGCGATAGACATTTAAAATACAGACCGTGATTGTAGTAGCCACCGGCTGTATTTCGGATTACGGGATCGTTTAAATCTAGTTTTTTTAATACTTCTTCAATGGTAAGATTTTCTTTGTCTGTCCCTAAAACAGCTTTGTTTAGGCTATTGGTATAATATAAATAATTTTTGTAATGTGATTCTATAGTTAAAGCTGAAAAATCGGGTATTAATGCGTCATAGCCAAATGAAAGTTTATCGAGTTGAAAAGAACCTTCATCAGCTTTTACATCATCCGGATTTCCGATGGTTACTTTTTCTTGTGCCGTAGGCAAAGGAACTTCAACAACCTCTGTCAATTTTTTTTCATTGCAGGAAATGAGCAGCAAAATAAAAAGTAAATTAGAGAATAGAAGAGTATTTTTTTTCATGGCATTTGGCAATAATTATTTAAATAATGAATGGATTAATTCAATATAATGTTGTTTGGCTTCTTTTTTTGTAAGATGACTAATTTGAATCCAGGCATTTGTTTTAAATGCATTTCTCAAATCGGAATTTTCCGAAACATTGAATCTTGTTTTGTCAAAAGTGGCATGTTTATAATAAGCATAAAGACGTAACTGAACATCTTGAGGTAAAGATGCTTGAGTCATTTTTGAAGCTATTTCTACGGCTTCTTGAAACTGCTTATCTAAATCTTTTTCAATCATTAAGATTTTATTGCAATTATTGTTTTCCCCCCTATTGCTTTTTGATCAAGAACAACATTTATAGGTGTTCCTAGTGGTAAAAAAATATCAACTCTTGAACCAAATTTTATAAAACCTGCATCAGTACCTTGAATTACTTGCATTCCTTCTTGAGCATAATTTACAATTCGTCGGGCTAATGCACCCGCAATTTGACGGTATAATATAGCACCAAAAGTTTTGTTTTCTATTACAACTGTTGTTCTTTCGTTTTCTTCACTGGCTTTTGGGTGCCAAGCAACCAGAAATTTTCCGGGATGGTATTTACTGAATTTAACAATTCCACTCAAGGCATATCGAGTAACGTGTACATTAATTGGAGACATAAAAATAGAAACTTGAATTCTTTTATCTTTGAAAAATTCACCTTCATACACTTCTTCTATTACAACCACTTTTCCATCAACTGGCGCTATAATATGATTTTCATTAATTTCGACAGTACGTTTTGGGTTTCTAAAAAACTGTAAAATGATAATTAATAGCAGTAAAGTTGCTATTTCAATAGTCATTCGAATCCATTCAATTTGGATAAAATGATCTGTTGCTAAAAATACGACAGCAGTAAAAATAGTGCCTAATAAAATACTTTGAGTTCCTTCTTTATGAAACATAACTTAAAATTTGATAAAATAAAAATACAATTGGTGCTACAAAGATAACACTATCTAATCGATCTAGAATGCCTCCATGTCCTGGCATTATGTTTCCACTATCTTTTTTTTCTGAAATTCGTTTGAATTTGGATTCAACTAAATCCCCTATTGTTCCGAAGATTCCAACAATCAAAGCAATTGTGATCCAAATGAAGGTGTTTTTTTCAGGAAGCATTAAAAAATATTTTGATATAAAATAACTCGCAAGTATTGCAAAACCGATTCCACCCAAAAATCCTTCAATGGTTTTTTTAGGAGAAATTCTTTCAAACAATTTATGTTTTCCAATTGATTTGCCCACTAAATAAGCAAAGGTATCATTAGTCCATATTAGAATAAAAATACTAATCAGAATGTTTGGATTATAGCCTTTTATTCCAAATGGTATTTTTGTGATAATAATAAACGGAAGAATAATATACCCAATCAAATAAATAAATTTTGAAAAGGCGTCCACTTTTAAATTTTTGTTGTCAAATAAAAATACGATGCATTTTAAGGAGACAAAGAGTGACAAAAAAAGAACTGCTAAATCAAAATTTTTGCTGTAACGTAATATGTATAAAATGCCGTCAATTTTTGTAGCTATTGCAATTTTATAAAAAAAGAAATAGAATAATAAGGCTATTACAATTGGTGCAATTTTGTTTAAGTGTACTAAATTACAAAACTCAAGTACTGCAATTAATAAAAAAATACCAAATAGAATGAAAAAAGTTTCTATAGAGTATTGTATTGAAGCTATTAATAATAAAATGTAAATAGCTCCAGATATTGACCTTTTTAGTGTTTCATTCATTTTAAAGATCTTCTAAAAGCAATAAATATAAATTTTTGGCAGAACTTCCGTATTGTGTAAAATCTTCTTCTTTAGCTTTTTCGAAATATTTTATTGTAGTTATATTGGTTGGATATTCACGGAGGTATTTTTTTCTAATAGCACTTAGTCCATCGCTCTTTCCTTCTACAATTTGGCTTGTATTTGCTAAAATAATAATATTAGTGGGTAAGTCGTTAGGTTTTTTTTGTTTGATTTGATTTGATGAAAATAATATTGAACCTTCCTCAGCAACCAGATTTTCACAACTGGATAATAAGAACTTTGGTTCTTTAGTGGACGTATATACTATTTTATTTTCGTCTAATAGACTAAATAACTTGGGTTCATAACATAATGCTTCGCTTTCAAACCAGTCATTTTCTTCAAGTATATTTTCAAATTGATCTTTTACCTCATTTAAATTTTCACAGTATAGAAATTTACCTCCATTTTTTTTAAAATTATAGATAAATTGCTCATCCAGAGGGGAATTGATATCTGGATTTGGTTTGTTACTATTATTCCCGTTATCTTCGTCTGAAGAAGGATTGCTAGTACCAAATAATTTACTGAAAATACTCATATTGTGTTAATCTACGTTTTATGTTACTTGAAAACGTTCAAAGATAAAAAAATCTTAATTCAAAACAGGGTTTTGAATTAAGATTTTAAAATATTATGTTAATTTGTTTTTAAGAGACTACTTCTTCAAGGTTTTTGTCAAAGGTTCTTTTACCGAAAATTGCTTCTAAATCATCTTTAAAAATAACTTCTTTTTCAATTAAAATTGATGCAAGTTGATCTAGTTTATCTTTGTTTTCCTCTAGAATTGCAATAGCTCTTTGGTATTGACTTTCTATTAAATCTGAAATCTCTTTGTCAATTATTTTTGCAGTATCTTCAGAATAAGGTTTTGCAAAACTATACTCACTTTGCCCAGTTGAATCATAATAGGTTACATTTCCAATTTTCTCATTAAGTCCATAAACCGTAACCATGGCACGGGCTTGTTTAGTTACTTTTTCTAAATCACTAAGTGCTCCAGTTGAAATTCTGTCAAAAGTTACTTTTTCGGCAGCTCTACCACCCATTGTAGCACACATTTCGTCAAGCATTTGATCGGTGCGAACAATTAATCTTTCTTCGGGCAAATACCAAGCGGCACCAAGACTTTGTCCACGTGGCACGATAGTTACCTTAATTAATGGTGCAGCATGTTCCAGCATCCAGCTTACTGTTGCATGTCCAGCTTCATGTATTGCAATTGCTCTTTTTTCTTCCGGGGTTACAATTTTATTTTTCTTTTCAAGACCGCCAACAATTCGATCAACAGCATCCAAGAAATCTTGTTTGTCTACTGCTTCTTTGTTATATCTGGCTGCAATCAATGCCGCCTCATTGCAAACATTGGCAATGTCTGCTCCAGAAAAACCAGGTGTTTGTTTTGCTAAAAAGTCAGTATCCAATCCTTCTACTTTTTTCAAAGGAGCGAGATGCACTTTGAATATTTCGGCTCTTTCGCGAATGTCCGGTAAATCAACAAAAATTTGTCTGTCAAAACGTCCAGCACGCATCAAGGCTTTGTCTAAAACATCAGCTCTGTTGGTTGCTGCTAAAACAATCACATTTGAATTGGTACCAAAACCATCCATTTCAGTCAGTAGTTGATTTAAGGTATTTTCTCTTTCGTCATTTCCACCAGACATATTGCTTTTTCCTCTGGCTCTACCTACAGCGTCAATTTCATCGATAAAAATAATGGCTGGAGATTTCTCTTTTGCTTGTTTGAATAGGTCACGCACACGAGAGGCACCTACACCTACAAACATTTCAACAAAATCGGATCCCGATAAAGAGAAAAATGGCACTTGTGCTTCACCGGCAACGGCTTTTGCCAATAATGTTTTTCCTGTTCCGGGCGGGCCAACCAGTAAGGCTCCTTTGGGTATTTTTCCTCCCAGATTGGTGTATTTTTCAGGGTTTTTTAAGAATTCTACAATTTCTTGTATTTCTTCTTTTGCTCCTTCTAAACCTGCAACATCTTTGAAAGTTGTTTTAATATCGGTTTTTTCATCAAAAAGTTTTGCTTTTGATTTTCCAATATTAAAAATTTGACCACCACCACCAGCTCCGCCAGACATTTTGCGCATGATAAAAATCCACACACCAATGATAATAATGATTGGTAATAGACTTACAAAAATATCTGTCCAGTTGCTTTTTGGCAAGAAATTAAAATCTTTTAATTTTCCTTCTGCAACAGCTTTTTCTAATTTGGTTTGAAAAATTTGATCATTTCCAATATCAAAAGAATAGTGAGGTCCTTTGTTTGGTCTGTCCAAAACATCTTTTGCTACTTTTTTGTGTTCAGGATCTTTTAAGGCTTGCGCATTCAAAAATACTTCAGCTTCTGTTTTGTTGTAAACAATAACTTTTTCAATTTGTCCTTTTTCTAAATAGGAATTAAATTTAGATGACGTTAATTGAGAAGGTTCCTGAAAACTAGATCCACCAGTTGCAAAACTAATACCTAAGAAAATTAAGAGAATTGCCGTGTAAATTAACCAAGGACTTACTTTAAATTTATTCGAATTTGGATTATTATCTTTAGCCATTAGAAATTTATTTCTTTAGTATTTATTTTCGATTTTTGTGATTTTTGCATCTCCCCAAAGACTTTCGATATTGTAATATTCACGTATGTGTTTTTGGAATACATGAACTACAATATGTACATAATCCATAAGTACCCATTCAGCTACATCAGAGCCTTCTACGTGCCAAGGTTTGTCTTTTAAGTCTTTTGAAACTGTTTTTTGGATGGAATTTACGATGGCATTCACTTGGGTATTTGAATTACCGTTACAAACTACAAAATAGTCACAAACTGCGGTGTCTATTTCTCTTAAATCTAAAATATCGATATCATTTCCTTTTACTTCTTCTATCCCTTTTATGATGTTTGCTAATAACGCATCATTATTTATAGTCTTTTTCGCCATTTAATTTTTTATATATAAGTTTGTAAAGTTACCATTTTTTGTGATTATTTTTGAACCTTAACATAATATTAAATTATGTTACACAAAAAAACATATATGAAGCTAATCAAACTCGATGCCATAGATTCAACAAATGAGTTTCTTAAAGGGTTGTCAAGTAAACAAGAGCTGCAAAACTACACGGTTGTAACTGCAGAAAATCAATTGAATGGTAAAGGGCAAATGGGCTCAAAATGGGAGTCTGAAGAGGGTAAAAACCTTATTATGAGTGTATTGATAAAGGATTTTCTAACTGATAATGAGACTTTTTTTAATCTAAATATAGTGGTGTCTCTTGCAGTTATTCAGGTTCTTGAAAATTATGCAATTCCTGAATTAAGTATAAAATGGCCTAACGACATTATGTCAGCTAATAAAAAAATAGGTGGCATATTGATTGAAAATAATATAAAAGGGAACGGAACTATTACTTCGATAGTTGGTTTAGGCTTAAATATTAATCAAACGCAGTATGATAATTTGCCAAGGGCATCTTCTCTGGCGGTAATTTGTAATTCCAGTTTTGATAAAGAAGAAATACTTTTTAAGATTATTTCGAAAATGGAAGAATTCATTCCTTTTTATAAAGAAAATGAAGTTTCTCTTTGGAATGAATATAAAAGCAATCTATTTAGAGTTGGGATACCGACAGCTTTTTCAGATGAAAATAATATTAATTTTATGGGAATTATAAAAGGGGTTACTGATGCGGGAAAACTTCAAATTCAATTGGAAGATGACAGCATTTGTGAATACAATCTAAAGGAAGTGCAAATGTTGTATTGATGCAGTACAGCTCAATTATAAAAACGAAAGCCTTTCAGTTTGTTCTGAAAGGCTTTCGTTTTTATTTTAATTTATTTTAAAGTTTGGTCATGTTGTTTGCCAAAGTTTCAATGAATTTTCCAATTGGGCCTTTTATCATCATTGCCATCATTGCATTAAATTCACCTTCAAAATCAAGTTTTACAGCACTTGAACTATCCGAAACAGTTTCAATGTTTGCAACCAAAGTAAAGGGAAGTTTGTCACTAGCTGCTCCCAAAACAATTTTGTTTGGCGCAACTTTTTCTTTCATTTTTAATTTGATTTCTGGCATTCCTTTTAATCCAAAAATAAAAGCATCTTCACCTATTACTTCAAATTTTGCAATATTATCAGGCATTAATTTCTCGAAATTTTTTACATCACTCAACAAATCAAATAATTCCTGACTTGATTTTTCAACCTTAACTTTTGGACTTTCTAAATTCATTTTTTATTTTTTTTTATATCTAAAATCTTTATTTTTATATCTGAAATCAGATTCCCCAAGTCGATGGACTTACATTCCATTCTCTTAAGGTTTGTTCTTCTTCTTCGGTAATGTATTTTTTTGTCACAGCCAAATTTAAAAGGTTTTGATAATTGCTTAGGGTATATAAGTCAATTCTAGCATTTTTAAAGTTCTGATCAGCAACATCAAATCCGTAGGTGAATATTGCGGCCATACCTTTAATATTGGCTCCTGCTTCCCGTAAGCCTTCAACGGCAAGCAAACTACTGTTTCCAGTACTTATTAAATCTTCTATTATTACAACGCTTTGGCCTTTTTGTAAAAACCCTTCTACTTGGTTTTGGCGACCGTGTTTTTTTGGTTCTGGGCGTACATATACAAAAGGCAATCCCATACTCTCTGCAACTAGCATACCTATTCCAATTGCCCCAGTGGCCACACCGGCAATTACATCTGGCTTGCCAAATTGTTTTTCAATATTTTTAGAAAATTCATCTCTGATATAATTTCTTATAGCTGGAAATGAGAGAATTAAGCGGTTGTCGCAATATATAGGCGATTTCCATCCAGAAGCCCATGTAAAAGGATTTCCTGGATTCAATTTAATTGCATTTATTTGCAAAAGCAATTCGGCTGTTTTTTCGGCAGTATCTTTATTAAAAATCATAATACAAATGTATAAAGTTTTTGTTAACGACAAACCACTTTTTTTGACAAATGAAATCTCCAAGGAGACCGATTTTCAATTATTTTTACTTGATAGTATTGATATTGAGCAGGTTATTGTCAAAATGTTTCAAAATAAAATTAAAAAAGCGTATTTGTATCATCCTGATGAAAGTGTGATTATGAAAACGTTGAAAGCAAAAATTCCTGTAAATAAAGCTGGAGGCGGTTTAGTTTATAATAAAAAAGGGGAGGTTTTGTTCATTTTTAGAAATGGAAAATGGGATTTGCCAAAAGGAGGTACCGAAAAAGGCGAGTTAATCGAAGATACCGCAATGCGCGAAGTAGAAGAAGAAACCGGTGTAAATGGTCTCACAGTTGTTAGAAAACTTCAAAAGACCTATCATGTTTTTAAACGCAATGGAAAATATAAATTAAAAATAACCCATTGGTTTGAAATGAATTCTGATTTTGAAGGCATCCCAATAGGGCAATTGGAAGAAGGAATTGAGAAAGTGGCTTGGTTTAAGCCAAATGAAATTCCGGAAGCTTTGACAAACTCTTATGAAAATATAAAACTGTTATTTGAAGAAGAATCTGAAGATCATGAAGTTTAAAAGTTAATTAAAAAGGCTCAATTCAGATTGATTTGAGCCTTTTTTGTTTTTTATTAATTTACTTTTCTATAAACAGGATATTGCAAGTGCGCTTTTTCATAATAAACAGAATGTTTGTAAATCCAGTTTAATTGTGCTTCGCTATCTTTTGCGAATTTTGAATCTTCAAGAATTTTTTTATCTAATTCATATTTTAATTTGGGGTTTTCCTTTAATAGCTGAGCGGCTAGATCTTCAAATACGTACTCAGAATATCCCTCTTTTTGTTGTAAAATGGTATCAAAAAAGTTCCAATTAAAAAAGGAATCAATTGCTTCCGGTTCCAATGTTTCCAATAAATATTTAACGGCTTTTTGGCTAGTTGAAAAAACGTAATCCCCTTTGGCGAAAGCCTTATTTTCTCTCTTGGCAATTACCTGCGTTTTTCTGTGTGGATAATGGCCTTCGTAAGCGGTATTTGAGGTTTTGTAATCTGCTATTTTATAGCTTTCTACCTCGATTATGGTGTCTTTTTTTAATTGTGTAAACGAACAATTGTTGCTTTTTAGTAATTCGATCACATTCCAATATCCTTTTGGAATGATATAGGATTCCGGAATAGTAACATCTTTTACAGATTTATATTCTTTGATGTAAGGGATACTTTTTTGGTACGGTTTTGATCGGTCGTAAAACAAGCGTTGCCCCTTTGTAGCTTCGCTTTTCTTGAAGCTGGCTTCGTATCCCGAAAACAGAAATGTGGTAATTTTTGTGCTGTCAATTTGCCATTCAATTGGATAGGAAGATTTTGGTTTGTATTGTTCTTCATTTTTTAATCGCAAATGTTTTATTTTTTGATAATTGGTATCTGTAAAAGCAATTGTTGAGAGCATGTATTCATAAGTTGCTTTTACACGTTCAGCATATTTTTTGAGCATGTGAGTTTCGACCACAAACCCAATAGTGTTAAACAATGAGGTGTATCCTGTTGTATATCTTGGGCTATCAGAGAATTGTACAAAACCATTGTCAGGTGTTTCTTCAAAAGCATTGACATACGGAGTGGTTTTGATATTTTTTTTCTCTAAATCGGTTACAATAAAAGGCATCATTTCGGTATTTAAATAATCACCCAACACAGTGCCTAATTTGTTATGCTGTGTCATTATATACGTTAGTTTGTATTGATAATCGGCACCGTTGCTCACGTGGTTGTCTATAAAAACATCGGGATTTATTTTATGAAAAATAGCGACGAAACTTTTGGTATTACGGGTGTCGGATTTAATCATATCCCGATTTAAGTCATAGTTTCTGGCGTTTCCTCTAAAGCCATATTCTTCCGGCCCTTCTTGATTGACTCTTGTGGTCGAATTTCGGTTTAGCGCCCCACCAATATTATAAATGGGGATAGTTACAATGACAGTGTTTTTCGGCGCTTTGACTTTGCCTGTTGCCAAATCACGAAACAGTTGCATAGTCGCATCTATTCCGTCTGGTTCTCCAGCATGTATGCCATTATTGATGAGAAGTACAGCTTTGTTTTTCTGAATTTCCTCAAAGTTGAAATTTTTATCAGGATTGAAAGTGATTATGTGCAATGGTTCTCCACTGTCTGTCAATCCCATTTCTTGCATTTGTAAGGTTGGGAAATCATGCGCCAATATTTTATAATAATCCATCGTTTTTTGGTATGTTGCCGATTGATTTCCGTTCCCTTTTTCGAAAAAAGTATCGTATTTATTGTTTTTTTGTGCAAATAATGAAGAAGCAAAAATTAGAAAACAAAACGGCAATAATTTCATGATTGTGAATTTAAAATAGAGAATCCAAAAGTAATTATTTTTGCATTCAATTATTTATAATTTGATTTTGCATTTTGCCGATCATTAAAAACTGAATACAAAACACTTTTTTTAAACTACCTTTGCAAAATGAATAAGAAACACCATTCCAACAATATACTTTTGAATTTAGGCATCGAAAGTCTAAACGAAATGCAAGAACTAGCGCAAGATGCTATTCTTAACGATAATAATATTTTATTGCTTTCGCCAACGGGTTCCGGAAAAACATTAGCTTTTTTATTACCTGTTTTAGAAATGCTGCAACCCGAAATTCTGTCGGTTCAATGTTTAATTTTGGTTCCATCACGTGAATTGGGCCTGCAAATTGAACAGGTTTGGAAAAAAATGGGTACCGATTATAAAGTTAATGTTTGCTACGGTGGGCATTCGATTGAAACAGAAATAAAAAATCTAAGCAATCCGCCAGCAGTTTTAATAGGCACTCCAGGCCGAATTGCCGATCATATTGACAGAGGAACTTTTCGCTTGGACAAAATTCAAACTTTGATTCTAGATGAGTTTGATAAATCTTTGCAACTGGGTTTTCACGAACAAATGTCCTTTATCATTGGTAAATTAGCAAAACTCAACAAACGGGTGTTGGTTTCGGCAACATCGGATATTGAAATTCCAAAATATACAAGAGTCGTTAATCCTACCATTTTGGATTTTATACCCGAAAAGGAGCAGGAAACAAATTTGTCTATGAAAATGGTAGTTTCGAAAGAAAAAGACAAAATAGGAAGTTTGTTCAATTTGATTTGTTCTTTGAAATCCCAATCGGCTATTGTTTTTTGCAACCATCGTGATGCCGCAGAACGAATTAGTGATACGTTAAACGAAAAAGGAATTTACTCCACTTATTATCATGGTGGAATGGATCAGGAGGAGCGTGAAAGGGCGTTAATTCAATTTCGAAATGGAAGTGTGAGTTATTTAATCACCACCGATTTGGCAGCCCGAGGACTGGATATTCCTGAAATGAATCATGTGATTCATTATCATTTACCATTAAAAGCGGATGAGTTTACGCATAGAAATGGACGTACGGCTCGTATGCTAGCCTCTGGAACTGCTTATATCATCGCACATGAAAGCGAGAAAAAATTGGATTATATTAATTACGGAATGGAAGTTTTGAAATTAGAAAATTCAACTTCATTGCCAAAACCGCCAGAGTTTCAGACGATCTACATCAGTGGCGGAAAGAAAAATAAATTGAACAAAATAGATATCGTTGGTTTCTTTTCTCAAAAAGGGAATTTAGAAAAAGGAGACTTGGGATTGATCGAGGTAAAGGATTTTATCTCGTTCGCGGCAGTAAAATTTAATAAAGTAAAAGATTTACTTCATGCTATAAAAGAAGAAAAAATGAAAGGCAAGAAATTTAAAATTGAAGTAGCAAGAAAAGTCATTAAAAAAGACGAGGAATAATACTTAGTGTTTTTTTAAATTAGTTTGTTATCGTTGTTGTGTCAGGCTTTTATAATTTACAAACAAAAAAAGTAGATTAATGTTGATAAATAAATGAATTAAAGAAAAAGTTAATTTTATTTATTATTATGTTTGCGCACAAATACTTACCTATTGAGTATATCATTAAACCCCAAATACATTATGAAAAAAATTATTGCAATTGCTGTTTTGTTTATTAGTTCTATTGGATTTAGCCAAATTAAGGTTTTAGAAACTGTGCCAGTAGAGAAATTAGGTCGAGTGAATAATAGCTTTTATGTTCAAAAAATTGGTGATGAGTATACTTTCTTTTATACTACATCTCCAAGTGAAGGAGAAGAGTCTAGCTTGAAAGCATTTACATTCAAAAACATTGATAATGCGTATCAAAGTTTGTATAAAATTATGTCTGGTGGTTTTACAGCTAGTCCATTGAATGATGTAAAATTGGAATTACCTAATAATTATGTTTGGTTGCATTATATTGTGAGCTCTGATAAAACAAATGTGCAATTTATGGTTACTAATAAAGAATCAAATATTACTAACATTTCTGAGCCATTATCTAAAGAACAAGTAGAGAAATTGTTTCAAAAAAGCTAAATTTTAGTATTCTTATTTTAGAATAAAAAGTTATCTAAAAAAAAAACGTCCCGAAATACATCGGGACGTTTTTGGTTTTGTGCAATTTTAGACTATATTTTCTTAACGTATTGTGTGATAATTACAATTTGTTGTCCGTCGACTTTTCCTTCAATGTATTCGGCATTTTCGTGATCCAAACGAATGTTACGTACCGAAGTTCCTTGTTTGGCAACCATACTTGATCCTTTTACTTTTAGATCTTTGATTAAAACAACCGAATCTCCATGAGTTAAAATTACCCCATTTACATCGCGGTGTATGATTTTGTTTTCGTCATCTTCTCCTTCTCCTGTTGCTTGCGCCCATGCTAGTGTGTCTTCGTCAAAATACATTTGCTCCAACAATTCTTGGGGCCAGCCATTTTTGCGTAAACGACTTAACATTCTCCAGGCTACCACTTGTACAGGAACGTATTCACTCCACATACTGTCGTTCAAACATCTCCAGTGGTTTAAATCTTCATGCCCTGGATTCTCAATTTGATCAATACAAGTAGCACAGGCAAAAATGCTTTCGTCCAATCCGCCTTTTTTGGCAGGTAATACTTGGTATTCTTTTAAGTTTTCGGTCGCAGCACATAATTCACATTGGGAACCGCTGCGTTTATTTAATTCTCTTTCGAAGCTCATTATAAAGTGTGTGTTATTTTAGGTTGCAAAATTACGGTTATTTCGTAGGTTTCGCAAATTTATGTTTTGGAGGGATAGATTATCATTTTTTGCAAATGTCTACCAATTGTAATGATTTAAATGACAAATAAAAACTACTTATGCAGTTTAACTCTTACCGCTTCAGGGACCAGCATTTCGTATTCACCATAATTTCGAATAACATCTCTCACGATGCTGGAACTAATATAAGAAGTTCGGGCTGCGGTCAATAAAAAGACAGTTTCTATTTTGGATAATCGTCTGTTGGTGTGTGCGATGGCTTTTTCGAATTCGAAATCAGCTGGATTGCGGAGTCCTCTGAGGATAAAATCGGCTTTGATTTTATGACACAGGTCGATGGTTAAACCTTCGTAAGTAATAACAGTAACTTTAGGCTCGTTTTTGAATGTCTCTTCAATGAAACGTTTTCTTTCTTCGAGGGTAAACATGTATTTTTTTTCGGCATTGACTCCAATGGCAATTACAATTTCATCAAAAAGCGAAATACCTCTGTTGATGATGTCTTCGTGACCTAAAGTGATAGGGTCAAACGATCCCGGGAATATGGCTTTCTTCATTTTTTTAAGTTTCTAAGATTCTGAGTTTCTAAGATTCTGAGAATTAGTATCTCACGCCCAATGATTATCGGGATTGTTACTTAGTAACTTAATTAAGTGCTAACTCTATTGCATTTGTAAATAAATCTTCCAAAGATATTCCTGCTGCTTTGGCTTGTTGCGGAATCAAACTTTCGGTAGTAAGACCTGGGATGGTGTTCATTTCGAGCATGTGCGGTTCGCCGTCTACAATGATGAACTCGCTTCTGGAGAAACCTTTCATTTTGAGCACTTCGTAAGCACGTTTGGCAATTTCTCCCACTTTTTGGGTCATTTCATCTGAGATTCTCGCCGGAGTAATTTCCTGTGATTTGCCATGATACTTGGCTTCATAATCGAAGAAATCATTTTCGGAAACAATTTCGGTAATGGGCAAAACGGTAATGATTCCTTTGTAATTAATCACTCCAACAGAAACTTCTGTACCGTCAAGAAAACTTTCTATGATGATTTCGTTGTCTTCCTTATAGGCAATTTCGATAGCAATTGGCAATTCAGCTGCAGTTTTTACTTTTGAAATTCCGAAGCTTGAACCTGCTTTGTTTGGTTTTACAAAACAAGGCAAGCCTAATTTTTGTACAATTTCATCGGTCTTAATGATGTCGCCTTTATTTAGATAGTAAGAAGTAGCGGTTTTTATTCCGTATGGTTTTAAGACTGACAATAAATCGCGTTTGTTGAATGTTAATGCAGCTTGGTAATAATCGCAGGCAGTTTGTGGAATGTTTAACAATTCGAAATAAGCTTGCATCAATCCGTCTTCGCCTGGTGTTCCGTGAATGGCATTGAAAACGCAGTCGAAAGTTTGTTTGGAGCCATTTATATTTACCGAAAAATCATTTCTGTCAATCGGGAATTCTGCATCATTGGCATCAACATATACCCATTTTTCTTTAAAAATATGAATGCGGAAGGCATTGTATTTGGTTTTGTCCAAGAATTGATAAACTACGTTTCCGCTGATGAGTGAGATCTTGTATTCGCTGGAATAGCCGCCCATGATGATGGCAATGTTTTTCATTTTATACGTTTAATTGGTTAAACGTTTAACCGATTAACCGATTAAACGTATTCTAAACAAAATTATCATTTTTTTTGAAACGAAATAGGTTTATCTTTGCGGGAAATAAAAATATTTATGAGCTTAAAAAAATATCTTACGAGTCGTGTATTTTTTGGACAAGTAGCGATTGCGCTTGCCATTATTGCAGTTTTGGGTTATTTATTCATGCATTGGCTGACATTTACAACAGATCATGGGCATGAAATAACAGTTCCCGATTTGAGAAAATTGACAGAGGAACAAGTGGAAGATAAGTTGGATGAATTGGATTTGGATTATGAACTTTTGGACAGTGTTGATTTTAGGGGAGATTTTCCAAAATACAGTGTGGTTGAACAAGATCCTATGCCAGGAACTAAAGTGAAAGTGGGCAGAAAAGTATATATTAAAATCAATTCTTCGGGGTTTTCGTCTGTGCGAATTCCTGATCTCATTGAAAAAACATACCGTGAAGCAGTGCCAACGCTAAAAGCTTTGGGACTTGAGGAAGGAACAATCACATATGTACCAAATTTAGGAAAAGACATGGTGCTGGAAATGCGCTATAAAGGCAGAAATTTGAAAGTCGGGGACAGAGTTTTGAAAGCCTCTAAAATTGATTTGGTATTGGGAGATGGAAAAGAAAGTTATCAAGAAGAAGCTGTGGATAGTTTAGCTACTCCAACACAAGAAACACCAACGAATGAGCAATAATAGTGATCCAATAGAAGAACTAGACGAAGAATTATTTGAACATTACAAGTTTGAGGTTCCAAAAGGGCAGGCCATTTTGCGAATTGACAAATATTTGATGGGTTTAATTCAAAATGCTACACGAAATAAGATTCAGAATGCAGCGACCGAAGGGAACATTTTTGTAAATGATGTCCCCGTGAAGTCCAATTATAAAGTAAAACCTTTTGATGTTGTTCAGGTGATGTTGTCACATCCGCCTTTCGAAAATAGGGTCGATCCTGAAGATATTCCGTTGGATATTGTTTATGAAGATGAGGCACTTTTGTTAATAAATAAGCCTCCTGGATTGGTAGTACACCCTGGTCATGGTAATTATACCGGAACTCTTGTAAATGCACTGGCGTTTCATTTTGAGAATTTGCCAATGAACAGCAGCGAGCGTCCAGGATTGGTTCATAGAATTGATAAGGATACTTCGGGATTGTTGGTTATTGCCAAGACCGAAGCTGCCATGACGCATTTGGCCAAACAATTTGAAGCCAAAACATCCGAAAGAGAATATATTGCGCTAGTTTGGGGCAATGTTGCAGCAGAAGAAGGAACAATTGAAGGAAACTTAGCGAGACATTTGAAAGACCGCATGCAAATGGCTGTTTTTGCCGATCCTGAAATAGGGAAGCCAGCGATAACACATTATAAGGTACTCGAGCGTTTTGGTTATGTGACGTTGATTTCATGCCGACTGGAAACGGGCAGAACACATCAAATTCGTGCACACTTGAAACATATCGGTCATCCACTTTTTAATGATGAGCGTTATGGTGGTCATTTGATTTTAAAAGGGACTACGTTTACCAAATACAAACAGTTTATTGAGAATTGCTTCAAAGCTTTGCCACGTCAGGCATTGCATGCAAAAACACTTGGCTTTATACATCCTACTACTAAAGAAATGATGCGTTTTGACACAGAATTGCCTCAGGATTTTCAGGATTGTATCGAGAAATGGAGAGGGTATTCCAAATCCCATCATGCTGAAGAAGATTAATGAAAATAGAAGCCTCAATTTTGAGGCTTTTTTTATGGAATAAATATTTTTTTAGTTTTCCGAATGATAGTGTATGATTCCTTTTGAACCACTTGGACTTGGAATTAATTCTAAAACGGAGTCCGGATAAAGATTCGGTTCCATTCGATGGGAAACAAATAAAATAGTACTGTTGGTTTCTTTTTTTATGGTATTGATAAGTTGTATTACCAAGGCTACATTATGGTCGTCCAATCCTTCAAGAGGTTCATCTAAGACTAATAATGGGGGATGTTTGATAACCGCACGAGTGATAAGCGCTACTCTTTGTTGTCCGATAGAAAGACGATTGAAAATTTTGTTTTTTAGATGACTCATCTCGATTAATTCTAGCCATTGCGAGACTATTCTTTTTTGTAAGCTTGTGGGTTCTGTATACAATCCAATAGAATCAAAGAAACCAGAGAGAATCATTTCTTCCAGATTATACCTTTTATTAAATAAGTCGGTCATGGCTGTATTGAAATAACCAATTTGTTTTTTGATATCCCAGACACTTTCCCCACTGCCTTTTTTTCTTCCAAATAGTTCAACATCTTGCCCATAACCTTTTGAATTGTCACCTGATATGAGAGATAATAGGGTGCTTTTTCCAGAGCCATTAGGGCCAATAAGTTGCCAGAATTCGCCTTGTCTTATAGTCCAAGAAAGGGAGTCTATAATTGGCCTTTCATCATAACTTACGTTTATAGAATTCATTTTGACTAGAACGCGATTATCAAAAACTTCTTGGTGAATTGGCATTTTATAACTGTCGTTTTCAATAGAATTCTTTTTAATTGCGTTTATGGTTTTCAATTCAAATGAATTATTGTCAATTTGTGCTTTATTACGAATAAAAGCAAGCAAATCGTCAATTCGATTGACCAATTGAATAATACGAACGGAATTTGAGATATTTTCGATTGCCGCTGTTAATTCAATTCTTGAAGCATGATCCAAATGATCTAAAGGATTGTCCAGAATGATGTAATCCGGCTTTTGTTTGAGGCAATATATTAAAAATTCCTTTTTTCGTTCACCCGATGAAAAGGTACGCAGGTTTCGTTTGGATTCGGCTGTAGCTTCAATGGATTCGTATTGGTATTCCTGTTCGATTAATTTTTGGATGGAAATATCTGAATACAGGATTCCTTTTAAATTATTGAAGTCAGCTAATTCTCCTTGAATTTCTCCAGATAATAGTGTATTTATAAAGATTTTTTTATCGACTTGATTGGATAAAAGGATGTCCCAATGTTTCATTTTGGATGGGTATTTTTCGATATGAATTAATTTGAAAAATTAGCTTCAAAAGCTTTAAAGCGATTATCCAAATCCTGAACCAATTGTTTTTTCACCACAGGATCTTGAATAAAACTATAGTTGATGCTGTTGTACACAAATTGTTTAATGTCTGGGTATGAAATGGTTTTGTATCTTTTGGCCAATAGGACATATTGTTCGGTCATATTCGTACGTAATATTCCAGCATCGTCAGTACTTATAACGATGGGTACACCAAATTCTTTGTACAATAGAATAGGATGGCGGTTTTCTTTTACTTTTAAAATAAACTCATTACTGCTAAGATTGATTTCAATCGGTATGTTATTTTTAGCCATATAACGCATTAAATCATAGCTTTTTTCCTCGTATGCTATATCAACTCCATGCCCAATTCTATTGGCACCAGCCGTATAAACAGCCGCATTGATATGCCATGTCAACTCTTCGGGACGTACAAGACCTAAGGTAAGTTCTCCGGCATGCAAAGTGTATTTTACCTTTGGGAAACGGCTGTGGCAGTACTTGAACATCACCATGTGCAACCAATAATCTTTCATCGAAGTTTCGCCATCTTCGGGAGAAACGATATTCACTCCAGCCATGAGTGGACTGCTATCGGCCGAAATAAAAGCAACGACAAGATTTTTGAATAAATCTACTGGTTCCATGAAGCGCAATACAAAGTTTTGATAGCGCATCGTGAATTGATTATCGTCTATTTTAAGTTCCTTGTGCATTTTGGCAACGAAGTTTACATTAAAATCGGCAGCATATTTTTTGGCCTCTTTTTGGATGAAAATAGCATATAAGGAATCCAACGACTGCATAACGGCTTTTTCATTTTTGGTTGCCGCCATTTTTCTTAAATGAGAATTGTATTTGGCTAAATCATCCGTTTTTATGCCACAAGGAATTGTTGATAATTGGGTTTCAATGTAGCTTACATTTTCTTTAATAGCCCTGCTTTTTAGTTCCAATAAACCAGCTCCGAAATTGTTTTGTGTGGCAGGTTCAAACTTCATGAAAGATTCAAAAAACAATTTATCCGAAGGGTAATCTACATTATTGTAATCTTTGATAGACCACTTATGCATTATTTTTTGTTTGTAAACATCCAATTCGCCATTCTTTTGTAAAATCGAAAATAATACCCAGTCATTTCCATCCTGTTTTTCTTGGTTTACAGTCATGGTTTGTGTATTCAAATAAAAATCTTCAGCAATAGCATGGGCCAATAAAGGTTCTGCATAAATTGAACCGGAATAATGATGGTGTAAATCGCCTCCTTTGGGCATTTGGGCAAAAAAAGCGGTAAGTTCAGCTTCGTTATTTTTGATTTTTTCAAAATATGTTTCGGCCGATTGGGCAAATCCTGCTTGGAATAGGATGTAAAAAAGAAGGGTGAAAAATATCTTCATGGTATAAATTTCGCTCAAATATAATTCAAATTTAATTGAAATAAAAATTGGTAATTTTGAAATTTTTTAGGCGTGACCATAAATTGGCACTAAAAAAAAAGAAATCAGAATTACCATTACTAAATTTTGAAAGCTAATTTATTGCTCTTTTTTAAATAAAGGTTTCACCATTACTTTCAGAATAATCCAAATCTACATGAAAAGTTTCCTTTAATTTCCAAAGCGCCAACAACGAAATTATAGATAATAACGAACCAACAATCATTCCTGCTTTTAGAATATTTCCTTCAAAAAGGCGGTCTCGAAAAAAACTGTAAATTAAAATAATTAGCGGAAGTGAACCCCTAACAAAATTGGGAACTGTGGTTGTTACAGTTGCTCGAATATTTGTCCCAAATTGCTCGGCAGCTATAGTTACAAATAAAACCCAATACCCAACGGAGAATCCCATTGTAAAACACAGAAAATAGAACGTTGAGGCTGATATTCCGTAGGCATTCAAATAGACGAAAACCATGATTAGATTAAAAACCAAAAATAGGCGCATGATTTTTTTTCGGCTTTTTAGCCATTGGCTCAACAATCCGCTGGCAATATCTCCAACAACCAAACCGGTATAACAAAACGCAATGGCCTTTCCTGCGGCGATGGTTTCGGCTTGTTGCACACCAAGAGCTTTGGCTAATTCGGGTGAAAAAGTTATTAGAACGCCTACCAAAAACCAAAGCGGAATTCCAATAAGTATGCATTGAATGTATTTTTTAAATCTTTTTGAGTTGGTAAACAAAGACAAAAAGTCTCCTTTCTTTTCATCACTTTGTTGTACTTGCGTGAACATCCCGGACTCGGTGATACTGATTCTTAAAAACAACAACATTATACCCAATCCACCACCTGCATAATAGCACAAACGCCAATCCTGAAAAATTTGATAAACCAAATAGGCGGCAACTGCTCCTGAAACGCCAACCGAAGCGACAATCATGGTTCCGTAGCCGCGTTTGTCTTTAGGTAAGGATTCGGCAACCAATGTAATTCCGGCGCCTAATTCTCCTGCAAGACCGATTCCTGCGATCAATCGCCAAAACGCATATCCGTCAACAGTAGTTACCATTCCGTTGGCAATATTGGCTACAGAATACAGTAAAATAGAACCAAACAAAACAGATAATCGTCCTTTTTTGTCTCCCAAAACGCCCCATAAAATTCCCCCGAAAAGCATACCGAACATTTGCATGCTAATGAGATATTCTCCTTGATTTCGAATAGCATCTCCTGTGATTCCAAGGTCTTTGAGACTATCTGTGCGAACGATTCCAAAAAGTAATAAATCATAAATGTCTACAAAATAGCCTAGGGCAGCAACAATTACGGCTGCATTGAGAATAGATTTGGAATTTTTGGTTAATGGAGTGGGGATGCTATTCATTAGGATTTGGTTTTATGGCTAGTTTCATTAATAAATCGGTTTGTTGGTCATTGCCTAAAATAAAAATATGTTTGTCGAATGTGACAAAACCATTTTTGGCGTAAAACTGTAAGGCTCTGTGGTTTTCCTCCCAAACGCCCAGCCAAATATAATCGACAGCTATTTGTTGTGCAACTTTTAGGGCTTGGTCGAACAATAATTGACCTATTTTTTTTCTGTGAAAGGCTTGTAAAACATAGATGCGTTGAATTTCCAGCGTGGTATCTTCAAGTTCTTCCGTTTGTGCACTGCCTAAATTTAATTTTAAATAACCAACAGCTTCCTCATCTAAATAAGCAATATAAAAAGGTGAATCCGGATTGTTTATTTCTAAAGTTAATTGTGTTGTATTGAAATTTTCCTGCAGGTATTTCTCCATGTTTTCAGGTGTATTTATACCTGAAAAAGTTTCGGTAAACGATTGTTTACTGATGTTTTGTAGAGTTGGTAAATCTCCTAAATCAGCTTTCTTGATTTCAATCATTGGAATTGTTTTGTTTTTTATAAAATCAAAAATAAACAAAATAACCGCATTCATTTTAAAAATCTATAATGGCATTAAACAATTCAATTTATTGTTTCTGAATTCTAGTTTTCAATTTGTACTTTTGAAAATCTAATAAAAGAATCTGAAAGCATAGCTATTTATGAAAATTGTACTATCTCCTGCCAAATCGTTAAACTTTGAACAAGAATTACCAACTACACAATATACTTCATCTTCTTTTTTAAAAGAATCGAGACAGGTTCATAAGGTTTTGAAACAGCAATCTCCTAAAAATTTATCGGAGCTGATGTCAATTTCAGATAAACTATCTGATTTAAACTGGCGGCGCAATCAAAAATGGAAAACCCCTTTTACACCCGAAAATGCCCGTCCGGCAATTTATGCTTTTGACGGCGATGTGTACACGGGATTGGACGCTTATTCGATTCCAATCGAAAAATTAGGTCAGCTTCAAGATAGTCTAAGAATATTATCGGGCCTTTACGGTTATTTAAAACCATTGGATTTAATGCAACCGTACCGCCTCGAAATGGGAACCAAATTACCCATTGGCGAAAGTAAAAATTTATATGAGTTTTGGAAAAAGACCATAACCAATTCCTTGAACAAAGAGCTGAAAAAAGGGGAGTTATTCATTAATTTGGCCAGCAACGAATATTTTTCTGCGGTGGATGTCAAAGGGTTGAAAGTTCCTGTCATTACTCCGGAATTTAAAGATTACAAAGATGGTAATTTGAAGATTATTAGTTTTTTTGCTAAGAAGGCCAGGGGATTAATGGTGCGCTATATTTTGGACACCAATGCCCAAACGATTGATGATTTAAAAGGATTCAATTATGAAGGCTATCAATTTGATGCTAATTTATCTAAAGGCAATAGCTTGGTTTTTACCAGATAGAATTCAGATAACAGGTTGCAGAAGGCAGATTGGAGAATTCAGATTTGAGTTTGTCGATGTGCTTTGTGGGCACGGATTACAAATCCGCGCTATTGGGTCGTTGTTTTTTTGTCTACTTATCGTTTATTAATTTCATTAATGCGTCAATAAATTGGTCTAATTCTCTTTTAGTTTTGTTGTCGATTAAATTTCCTTGTTCGTTAAATTTTCCTTTTATTCCTTGAATTAGCAAACTTGTTTCGTCCGTAAATTTTGCCATTGCTGTTTTCATTATTAGTTGCAATTCTTCGTGCCCTTTTTGCCCACTTGCGGAAGCTGTTATCAGTCCAGTTGGTTTGTCCGAAAAGATTGTTGTTGCAATACACCATTCGATTGCGTTTTTTAGTCCACTTGGAATGCTAAAAATATATTCTGGTGTACAAATAATTATTCCGTCAGCTTGTTCAATATTTTTTCTAAATTCAATTATTTGCCTTGGTGGTTTGTCGGCTGAAAGTTCTGGGTCAAAATGAGGTAGTAATTTTAGGTCGTTGTAAATTGTCAAGTTAAAATCATTTGTTGCCAAAACTGCGATTTGTTCAACAAGTTTAAGGTTTGCAGAATTTTCGCTGGCACTTCCGATAATTGCTAAAATATTTTTCTTCTCTATCATTAAATTCTGTAAGTTTCTTGTCTGTCGTAATTTTAGGTACAATGAAGGCCAACGTTCTGGCGCTTGGCGAGGTTGGGGAATAAAGAGGCGAGATTTTTCGGTTAAACACAAATTTTCCAAATACAAAACCATCTTTAAATTCAGCCTAAAACCCCAATCTTGCCAAACGGCTGTTAGCAGTAGTTTTTTATTCAATATCAGGAATCACTATATTTTAAATCTTTTCTCATTGCTTGAATTATTTCATTTTCGATTGCTTTAAAATCTGCTCCTCTCAAACGATTTGAAACTTCTACAGCTTTATGTGCCGCTTCAGAAAGTAATTTTGTATCAACACCAGGCGTTCTATAAACGGAATATGTATGAAAAGCTTCAAAACATTCTTGATACTCTTTGTTTAAGTCTTCAATCATTTTCAAAATAGATGGTTTGATAAATGGTTGGTTAATTAAGTAAAAGTTTATAAAATCGTTCGATTCTTGAAATAAATCCTTTGCCATTTCTTCGTTTCCAATCATACCATATTGTTCAAGCTTGAATTTAAAGTTATATATTCTTTTCAATAATTCTCGATGAATTTCAATTTTTTCTTTGAAGATACCAGAATATGCAATTTTATATGTTTCTAAATTTTCTTCCCATTTTGTTTTTATCCATGTAAAGAAAATTACATTACATGCTAAAGTTACTAGACCAGCAGATAAAGCAGTGAGAATAATTTCCATAGTTGATTTAGTTTTTAAAAGTGTATTGATGTATGGTTTTTTGTAAAATTACTGCTAACTTGTATATACTCGCTACAAAGTAGCGTTTATACACCCAAATTTGGGTTGATTGGCGAAGGTTTACTTCGTTTTATTCTTCCTTTCAAATATAGAAAATAATAGTCACAAACTTACAAAGCGCAAATTTTGTTTTTTTAGTCGTTTTTATGCTCCACCCAGTAAAATAGGGGATCCGAAGAAAAAAAAATGCCCTGATGCGAGCTTCGGACTCCCTGATGCGGTCTTCGGAGTGCTTGATACGAGCTTCGGACTCCCTGATGTGACCTTCTGAAAGCTTGATGCAATCTTCGGACTGCGAATTACAGTCTTCGGGCAGGTTTTTGCTTGTTTCGGATGGGTTTTTACGAGAATTCAGATAACAGATTTCAGATAGTAGAAATGAAAAAAGCTCCGAATCTCACTATTGATTAGTGAAATTCGGAGCTTATATTTGTTGTTATTTAAGTCCCGGCAAAAAGCAAAATCTCTCTCTTTAGCCCTGATAGTAGTGGAAATCCTTGTGAGCCGGGGTTCGGCTTACAAGATTGCAACGGATAGCGGGACAATGCTAGTTAAAAATGCCTAATCTTTCTGCTCCTTATTATTAGCTAACTCAATTCTGAATTCTGCCTTCTGTAATCTAAAAATCTTAATGCATCGCCTCAGCCGGATTTACTTTGTTTTTTCCTTTTTTGATTAAAAGAATAAAAGGAATACACAGCAGGAATAAAATCCCGAGATACATAAAAATATCCATAAATGACAGTACAGAACTTTGTGCCATTACTTTTAGTTCAAGCACTTTGTAGGCTTTTGATAACGCTTCATTGGCAGTATATCCTTTGGACATAAACCCCATTTGCAGCTGATGGACTGTTTGCTGCACTTTATAAGATGACTGGTCAAGATAGGATATTAAATTTACGCGATGTTCCTGATTGAGCCTGGTGAGGTAAGTGGTAATAATCGCAATACCAAAAGAACCTCCCAATTGTCTCATCATACCTGTAAAGGCCGCACCTTCGCCAATATGTTTCCCTTTGAGGGTGGACAATGATAAAGTGGTAATAGGCACAAACAATAATCCCAAACCAATACCTCTGAGAATTAATGGCCAAAACATGTGCTCAACGCCAGTGTCTGGTGTCATTACTCCACGCATCAAAAAGGTAAAAAGGAAAAACACTAGGAATCCTACTGCAACCATATAGGCTTGAGGTACACCACGCTGAATCATTTTACCGATAAATGGCATCATAATACCTGTTGTTATCGAACTTGGAATTAACAATAAACCTGCATCGGTAGCTGTCCATCCTAATATTGATTGGGTGTATACTGGAATAATAAATGTTGATCCATACAATCCGAATCCCATAATGAAAGACATAATGGTTCCGATTCTAAGGTTACTGTCTTTTAATACTTTCAGATTTACAATTGGATGCTTATAAGTGAGTTCGCGCCATATAAACAGCACTAAACCAAAGACCGAAACGACGCTTAAGGTTACAATCATGCTGTCATTGAACCAGTCGTCTTGTTGACCATGCTCCAAGACAAATTGCAGAGAACCAATGAAAGTGGCCAAGAGTCCAATTCCCCACCAATCGACTTGGTTGGCTTTTAGTTTGTCTCCATATTTTGGGCTTTTCACATAACCAATAGTTAGTAAAGTGGCAATAATACCAATTGGAATGTTGATGTAAAAAATGAAAGGCCATGAAAAATGATCCACAATATAACCTCCCAATGGCGGTCCCAGTGTTGGGCCAACGATAACTCCCATTCCGTATATCGCCTGTGCCATTCCTCTTTTGGCGACAGGATAACTTTCAGTAATGATGGTTTGCGCAGTTACCAATAAAGCTCCTCCTCCCAAGCCCTGTATGAATCGAAAGGCAACGAGTTCCCAAATATTTGTGGCATTTCCGCACAAAAAAGAAGCCACTGTAAAAATCACGATGGAAGTTGCAAAGTAATTACGGCGCCCAAATTGCTGTGACAACCAACTCGTCATCGGGATTACAATTACGTTTGCAATAGCATACGCGGTAATTACCCAGGCAATATCGGTTAGGGTAGCACCAAGACTACCTCTCATATTATTTAAAGCTACGTTTACAATCGTAGTGTCTACAATTTCGAGCAAAGCACACATTATACAGGTTATCGTGATGATGACCCTGTTAAAGCCGTATTCTACTAAATCGTCTTCTTGGTTTTGTACCATTTTGGATTTTTAATATATAATGGTTTAAATTCCTTTAAATAAGTTTTTTTGCAAAACTTATTATTTCAAATGAACATCTACATCTGCGTTCATACCAGGACGAAGCAATTCTATTTTTTTAGGATCATTATTGGGATTCAAACTAATTTTTACTGGTAATCGTTGAATGGTTTTTACAAAATTTCCGGTTGCATTATCTGGTGGAAGCAATGAAAAACGAGAACCTGTTGCCGGTGAAAATGAAGTAAGTGTTCCTTCAAAATCATAGTCAGGATAGGCATCTACTTTTACGGTTACTTTTTGGCCAATCACCATTTTGTTTAATTGTGTTTCTTTAAAATTTGCCACAACCCAAGCTTCACTATTGTTGATGATGTAAAACAAAGATTGTCCTTGTTGTACCAATTGTCCAGGTTGAATGTCTATTTTTGAAATCTGTCCGTCGATTGCTGCAGTTACAACAGTATAAGTCAAATTAAGTTTGGCAACATCAAGTATTGCTTTTGCTTTTTTGATATTGGCAGCAGCAACTTCTGTTTGTTTATTAGAAACTCTTGATTTTGCTTCAATCACTGTTTTTTGAAAAGCACTTGCTTTTTCTTGTTGTTGTAAAATACGCACTTGGCTTTCGGCTTCTTGTTTGGCTGCTAATGCTTGTTCGTATTGTTGTTTGGTAATCGAATGATTTTTATATAAATTTTCATAACGGGCATAATCACTGTTTGCTCTTCCCAATCTAATTTTTGCAGTTTCAATATTCCCTCCAGCCGATTGTACATTGGCATCCGAAACAGCAATGCTTGCCAGTGCACTTCCAATATCTTCTTTGGCTACTTCAAATCCGCTTTCTGCAGCTATATAAGCAGCATTTGCTTCTTCTATTTTTAATTGATAATCTCCTTTATCAATGGTAAATAGAGTATCTCCTTTTTTCACAAATTGATTGTCTTTTACATATACTTTGCTAATATATCCCGAAACTCTTGGGATAATTGGGTTCATGTTTTTTTCTATCTGGGCATCATCCGTTTCTTCATGCCCTAGTGAATGGATGTATTTTGAAATTCCGTAAGTTCCTCCTGCTAGGATTAAAACCAATAGGATTATAATGAATTTTGCGTTTGTTTTTTTCTTTTCCATGATATTGGTAGTGGTTATATTTTTGAAAGGTTGAAGGTTTGTGATAGTTGGCCAGTAACTGAAAGTAACTCGTAGTATTTTTGAATAACATCTACTTTGGCAATGGTTTCGCTTATTTTTGATTTCAGTTGCTCAACATCTGCTTCGAGTAAATCATTGGTATCCGAAAGTCCATTATCGTATTTGTCTTTTACAATTCGGTAATTTTCAGTAGCTTGTTCGACAGCCTGGTTGTAAACAATATTTTGTTTTACTGCCAAATCATAATTGGTAATTGCCTGTTGCACTTGGATTCTAATATTATCTTTTAACAATTCTTCAGAATTTTGTACTTCAAGCGCTTTACTTTCGGCAATTTTTACCTGAGTACCATTTTTTAGAATACCGCTGATATCATAGGATAGACCTACACCAAAAAACATGGCGTTTTCTAATGTGATAATATTGTTTAGGTTCAAAGCGGCATATCCTCCTACCAAAGCAATGTTGGGGTAGTAGTCGCCTTTGGCCATTTTGATATTGTTTTGTGTCGCTTTTTCCTGATACTGCACTGCTGCCAAATCTTTACGGTTTTGAAACGCAGGCTGTTCGTCTGTAGGAATAGCATTTTTAGGAAAGTTAATCAAATCACTTTCATTTACCACTAGTTTTGTTTCTGTCGGTAATTTCAATAGAGTGACTAGGTAGAAATTGATTATCTTTTCATTATTTAAAGCTTCATCAAGCGTCAGCTGAATTTGGGAAACCTGAAGTTGTGACTTCAATAAATCATTTCTGGGTATGATTCCGTTTTTTTCCAAAGCAATGAAGTCAGTTACACGTTGTTCAGCACTTTTTTGATTTTCCTTTAATAATTCAATAGTTCTTTGTGCTTTGTACAAATTGGCGTAGTAGTCTATGACTCTCATGGTCACATCTTCTTTGGTTTGAGATGCCATTGCATTTTCTGCCTGGAACAAATTATCCTGTAGTTTTATACCATTCTGAATTTTCATTCCTGCAAATACAGGTACTTTCAGACTGGCTTGGCCAATAAGTAATTGGTCTGGTACCGGAAGAACTGCTGACCCTGCATTGATTTTTAAATCAACTGTTGCTTTTGTTAAACGCAGGTATTGTCCTGTGATTTTAAAATCGGGATATTGATTGTTCTTAGCCGATTGCAATTCTTGTTTCTTGGTTTCCACTTTGGTGTTGGCCAGTGAAATTTCATTACTTTTTGTCCAAGCCAATTGTATAGCCTCTTCCAGCTTTAAATTGGTTTTGTCTTGGGCATTGATGGATGAAATTCCAATAAAGAACCCTCCAAAGAGTATTAAATAACTAACTTTCATATGTCAAGAGGGCTTTAATGGTTTGTTGAATGTGCATTGTCAGAGTTGTTTTTATATAGGTGTTGTATTCTTCTTCGGTGTTCAAGTGCAAGAGATTTTCGTAAAAAGGTCTATTCAAATGAAAATGGAAATAGGTGCCGAGAATAGTTGTCGTAAGAAGCGGAACTACAATGTCTTTCCTGAAAATTCCTTTCTCCTGTCCATCTTGAATAATGGATTCTATAGATTTTAGATTTCCTTTCTTTAAATCTGTAAAAGCTTGAAGGTTAATTACCCTTTGACTGGAGGAAAATTCAAAATGCATAATTTTGTAGATGCATCTATTGCTGTTAATTTTATCGATATAAAGTTCTATAAGCTTGTGTATTTTTTGGAGTGGATCTAATTTTTCCAAAGTCAAAATGTCAAGCTGTAACTTAATATCTGAAATACGGTTTAAAATAATGGATTCCAATAATTGTTCTTTAGATCCAAAATAATAGGAAACCATCGCAATATTTATTTTGGCTTCCTTGGCAATGTCTCGTATCGAAGTTCCGTCAAATCCTTTTTCGGCAAAAAGCCTTTCGGCCACTTCTAGAATTTGGATTTGTTTTTCGTTAAAGTCCGTTTTCAATGCTGCATATTTTAATTCGAAACAAAATTAAACAACTGTTTAATTTAAACGATTGTTTAAGTTTATTTTAACGATTTTTTAACAATTGTAAAAATCAATAAATAGGGTTAAAATTGCATTTAGGCTTTGATTACTAGGGTTTTGAATTTATAAGGAGATGTTTTTTTTAAAAATTTTTAAAAATGCTTCAACAAAACAGTCAACTGTTTATTTTAAACATCGTTATAATTTCTCTTTAATTGGAATCCAGATTTCTTCTTCCGAATTGGGATCGTCTTTTTTATATTTTGCTCCCAATATTTCAAAATGGGGTCTATGGTCTAAATCGTATTTAGAGTTGGGAATCCAATTTCTGAAAATATAGTCAAAAATTTCAATGCTGTGCCCTTTATGTTCAAAAACGGCATAAAGCCCACCCGATAAAGTGAAAGATTCCATCTCTGTTGGTAAATTGTCAAACTTACTCACTTCAAGAGTAGCCAATTTTTCAAAAATTGTATTGGGATTGAAAGTTTCAAAATAGGTTGCTTCATAGACTTGCACAGCGAAGAAATCTGAACTTTTGGTGTTTTTAATTTCGCTGCGTCTTGGCATAAAACTTTTCCACAAATCTGCGGTTTTGTTGTTGGCAAGTGATGTTTGAATTCGTTTGCCAATTAATTTCTTTTCGGATATAATTTCAATTCTTGGAGTCATTTTAAATTATTTATCGAATGGATTTTTTCAGGCAAACACTGGTTGCAACATTTTCATATTGACCATAATTTGGTATTATTTCATAACCCGATTTGATGTATAATGCTATGGCTTCGGGATTGTTTGTACCGGTTTCTAGAACGAAACTGATATATTTGAGTTCACTTGACCAGACCTCCAATTCTTTTAGAATCAAACTTGCTATTCCTTTTCCTCGAAAATCAGGAAGTACAAACATTCTTTTGATTTCAACTGTATTGGAATCAAATTGTTTGAAGGCACCGCAACCGATAGCTATGTCATCCTGATAGCAAACTACGACATTATTGATTTTATCGAGTGTGTCATACTGAGCATAAAAATGATGGTCTTCGCCATCTTTAATTTTTAAAACTTCATCGAGCAAAACGACAAGATTTTTAAAATTGATGTTGTCGGCTGTTGTTCGGGTTGTAGTTATCATTCCTTTTTTGCTTAAAGTTTAACTATCGAATCCCTTTCACAAATTCCTCAATTTTACCAGTTCCATTTTCCGTCAAATGCGTGATAAATGCACTTCCAATAATCGCTCCTTTGGCATATTGTGTCGCTTGATTGAAGGTCTCGGCATTATTGATTCCAAATCCAATCACTTGAGGGTTTTTCAGATTCATGTCGGCTATACGTTTGAAATAGTCTTCTTGGGTACTACCAAAACCGGATTGAGATCCTGTTACACTCGCAGAACTTACCATATATATAAAGCCACCTGAAACGCTGTCAATAAAACGAATGCGTTCGTCTGAAGTTTGTGGCGTAATCAAGAATACATTGATTAATCCATATTTCTCGAAAGTGGCTTTGTATTGTTCGGCATATACATCTACCGGAAGATCGGGAATAATTAAACCGTCAATTCCTATTTCGGCACATTTTTTACAGAAATTCTCGACTCCATATTGTAGCATCGGATTGAAATAACCCATAATGACTAGCGGAATTGTGACGCTTTGGCGAATGTCTTTCAATTGGTCAAACAAAATTTGTGAGGTCATTCCATTATGTAAAGCTTGGGTTGAACTCGCTTGAATGGTTGGCCCATCCGCTAATGGGTCGCTAAACGGCAATCCAATTTCGATCATATCGACACCATTTTTTTCTAAATCCTGAATGATTTGTACAGTGTCATTCAAATTGGGATATCCAGCCGAAAAATAGATGGAAAGTATTTTTTTGTCTTCTTGTAATTTTTGATTTATTCGGTTCATTTTTAAAGTATTTTGTCTTTGGATTTTGAATCCTATAGTTGCGTTTTTATATTTTTATTTAATCGTTTAGTATTTTACTACTCCAATCAGAATTTTTCTTTTCTACAAGCAGTAGTCCAGAACCCGAATCTTCCATTTGGGCAATCAATTCTCCTTTGTTGTTCCAAAATGCAGAACGGCCGCCTGATGGACTTCCGTAAGAGTCTCCTCCAAAATTAGCCATCAGCACATTCATTTGGTATTGTGAAGCATAATTCTGTAACGATTCATGTGCTTTTGGAATCCCGTTTGGCGAAAAGAAAATACTGGCAATATAGATCGAACTATTGTTTTTGCTGGCATTTTCAGCATGCTTTGGATGATCGATATCGGCGCAAATGGCACAGGAAATGCGCTCGTTTTCTATTTCGAGTATTGGATTGTAATCAAAGGAAGGTTGATAATATAATTCTTCTCCAGTATGAAGAAATTGTTTGGTATATATAGAAATTGTGTCATTAGGAGAAATACAAAATTCGCCCAAAAACAAGTCCGATTCTATTTGTATCGGTGCTCCTGCGATGATGGTAATTTTATTTTTGAAAGCTAATTTTTTTAAAAAATCCAATCGTGAATCATTTTTGGTAAAAGCCAATCGTGTGGCATCTTCTCTTTCATAACCAGTAATGGATAACTCCGGAAACACAAGTAGTTGCGCCCCGTTTTTTGCAGCCAATTCGATAAGGCGATAATGATCCAAAAGATTGGAATCAATATCTCCGCGTTTGGGTTGGGTTTGAGCTGCTGCTAAAATCATTTTAATTTACAATTTACGATGTTGGATGTACGATGTTTGATTTGCGATTTTTGAAATGGTTAATCAAATATCTAACATTGATTTTTATTTGGCACTATTAATTCGTGCTGTTTTTAATGATGAAACTATTATTGCTACAATTTCATTAGCTTCTTTTTTTAGTAATTCTATTTCTGGTTGAAATTCTGTATCTGTTTTTTCTAGAGCAGTAATGTCAAAAAGAATTTCAAGAAAGAAATGACTTTCATCGGCTTCTTCTTCAACTATTTTTAATTTATTAATGAAGTCTGCTGCTGATTTTGCTCTTTGTGAAGCTCTATAATTTGCACCAAAAGAACTGGAACATCTAATGAGTTGATTTACATAAGCATTATATTCTCTTGATTTTGGTAACTTAGAACAAAGAATCCAGCAATCAATTGCAAATTTCTTTGTTCTCTTTAGCATTATTTCTTTCATTTTCAGATATACAATTTATTAATTATGATTTTAAATGTTTGATAGACGGATTGCTTAATTTATGAGTGATTTTTTCAATAACATTTCAAAATATCGTATATCAAATATCTTAAATCGTCTTTTAGATCGCAGCACTATAAGCCCAAGCTTTTTGATTCGATTGCAATTGCACTTCCACGCGTTTGTAATGCTTGCCCTCGTATAAATCGGCTTGACGAAGTTCATTTACAGTTACTTCATACACTATTCCGTCTATAGTATCATCTGAATTTTCGGTTTCCATAATGATTGGATAATGCACTATTCCGAATTCTTCTTCGATCTGAATTTCATTTAGTTCATAACCAATTAATGTTTCTGGAGTTCCTTGAAGAATACGCCCAAAAAGGTCTTCTTGAACATCTTTATCTTGTAAAGTTCCGTAAGCGAATAATTTTTGCATAAATTCTATATTTTGGAAATGTTAATTGTACCTGAATTTTAATTGTATACTTAGTGTGCGTTAGGGATGGAAGCGGCATCTTTTTTTGTCTCTTTTTAGAGATAAAAAAGATATAGCGTACAGCCCGACCCGACCTTTTTTGGGAGGGTAACGCCAAAATTATGATGCTACAATTTAAAATAGTCTATATAGGTGTTCAAATCTTTGTCGCCTCTTCCAGAAAGGTTGATCACCACAATGTCGTCTTTTTTGAACTTCATTTCGTCGAGAACAGCAAAGGCATGGGCACTTTCGATAGCTGGAATTATACCCTCCATTTTAGAGAGCTGCAATCCCCAATCCATAGCCTGTTCATCGGTAATGGAGATGAATTGTGCTCTTCCGGAAGCAAACAAATGTGCATGCATTGGGCCAACCCCCGGATAATCAAGTCCCGCAGAAATGGAATACGGTTCGGTAATTTGACCGTCAGTGGTTTGCATCAAAAGGGTTTTACTTCCGTGAATGATTCCGATTTTACCCAAAGCCGAAGTTGCGGCACTTTCGCCTGAATCAACGCCTAAGCCAGCAGCTTCAACGGCAATAATATTTACATCTGGATTGTCTAGAAAATGATAATAGGCTCCAGCAGCATTGCTTCCACCACCCACACAAGCAACTACATAATCGGGGATTTCACGGCCTTCTTTTTCCAGTAATTGTTCTTTTATTTCTTTTGAAATAACCGACTGGAAACGTGCCACCATATCGGGATATGGATGTGGTCCCACGACTGATCCGATGATGTAATAGGTGTCGACTGGATTGTTAATCCAATCGCGAATGGCTTCGTTGGTGGCATCTTTTAGGGTTTTTGACCCCGAAAGAGCTGGACGAACTTCGGCACCGAGCATTTTCATTCGCGCCACATTGGGTGCTTGACGCTTGATGTCGATTTCACCCATATACACGATGCATTCCAATCCCATCAAGGCACAAACAGTAGCTGTAGCTACGCCGTGTTGACCTGCACCCGTTTCGGCAATGATACGTTTTTTACCCAATCGTTTGGCTAGTAAAATTTGACCTATGGTATTGTTGACTTTATGCGCGCCAGTATGACACAAATCTTCTCTCTTGAGGTAAATTTTGGTGTTGTATTGTGCCGATAAACGTTCTGCAAAATACAATGGAGTAGGGCGACCTACATAATCCTTTAAAAGGGCATCAAACTCCGCTTGGAACTCAGGATCTGCTGTGATTTTTAAATAATTCTGACGTAATTCTTCTACATTTGGATATAACATTTCGGGAATGTAAGCACCTCCAAATTCTCCGTAATACCCTTTTTCGTTGACGTTGTAACTCATTTTTTTTATTTTAAATGATGAATTTAAATTTTAAATGCATCGATTATTTCAATTTTTAAATCCTTCAATCTTTTAATATCTTTTAACCCTGGTTCTATTTCAAATTTACTATTTATATCGATAGCATAAAGCGGCAAATTGGTTTTCGAAATTTCTTTTACGCTATCTACTTCCTCAATTCCGATTCCACCACTAAGGAAGAATGGTTTTGTAGAGGGGTACTTTTCTAATATTTTCCAGTCGAAAGTAGTACCATTTCCGCCAGGTAATTTTCCTTTGGTGTCAAAAAGGAAATAATCACAAACGGATTCGTATGGTTTCAAAACGCTGAAATCAAAATTTTCGTCAGCCGAAAACACTTTGATGATTTCTATTGTTGTATCAAATTTAGTTTTTAATTCCGTACAAAATTCTACCGATTCCTTACCGTGCAATTGAATGGCTTGTAAATCGTATTTGGCTATTTTTTCTTCAATTACAGAGATATTTTCATTGACAAAAACCCCAACTTTTTTAATTGATTTTGGTAAATCTGGCATATTTCCGTCAAAATAGCGAGCCGATTTTGGCCAAAATATGAATCCCATATAATCGGGTAGGAGCGAACCTACTTCGAGTATATTGTCGGGATATTTCATGCCACAGATTTTGAGTTCCATTTTTTTTAAGTTAAACCGCAAGGCTCGCTAAGGAATAGCAAAGTTCGCAATGCTTTTTTATTCAATTCGTGATAATTTGTTTCTTATTTCAATTGCTCGATAAATTCTTTTGCCGCTTTTCCTGCATTGTCGGTTTTCATAAAGTTTTCTCCAATTAGAAATCCTTTGTAACCGTATGGTTTCAGTTCATTAATGGCTTCAATCGAACTGATACCGCTTTCGGAAATTTTTACGAAATCATCTGGAATTTTTGAAGCCAATTCTTTGCTGAAATCCAAACTTACTTCGAATGTTTTTAGATTTCTGTTGTTCACGCCAATCATGTCTAGCGTTGGCATAATTGATTTTTCCAATTCTTCTAAGTTATGAACTTCCAATAATACTTCTAATCCTAAACTTTTTGCAAATTCAGATAATGATTTGATTTCTTCTCTAGTCAAAACTGCTGCGATAAGCAAAATCAAATCGGCACCGTGGGCTTTGGCTTCCAAGATTTGGTATTCATCTACTATAAATTCTTTTCGCAAAAGCGGAATGTTTACTGAGGCTCTTGCCAAAAGCAAATCATCTAGAGAACCGCCAAAATACTTTCCATCCGTCAAAACCGAAATCCCACAAGCACCGGCACTTTCGTATCCTTTTACAACTTCTTCCACGGTGAAACTATAATTAATTTCAGCTTTGGAAGGCGAACGGCGTTTGTGCTCTGCAATAATTCCAGAGTTGCTGTTTCTTAAATTTTGACTTAAAGAAATAGTTTTTTTACCAAATAAAACAGAAGTCTCCAATTGTGAAACTGAAATGATGGATTTTTTGATAACAACTTCTCTTTTTTTGTCAAATATGATTTTATCTAAAATATTCATTAATTTTTTATTTAAAGTTTTTTTTGTTTAAGGTTTAAAGTTGCACAACATTTCAACAACTTTAAACCTTAAACTTTAAACTATTTTTATTTACTTAGTTCTTGTAATTTTTTCAAAGCTAGAAAACCTTTTCCTGATAGTAAACTTTCTTTGGCTATTTGAAATCCTTCTAGAGTAGAGCATTTTGTAACGGTTGAAATTGCAATTCCTGCATTGGCACAAACCACGTTGTTTTGGGCTTCGTTTCCTTTTCCAGAAATAATATTCATAAACATTTCTGCCGATTCTTCGATGGTTTTTCCACCTTCGATTTCGTTTTGTTCCAAAAGGCGAACACCAAAATCAGCAGGATTCAATATTCCTTCTTTGGTGCTGGTTATCATTTTTGTAGGGCCAGTCAAAGACACTTCATCATAACCATCTAGTGAATGTAAAATGGTGAAATTGACGGGAGTATTTTGGTACAAATAACTATACATTCTAGCCAATTCGAGATTGAATACACCTACCAATTGGTTTTGTGGGAACGATGGATTTACCATAGGACCGAGCATGTTGAAAAAGGTTTTGACACCCAATTCTTTTCGAATTGGACCCACATTTTTCATAGCAGGGTGAAACAAAGGAGCGTGTAAAATGGCAATTCCAGCTTTGTCGATGCATTTTTCCAGAAAATCATTGTCGTTGCTGAATTTTACGCCCAATTTTTCCATTACGTTACTAGAACCAGAAATTGAGGAGACACCGTAATTCCCGTGTTTGGCTACTTTTATCCCGGCACCCGCAGCAACAAATGAAGCTAAAGTCGAAATGTTGAAAGTATCTTTTCCATCCCCTCCAGTACCGCACAAATCGATGGTATTGTAATCGGATAAATCTACTCGAATACACAATTCTAGGAGCGCTTCTCTAAATCCAGCTAGCTCTTCGATGCTAATGCTTCGCATCATATATACGGTCAAAAAAGCCGAAATCTGACTTGGATTGTAACTCCCACTGGAAATATTAACCAATACGTTTTTGGCTTCCTCTTTCGAAAGAATTTCGTGATTTATTAATCTATTTAATATGTTTTTCATTTTTTTATAAAGATGCTAAGTGGCTAAGATTCTAATTTTTTTATTTATAAACAAACACTGCCAATTAAATACTGAAAACTGCCTACTTTTTTCAATGTTCATTTCCTTGATAAATCCACATTGGCTCTGTATTTCCGGCACGTTCAAAACCATTTTTTTTATAAAAATCGACGGCTTTCCCATCGGCAGTAAGGATTTGCATGTGGAAGTGATTGTATTTCTCTTGCATTTTATCAACAATCATTTTTCCAATTCCTCTTCCTTGATATTCTGGAAGAACCAATAAATGAGGATAGTATACCGTTAAATGACCGTCGGAAATGGCATTTCCAAGTCCGACTAATTTTTTGTCTTCCCAAGCAGTTATCAATGTTTCAGAATTCAATAAACCATTGTATAATTGAGTTGGTTTTTCAGCTGAACTCCATTCGTTTGCTTTATAAAGATTTAAAATATCTTCAATTTTCAACTCTGTTGTCTCAGAAATTGTAATATTCATTTTTGAGTTATATTTTATTTTTAGACATATATTTTAAATAGTCAACAATTTGCTGTGATTGTTGTTTGGTGATTCCCAATGTTGGCATTTTTACTTTGTGCCTGAAAGAAGCTGGATTGACAATATAATCTATCAATTCAGATTCTTTCCAATACTCAGTTACGCTTTTGGGGTAGTTTAACTCGGGTCCCATTTCGCCACCTATTCCGTTTATCGCGTGGCACGTGATACATTGTTTTTGAAATAATACAAAGCCTTTCATTGCTTTCTTATCATCTTTTGGTTGTAAGGCTTCGATGTTTTTATTTTTTGAAACAAAGTGAAATTTTATAACATTATACGGCCATTTGTATTCTTGATTATCAGATGAAACTGATGTGTAAACCAAATAAAACGGGTCTGCATTCATCTCGTTTCCGTTTTTTATAATCTTTTCCCAATTGGAGCCTTTTGGGGCATCAACATCTTTGAATGCTAGATATGATTTGGCATTTAGGAATAATTCTAAAGGCATTTCAGGTTTATAACCATCAATACATTCAAAAACAATTAGCGTGTTTTTTATGTTAACTTTTGATAAATCAATTTCATTTTTTAAAAGAAGCAATGCGTTTACGGCATGATATTTCTTTGTTTTGTGATAAACAGGGTCATTTACAATAGTGACAACAGTATCTTTTCCCAGTTTGTTTTTTGCTTGCAAAGCCAATAAATCCAATTCCATTTCGGGTTGGGTATTAACTATTGGCTTTATTTTTTGATCCTTTTGTTGGTTACAAGAAAGGAAGCAAAAAATAAAAAGGCAAGAAACTAAAAAATTGATTTTAACTGTTTTCATAATTTTTTTGACTGATTACTAATAACGGAACACTGAATACTAGCTATTTACCCAGTTTTCTAAAATCTTTTTTCCATTGGGTGTCAAGACACTTTCAGGATGAAATTGAACGCCTCGAACATCGTATGTTTTGTGTCGTAACGACATTACCTGACCGTTTTCGTCAAAAGAAGTAGCTTCCAAAACATCCGGTAAATCAGTGTCAACAACCCAAGAATGGTAACGGCCCACTTCAAATTCGTTACCCAATCCTTCAAATAATAGTTCGTCATCTACCACTGTTTTTACCATTGTGGCTACACCATGATATACTTTATCGAGATTTGAAAGCGTTCCGCCAAAAACTTCTCCTATGGCTTGTTGGCCTAAACACACGCCAAAAATACTTTTGGTTGGTGCATATTTTTGAATTACGGCTTTTAATAATCCGGCTTCATCAGGTATTCCTGGTCCAGGTGAAAGCAGAATTTTGTCGAAAATCGCTATTTCATCAATATCAAATTCATCGTTTCTGTAAACGGTAACTTCGCAATTTAAATCTTCTAGATAATGCACTAAATTATAAGTGAAGCTATCGTAATTGTCTATGACTAGTATTTTTTTCATTTTTTTAAATTTTGTTTAAAGTTTAAAGTTTCAGGTTTTTTACTGAAGACTAAAAACTGAACACTGATTACTTTTTATATCGTTTCTGCCAAATCCAATGCTTTATTTAAAGCTAGTAGCTTATTATAAACCTCCTGCATTTCGCTTTCTTCGTTTGAACTGGCCACAATTCCAGCACCTGCTTGGGAATGTAATTGGTGGTTTTTGCTCAGGAAAGTTCGGATCATAATTGCGTGATTAAAGTTACCTTCAAAATCCATAAAACCAATGGCTCCACCATAAAAATTACGGTTTGTTTTTTCGTAATCTTCGATTAACTGCATCGCTCTGTGTTTTGGCGCACCGCTCAAAGTTCCAGCTGGAAAAGTATCGGCAACTACCTGCATAGTTGTGGCTTTCTCGTGTAAATGTCCTGTCACTTTGGAAACCAAATGAATAACATGAGAGAAAAACTGCACTTCTCTGTATTTTTCTACATTTACATTGTGTCCGTGACGGCTTAAATCATTTCGAGCCAAATCGACCAACATCACGTGTTCACTATTTTCTTTTTTGTCTTCCGATAAATTTTTGGCAAGGACAGCGTCTTTTTCGTCATCACCTGTTCTTTTGAAGGTTCCTGCAATAGGATGGATTTCGGCTTTTCGGTTTTTGACAATAATTTGGGCTTCGGGTGATGAACCAAAAATTTTGAAATCACCGTAATCAAAAAAGAATAGGTAAGGGGATGGATTGATGCTTCTCAAAGCTCTATACACATTAAATTCGTCACCTTTGAAACTTTGGGTAAATCTTCTGGATAAAACTAGTTGAAACACGTCGCCACGGAAGCAGTGTTTTTTTGCCAAAGCCACATTTTGTTTGAATTCTTCATCGGTTAGATTCGAAAAACCTTTGCCTTCTTTGGAGAATTTATACGAAGCGATGTTTCTGGATTGTAATAATTGTTCAATTTCGGAAATGTTGTTTTTTCCATCCAAACTGTGACAGAAAATATAAGCTTCGTTTTTGAAATGGTTGATGGCAATGATGTTTTGATATACCGCATAGTACACATCGGGAATCGAATTGCTGTTTTCTTTTTTGGCGATGGTTACTTTTTCGAAATAACGAACGGCATCATAGGATATATAGCCAAATAAGCCATTGTTGATAAACTTGAAATCTGTTTTGTCCGATTGGAATTGTCCTGAAAAATCTTGAATAATTTCCGGAATATTGGTGTTTGCATCAATAATAATAGTTTCTGAAGTTCCATCTGGGTATGTTTTATAGATGGTTTCATTTTCTATTTTTATCGAAGCGATTGGATTGCAACAGATATAGGAAAAGCTATTGTCGTTTCCGTGATAATCGCTACTTTCTAATAACAAGCTGTTTGGGAATTTATCTCTAATTTTAAAATAAACGCTTACCGGTGTAATTGTATCGGCTAGGATTTGTTTGTAGTTGGTTTGTAGTTTATACGTTTTCATTTGTAGATACTTATTGTTTTTTATTGGTCAAATGTAATTCACATATCTTCTTTATTGGTTGCTAAGAATTTACGACAATGTTCATTTCATGCTTTATGTTGCTTTGATGCTATGGATTTCTTTTTCTTTTATATGGTAGCCTAATTTTTGAAATAAAAAAAAGGCCTGTCGTGATGACAAGCCTTTTATATTTATAGTTCAAATAATACTATAGGAGCTTAGTTCACGACGACTGACGTAAATTGTTCCACCACCAAGTATTGTTTGTTATAGTTTTCATTTTCTTTTTTCTTGATTACAAATATATAAATGATATTCGGTCTGACAAAAATAATGAAATAAAAAAAAAGTTTATTTTTTAAAATTTTTGTTAAAAATAATTAGTTAATACACTAAGACTACATTTAACTCAAAATCATCATAAATCGTTTTATCTCCCAAATCATCAAAATAACTGCCTGAACCATATTTAATGTCATATTTAGTTCGATTAATTGTTAATGACGCAGTTGCTTTTTTTCCATTTACAACCAAATCAAATTGTATGGAATTGGTAATTCCTTTAATGGTCAAATCGGCATTGATTAAGTACGTATTGGGGCTTTTCGTTGCAATACTTTTAAAAACTAATGTTGAAGTTGGAAAATTATCAACGCTAAAGAAGTCTTCCGATTTTAAATGTCCTTCCAGTTTTAATTTAGAATTTCCAGTTTGATCAGTATTTGATAAGGATTGCATGTTTGCTATAAAACTACCTCCTACCACTTTCTTTTCTTTAAAAACAAGATAACCATCTTTGAAGTTTATTGTTCCTTCGTGTTGGCCAGTTATTTTTTTGCCTTCCCAATTGATGATGCTTTTAGTTACATCTATTTTGTAGGTTTGTGCAATTCCTTTATGAAATGAAAAAAGAATTACAAGAGTCATGCAAATTAGTTTTAAGGTTTTCATAGTTCGTTGAATTAAGTTAATAATGCACAAAAAAGAATTGATTTTTTTGATGAAAAAAGAGATAGAATTAATTATAAATCAGGTGTTTAAGTTTGAATAAGTAGATAAAGTTAATTTAAAATTTTGAATTTAAATTTGTTTTAGTCTATTATTTAATGGTTTATGGATTGAAGAAAAATGAATACTTTGACATTTTTTTCAATTTTCAATTTAAATAAAAAGCCTGATACTATAATATCAGGCTTTATAAATTAAAAGTTTGTTCGAAAAGTTTGTCTTGAACAAATTATTTTATACTGGCTAAAGGATTTGTGTTTTTGGTTCTAAAATCCGGATAATTTTTAACATCTGATTGAATGAATAATTCCGTATTATTCAATTTTGTAAAATCTAGTGAAAAGGTATCACTATCATACCAGGTAAGTAATTCTGGGTTATATATGGCACTTTCGCTTTGTACTACTCCGTTACATCGATTAATTTGTAAATTTTGAATATTAATTTTGGCCAAATTAATAGGTAAAGCACCTATTTTATTTTCGAGTAAAATAAAAGGGGCAAAGCCGTCAATGATACTATTGTTGATGCTGAAATAGCTTTTGTCCTTGATATAAACAGCTTCTCTTACCAATCCTTGATTGTTGTCTTCGGTATTTAATAGCGTAATATTATTGGCAGTAATTTTGGTTAATTTTTTGGTTATATCGGCATTTTCAATTTTATCATACGAATCAATTTCGAAGCAACGTGAACCAGAACGGTCTGATGAATATGGGTTTCTAATGGCTATACTGTTTGAAATTGTGCATTGAGCTCCTTGTGTATAATCAAAATCATCATCTGTTGCTCTGAAGGAAATCAGATTGTTGAAATTGACATCTCCTCCGTAACATTCGAATGAATCGTCATTGGAAAAGCTAATTTGGATAAAATCAAATTTGGTGCCTTTGCCAACTCCTCCAAGTGATAAACCATTTAATTCTTTGAGTGCATTTATTTTATGTCCAGAAAATTCAATTCGAACATATTTTAGAATTCCAGAATTGCTATTAGGATCTTGTCCGCCATAATAACTAACAGCGGGATCGAAATTAAAATCTAAAAAACTAACTCCTCCAATTTTATTTATAGGAGCTTCCCCAAGAATTACAATTCCGCCCCAGTCACCTGGTCTTCTTATTAAAACATCATTGTTTGAAGTAAAAATTATTGGTTCGTTTGCAGTACCTTCCGCTATAATTTTAGATCCCTTAGTGATTACAAGTGTTCCGCAAGATTCTTTATCCCCTCGTATTACTGTTCCTGGTTCTATTGTTAAAATTGCTTTATTGGTTACATAGATAGTTCCAATTAATCGATAAGTATTTCCTTTTGTTAACTTTAAATCCGTATCTATTGTGCCAGTTAAAATTTGGTTGGCATTGTTGTAAACAGTAGTTGAAGGTTTGAAGTTAGTCCAATTGGATAACCAATTAGTATCTCCAATTATTCCTTTCGTTTGTTGTGCATTCAATGTAATCGATAATAAAATAATAAAGACAACGAATAGTTTTGTTTTCATAACGCTAATGATTGTAGTTTTTTTTCAAAATTATAAATACAATGTTTTAGGCGTATATTCTTAATATTATCTATTTATGATTTTTAGGTTAAGAATTAAAATTATATAAAAAATAGTGCTTCTATATAAAAAAAATACCCCCAACAAAATTGCTGAGGGTACTTTCCATTTGTGGTATTTGTGTTTTTAGAATTTTAAACTTACTGTTAGTTCAAAATCATCATAGATAGTTTTGTCTCCTAAACCTTCGAAGAAACTTCCTGAACCGTATTTGATGTCGTATTTTGTTCTGTCCACTTTGAATGCTGTAGTAGCGGTATCTCCTTTTACAGTGATATCAAAAGTTACAGGATTTGTTTTTCCTTTGATAGTTAAATCAGCAGTTACAGTATATACGTCATTTCCTTTTGCAGCAATAGTTTTGAAAACTAAAGTTGAGGTTGGGAATTTTTCTGTTGAGAAGAAATCTTCTGATTTCAAGTGACCGTTTAATTTTCCAAGATATTCACCTGTAAGATCTGTAGAAGTTAGTGTAGTCATATCAACGGTGAATGTACCACCAGCTAAAACATTTTTTTTGAATACTAAAGCACCACTTTTGATAGCTACAGTTCCGGAATGTTGACCAGTTACTTTTTTCCCAACCCAGTTGATGGTACTTTTAGAAACATCTACTTTTTTAGTTTGAGCAGTTACTGCTAGTGTAGACAATGCTACAACGAATGCTAAGGCAATTGATTTTAAGTTTTTCATGTGTAATTTGTTTAATTTGATTTAATTGATTTTAATTTGAATTAGTAATTATTATAAAGTGATAAATAAGTCTTCTTGTGATTTTCTAACTTTTTTGTAAAATTGAGTTGCATCTTCTTCATGACGGTATCCAACAGTTGCAATAAGTGAAGCATTAAGATTTAGTTTGTCTAATCCTAATATTTCGTTTACTTGCGCAGGAACAAAACCTTCCATTGGTGTTACATCAATTTTAAGTTCGGCAGCAGCATTCAATAAATTTCCTAATGCTAAATAGGTTTGTTTTGATGTCCAAACATTTTTGATTGCTGGCTCCAAAGTTGATATTTTCGATTTCATAAAATCACCATATCCAGCCAAAGCTTCCATTGGAGTTTCTCTAGTAACGCTTATTGTATTCAAAAAATTGTCAATCGCTTCATCACCAATATTAGTATCATTGGCAAAAATGAATAAATGCGATGCATCTACGATTTGCGATTGCCCCCAAGCGGCCTGTTGCAATTGTGCTCTTAATTCAGGATTTTCAACAATAATCACTTTGTATGGTTGTAATCCATAAGAGGATGAACTCAAACGAATTGCTTCTTTTAAAGTGTTTAAATCTTCTGCTGAAACTTTTTTTGTGGCATCAAATTTCTTTGTTGCATATCTCCAATTTTGATTGTTTAAAAAATTGCTCATAATTATTGTTGTTTATTTAGTTCTATATTTTTCTAATAAGGTATTCAGTTGTACTAATTCTTCTTCGCTTAAATTTTTAGCAAATTGCTCTTCGTGTTCTTTTACTTTGGGGTCGAGTTCAGTTAATAAATCCAAACCTTTTTGGGTAATTAAAACTTCAATTTTTCTTCTGTTTTCTGGACAAACATTTCGAGTTACAAAATCTTTTAATAATAATTTGTCAACTAACCGTGTTGTATTACTTGTTCTTGCGAGCATTCTTTCCTGTATGATGCACATATTGGCAGGATGTCCTTTTTGCCCTCTCAATATTCTTAAGACGTTATATTGTTCTCCTGAAATATCATACGATTTTATAATCTCGTTAAAACTATCAGCAATAACGTTTTGTGTGTACATCAAATTTAAAACCACTCTAGTTGATTTAGTATAATCAACCGTACTTTTTAATTCATCTTCAATCTTCATATTTGCAGGTGTCTTATTTGTTGATACAAATGTAGTACTATTTATATTTGTATATACAAATGTTAAAGTTAATTTTTTGTTAAATCAAATACAATGGTCTTTTAATGTTTTTAAAATTAAAGTCTTAACCTCAATAATTATAAGGATTTAAGAATTAAAAAATATTGTTTAAGCCAATGAAAGACTGTTTTATTTTGATTGAAAAAAAAACCAAAACAATATAGTTTCGGCTTTTTTATAAAAATTTATATAGTTTATTTTTAGTCTTTCACTCCAAATTTGTCTAAGATTTGATTCATCAAGCACCATTTGGTTATTGACGATTGCAATAAATTTGCACCTACAAAGGCCGTAAACCACAACCAATTTTGATTGACATAGATGGATAATAGCAAACTGGCTAAGATGAAGGTGCCTGCAATACCTCTTACAATTCTATTTTTCATTTTCTTTTTATATTTAGATTAATTGGATTTTTCGATGTTAAGAACAGCAATATGAATGTGCGATAGCGATTCCTGCTCTATATTGAAATATTCCACAAGCTCATAAAGAGCATCAACTTTTTCTTTTGCTGTAAAAGCATAGAAAAGGATGGAATCTGTTTCGTTCATTTCGCTTCCAAACCAATTGGACTCAACAGCTTCTCCAGTACTGTTTTTATATCCTTTTACTTCTTGATAAGAAAAGGATTGAACAGACGCTTTTTTGAGCAATTGTTTGATTTCTTTTTCAAATTCTTTGACTGCAGTTATGAGTAGTAATTTCATTGTTTTATGTTTAAAGGTTTATGAGTTTAAAAGTTTAAAGTTTATAAAATTGGAAACCTTAAACTTGAAACTAATTTTTATTTCTCCCATTTTTTTCTTTCAGTGATATAATAAATCAAAGGCACGACCAGTAATGTCAATACTGTAGAGACGATGGCTCCAAATACTAATGAAATTGCCAAACCTTGAAAGATTGGGTCAAACAAAATAATGGAAGCTCCAATAACTACAGCACCCGTGGTTAGCAAAATTGGTGTCGTACGTACCGCACCTGCCTCAATAATGGCTTGTTTCAAAGGCACACCTTCGTTCAGTCGGATTTCGATAAAATCGATAAGCAACACCGAGTTCCTTACCATCACCCCAGCCAATGCAATCATTCCGATGAAAGACGTTGCTGTGAAATACGCATTCAGCAACCAGTGACCAAACACAATTCCTATTAGCGAAAGCGGAATGGCCAACATCATCACCATAGGCGTTTTGAAGTTTTGGAACCAACCCACAATCAGCATATAAATAATCACGATAACCACCATAAATGCCACACCCAAATCACGGAATACTTCCAAGGTAATTTGCCATTCGCCATCCCATTTTACGGTAAAATCACTTTCGTCCGTCGGTTGTTCCATATAGAGTTCGTTGACTTTGTATCCCTTTGGCAATTGCATTTTGGCCAGTTTTTCATTCATTCCCAAAATGGCATATACGGGACTTTCTAATGCTCCAGCCATATCCGCGGTTACATAAACCACGCGTTTTTGGTCTTTTCGGTAAATGGTTTTTTGCAATGTGTCCATTTCTACTTTTACCAAATCACTTACCGGAATCATATTTCCTTGACTTCCTTTGATTTTTAGGTTTTCAATGTCTTGTAAACTCGTTTTGTCTTTGTCGTCAAGCGAAAGAACGATGCCCACATTATCATTGGAATTTTCATCATACAAATTCGAAACCGGATATTCTTTCAATAAATACGTCAGATTGCCGACCACTTGTTGAGGAGCAATACCATTCAACATCGCTTTTTCTTTGTCAATTTTCAGTTTGTATTCCGTTTGATTGTCTTCAACCATCCAGTCGACATCCACAATATCGGTGGTTTTTTCAAGAATCGATTTTACTTGATGGGCCACTTTTATTTGGTCTTTATAATTAGGCCCATAAATCTCAGCCACCAAAGTCGATAAAACAGGAGGTCCTGGCGGAACTTCGATAATTTTTACATTGGCTCCATATTTCTTGGCTATTTTCTGAATCTCAGGACGCATTTCTTTTGCAATAGCGTGACTTTGTAAATCACGGTCTTCCTTGTGCAATAAATTCACCTGTATGTCGGCCATATTGCTACCGCCGCGCAAATCATAGTGGCGCACCAAACCGTTGAACGTAATCGGTGCCGAGGTCCCAATATAGTTTTGATAATTCACCACTTCGGGTTTTGTCGAAAGATACTGTGCAATTTCTTTTGTAACCGCAGCCGTGCGTTCCAAGGTTGTTCCTTCGGGCATATCAATAACCACTTGAAACTCATTTTTATTATCGAATGGTAACATTTTTACGACCACCGATTTGGTAAAAAACATCAATACCGATCCAAATAGCAACACCACCGTTACTGCTACCAGAATGCGTCTTTTGGCACTGCTCTCCAAGAAAGGACGTTCCAGTTTGCTGTAGATTTTGTACACCCAACTGGTTTCTATTCCTTCGGATTCTTTGTGTTTTTGCTCTTCTTTTTCTTGTAATAAATGATAACCCAAATAAGGTGTAACTGTCAAGGCCACAAACAATGACAATAACATCGCAATCGAAGCGCCAATTGGCATCGGACTCATATAAGGTCCCATCATTCCGGATACAAACGCCATAGGAAGTATTGCTGCAATTACGGTAAACGTTGCCAAAATCGTTGGATTTCCTACCTCATTGATCGCGTAGATCGCCGCTTGTTTGAAAGGCAGTCGCTTCATTTTGAAATGGCGGTGCATATTCTCAGCAATAATAATACTGTCATCGACCACAATTCCCACCACAAATACTAAGGCAAAAAGCGTGATTCTATTGAGCGTGTAACCTAATAAATAATAGGCAAACAACGTCAGCGCAAACGTCAGTGGTACGGAGAAGAAAACTACCAATCCACCGCGCCAGCCCATAGCCAACATTACCAAAAGCGTCACGGCAATAATCGCAATTCCCAAGTGCAACAGCAATTCTCCCACTTTATCCGAAGCCGTTTCTCCATAGTTACGGGTTACTTCAACGTGTACATCGTTTGGAATTAAATTCTTTTTTAATTGTTCTACTTTGGTAATAATTTTTGCCGAAATTTTCATCGCATCCGCACCTTTTATTTTCCCAACGGAGATCGTCACGGCAGGATATTCTGATTTGGCGGTTTTGAATTTTTCATTGGCTTTGCCATATCCAAATGACACATAACTTCTGGCTGTTGAGGGGCCATCTTGCACTTTGGCAACTTGTTTCAAATACACCGGCAGGTTTTTATTGACACCGACCACGAGGTTTTCTAAATCTTCGGCATTCGATAAAAATTGTCCCGTGGTAACCAAGTATTCTTTGTCGTCATTGACAAAACTACCCGATTGTGAACTGCCGTTATTGGCCTGAATCATTTGCATAACGCCCAAAGCATCCACGCCATTTTCGGCCATTTTATCTTTGTCCAAAATCACTTTCAGTTCGCGATTGTTTCCGCCAATTTCCTTGGTAATGGCTACATCTTTTACTTTCTCGATTTCCGAAGTCACTTCTTCGGCAAGCTGACGCAACTGAAAAGCATCTTGTTTCTCGCTCCAAAGCGTTAATCCCAGCATCGGCACATCATCAATCGAACGGGTTTTTACCATCGGTTTGTACACTCCTTGCGGGAACATATCTTCGTGTTTCGCCAACTCGTCATATAATTTTACATACGAACGCTCCACATCCTGCCCCACAAAAAACTGTACAATCAACATCGCTTGACCGTTCATGGCCATACTGTGCACGTGTTCGACCCCTTTGATATTCGAGATTACTTTCTCCAAAGGCTTGATCACACGACTTTCTACTTCGGCGGGGTTAGCACCAGGATAACCCACCATTACGTCGGCCATCGGAACATTTATTTGTGGTTCTTCCTCCCTTGGGATTAGAAACGAGCTGTACACTCCTATAATCATCAACGCCACCATTAACAGTATCGTTAACTTCGAATTGATGAAAAAATGGGCTATTTTACCTGAAATTCCTTCTTGCATAATATTTTTTGTTTAAAAAGTTTAACGTTTCAAGTTTAAAGTTCTTAGACTTATACCTAAAATCTGTTTTTAAAATCTGCAACCTGCTATCTGACTATTGAACACTAACCAAAGCTCCGTTATACAATTTACCATCAGCCGAAACAATATATTGCTCATTTGCCGATAAACCAGACAAAACTTCTACTTGATTGCCAAAGTTTTTACCAATACGCAACCATCTTAATATGGCTATATTTCCAGTTCCAATAGTATAAATTCCAGTTAACTGTCCTTGTTGTACCAAAGCACTTTCGGGAACCAAAACTTTTTCGCTTGTATTTGTTTGCTTCGCCTGTTCGCTATCGCTCGGGTGTATGGTATTGGCAACAGGAAACTGAACGTTTACGAACATTCCGGATAAAACTGAAGAATCGGTTTTGTCCAAATTGATTTTTACCAAATACTGACCACCTGTATTTTTTGCTGACAGACTTACTTCGCTTACTTTTCCGTTTAGAATTGCATTAGATGATTTTACCAAAACTTTTACCGGCATTCCTTTTTTGATGGCAGTAATGTCATTTTCTGAAACCATAGCCGTTACTTGTAATCTCGATGCACCTTCTATACTTACTAACGGCATTCCCGGATTGGCCATATCGCCTTCTTTTAAAAAAGTATTGGTTACAACACCCGCAAACGGAGCTGTGATATTCGAGTAGGAGAATTGTGCTATTACTTCGTTTCGCATTTGTTTGGCGCCTTCCAGACCTGCTTTTGCCATTTCATAACGAGCTGTCATATCATCCAATTCTTTTTGGGAAGCGCTTTGTTGTTTGAATAAATTCACAAAACGGTCGTAATCTTTTTTGGCATTGTTGTAGCCTGCTGTTGCTTGCAAAATACTAGCATCCACTTGCGCTTTTTTGGCTTGCAAATCGGTGTTGTTGATGCTGACTAATAATTGTCCCGCACCGACTTTTTGTCCCACTTGAACGTGAAGTTTGGTTACATAACCCATCATTCGCGTGCTTAAATTGGCGGAGTTTTCGGCTTCAATTTTTCCACTGGCCGTTACAAATTGCCCGTTGTTGTTTTCAGACACACCACTTACTTTTACCGTGATAGCAGGTTCTTTGCTAAGAGATACTTTCTTTTCTCCATGACAAGAGGAAAGCAGTAAAACGAATAGAGATGTGATTATAGCTGATTTAAATAAGTAGTTCTTCATTGTATATTTTTTATAATTGATGTTAATATTGAAATTTATTTTTGCTATTGCCATTGAAATTGAACTGTTTATTTTGTCAAAAACTGCAAGTATTCCTGTGTGTAATTGTATTCAAAAACAGCTTGTAAATATTCCAGTTCTTTTTGGTACATCTGTGTTTCTGTGAGCAATAAGTCTGTTGTTTTTTCTAGCCCTTGCGTGAAACGATTGCTTCTTATTCTATACGCTTCTTTGGATTGTTCCAAAGCCAGTTTCTCTAAATTCACTTTGTTTTCGGCATCTCTAAGTTGTCTGTTGGCTTTGCTCAATTCCATTTGGCTTTGCGCTTTATATTGTTGGGTTTCTATTTCCGATTTTTGAAAATCAGCTTTGGCTTTTTCCATTTTACCAATCGATTTATAACCGTCAAAAGCATTCCAAGACAACTGCGCACCCACTACATAGCCATTTGAATTAGATCCGAAAAGTTGCTGCGCATACATTTCGTAACTTCCAAAAGCGTTCAATCTGGGCAAGAAATTCATTTTACTCGATTGTAACATTTTGCCATAGGATTCGGTTGTTTTGTTCATCGCCTGAATGTCTTTTCGATTATCCGATAATGAAGTGTTGAAAGCATCGATTATGATAACATTGTCCAATTCTTCAATAGGTTTATACACTTTATTCGCAGTGCCTTCATCTAATAGAAAAGCCAAATAATCCGAAGCGTTTTGAATGTTACTTTTGGCATATTGCAATTGATTTTGAACTTCATTGACGCGCACTTGCATTGATAGCAAATCGGTTTTTTGCAAAATTCCCTGATTGAAATAATTCTGAATCAATTTCAAATTGGCTTCCGCCGTGGCATTTGCTTTTTCAATCACTTTTACGGCTTTGTAACTCATTTGCAATTGCATAAAAGCTTTGTTGATCTCCAGTTCCAAGTATTCTTTGGTTCTTTCGGTTTGCAATTGATACGCATCCATTTTGGATTTGGCTGCTTGTCGTCCATACAATCCGTCAACATTGATAAGCGGTTGCAAAACATCAATTCTGGTCGCAAAATTTTTGGTTTGTGAAGGATTGTTCAGTTTTGCAGGATCAAAGTCGGATGGCGTTAAAATCCCCTGATTCAATTTAGAACCAAAAGCCATCAACGGATTTGTCGTTGCCATAGAAGTGTGCGAAGCAGAGATGTTTGGCAAGAACAACGAATTCGATTGGCGATAATCAGCCTGAGCCGATTTGAAATCTTGATTCGCCATTTTTATTTGCAGGTTCTTATCAGACGCTTTTGCCCAAATGTCCTTTTTAGAAATAGCTATTGTATCTTGACTATATCCAAAATGGGTAATTGAAATAATGCCCAGTAGTATAAAATTGATTTTTCTCATAATTGGTTTTATTTATTATGAGGCAAATATATAATGAGGAAAAAGCGTGGTCAGTAACAATTGTCACAATGGTTACTCAAAATAAAAAAAAGTTCAAAATTATTTTCGAAATGCTAATTGTTAAAGAAAATTACAGTCGAGAATAAATGAGTATTAAAATTAATATAGGTTGAAAGTAATGCCACCTGATATGAAATTATGAACAGTTTGAGTCCTGTCTCGATTTAAATTTCCGTTTTGATTGTAAGTATATCGTATAAAAACTGGAATGGTATAGTTTTTAATGAACTTTAAGTTTCTTGAAACATTCAAACCCACATTGATGAATGCAAATCCTGTTTTACCGGTTTTATCAAATCCGTAATAGCCGGAATTATTGATAACAGCCGCTCCAACAAAAGGTCTGAGGTTTATTCTTGTCTTAAAATTAGTGTACGTATAGCCAATTTCAGAATAAGAGGAATAGGCTCTTTCCTTACTAATTACTTCCCCTGAACTGTTCTTTTCAACATCTTTGAAATCATCACCATAAATTATGGTGTTCCATTGAAAATCAAATGGATACTTTTTATTGGTGGAATCATATAAAAACGACACTTCAACAGATTGAGCCGAGTAAATTGAATAATCAAAATAGGGAGTTCTATAACCACCATAGACTTGGCTATTCTTTAGGGTCGCGGGGTTATAATAATCACTCAATACCACACTTATTTGCGGAGTTACCTGATAGGAAACGGACCAATCGTATTCATTATATGCGGTTGCACTACTCGATAAATTGGTACTTATCCAAACACCAAAACTCCATTTGTCATTTAATTGATATGAAATATTGGGCTGAAAAGAAATTTTGTCGGAGTTTAATAATATTCCTCTGGACAAATTAGGATAAACAATGCTCAATGAGGCAGTTAATTTTTTTTCTGGCTTTACAACTATTTCGGGTGCTGTGAGTAATTTTTTTGATTGCAATGCTACTTTTTCCACTTGGCCAAAAAGGGTCATGCTAGAAAAAAAAAGAACTAGAAATACTATTATATTTAGAGGATTATTTTTTATTGGAATTAAATTTTGAGGTTTTAATTATTAAAAAATCAGTAATTGATTGAATCAGTTCTGAATATAAAATCACTTGTTTATTTTGCTTGCAAATTTATAAACTTTATTCATTTTTAAAACTGTTTTTCTTATAGTTGTGTTGTTTATAACTTATTTTTCTAAAATCATGATTGTTTTTTAAAAGACTATATTATATTTATAAAAAAATAGTAACTAATTTTTCTAATTTTTTATTAATGAAAAAGAATGGAGAGGCATTATCTTATGAAGAATTACTTCAAAAAGTAGCTGAACAACAATTGCAAATTACCATTTTGGAGGACGAAAAGAATGCAATTACAAATTTTGAATATTTTGTAAAAGAGTCTCCTGATTTAGTTTGCATAGCTGATACTGATTCCTATTATAAAGTTGTAAACGATGGTTTTGTCAAAGTGCTGGGTTATTCTAAAGAAGAATTGTTATCCAGACCTTTTACGGATTTTATTCATCCAGATGATTTAGAAAAAACCTTTGCAGAAGTTAAGCTTTTGACAAAAAATTCTCCCACTATTGATTTTGAAAATAGATATGTAAAAAAAAATGGCCAACTGGTCTTTTTGCAGTGGAGAGCCAATTTGAATACTTCTAACAATTTAATATATGCAATAGCAAGAGATATTACTGAGATTAGAAGGACACAGGAAAAACTTTTATCCAGTGAAAAATCGCTGAATGAAGCCCAAAAAATTGCCAAAATTGGAAGTTGGGATTTTAATTTAATGACACAAGAGTTAAACTGGTCAAATGAATTGTATGAAATATTTGAGATCGAGAATAAACCCAATGACCCCAAACTATATGCTAAATATTTATCTTGTTTTTCACCAGAGGATGGGGAAGAATTAAATAAAAAAATCGCTAATACAATTGCAAATAAAGTTCCTTACGAAATGGAACATCGAATATTTTTAACAGACAATAAAATAAAATGGGTTTTTTGTACAGGGGTTCCAATACTGGATAAAAAAAATAATGTTGTAGCCTTAAAAGGTGTTGTTCAAAACATTACGCAAAAAAAGCTTATTGATGACACCATTAAGGCAAAAGAAAAAGCTGAGGCTGCTAATAAAGCCAAATCAGATTTTCTTGCCAATATGAGCCATGAAATACGAACTCCCCTCAATGGGATTGTTGGTTTTACCGATTTGTTATTGAAGACCACTTTTGACAAAGATCAGTTGGAATATCTCAATACAGTAAATGAATCGGCGAGCACATTGATGGATATTATCAACAATATTCTTGATTTTTCTAAAATTGAAGCTGGTAAGTTGGAATTAATTTATGAAGAAATTGATGTAGTAGAACTGACTAACCAAATTATAAATTTATTCAAATATGAGGCCAATCACAAAAAAATAGATTTAATACTTCATATTGAAAAGAATGTACCGCAATATATATTAGGAGATTCCTTTCGACTAAAACAAATATTGGTTAATTTATTGAGCAATGCCATGAAATTTACCTTTTCTGGGCACATAAAATTGAATGTGAGTCAAGAGGAAGAAAGCGAATTGATTTCTAAAATTAAATTTTCAGTAATTGACACTGGGATTGGAATCAAAGTTCAAAATCAAAATAAGATTTTTCAATCTTTTGTGCAAGCAGATAATACAACTACAAGGCGATACGGAGGTACTGGTTTGGGATTAGCAATCTCTAGCAAGCTTTTGGCCTTGAAAAAAAGTGAACTGAAATTATACAGTTCTTATGGAGTTGGGAGTGAATTCTTTTTTACAATAAGCTTTGAAAAAATAAGCAAAAAACAAAATAGAAAAATGGATGAAAAAAAAATAAAAATAGAAAAACCTGCAAAAACTGATAATACACTCGCCAACTATAGGATAATGATTGTCGAAGACAATAAAATTAATATGCTTTTGGTAAAAACATTAGTCAATAAAATAATAAGTAATTGCACGATAGTTGAGGTTTCAAATGGTTTTGACGCTGTACTTTTAGTGCAAAAAGAAATGCCGGATTTAGTTTTAATGGACATTCAAATGCCTATTCAAAATGGATACGACGCTACTTTAGAAATTAGAAAACTAGAAAAATTCAAGGATTTACCCATCATTGCATTAACTGCAGGAGTATTGAATGGTGAAAAAGAAAAATGTATGGAGCACGGAATGTCTGATTATATTACAAAGCCCATTGTTCTGTCAGAGTTAGAAAAAGTATTGTTTAAATGGCTAAAAAAGAATAGAAAAATATTTACCCTTTAAAAGCGCTTTTTGACGGTAAAAAAGTCTTTCTTTATAATTTTGAAAGATTTTTTTTGTTTTTAATTTAAAGCTATTTGTGATTCTAATTATTTAGTTATGAATGTGATATAAATTTCATATCTTTAATTGTTGTTTTTTATTATTTGGTTTTATCTATTAATTCAACTTTGTTTTAAGATATGAAAGAAACTATACCATCCATTGAAGAATTGCTTCAAAAATTAAAAAAACAAGAACAGAAAATTTCGATATTACAAAAGAAAATTGATTCAATTGCTAATTTTGAATTTTTCACCAAAGAGACTTCCGATTTTATTTGTGTGAGTGATTTAAATAGTTTCTTAAAAGAATTCAATATTGTATTTCTTAAAAAATCAGGTTACTCCAAAAGAGAATTATTAATCAATAGCTATCTTAAATTTATCCACCCAGAAGATGTTGCTAAAACTGCAAATGCTTTACAAGAACTTTTAGAAGATAAGACTTCGGTAATTTTTGAAAATAGAATCCTTACAAAAAAAGGAGAAAACATATATGTACAATGGACATCGATTATAAATCCTTCAAATAATCTAGTTTATTCCCTCGGAAGGGATATTACCGAAATTCGGATGATTCAAGAAAAGTTAACTGCCAGTGAAAATTTATTAAATGATGCTCAGCAATTGGCTAAAATAGGAAGTTGGGAACTTAATTTATTAACTAATAGTTTGATATGGACCAAAGAATTGTATCATATTTTTGAAATCCCAGAGATGCCTACTGATAATTTGTATAAACAGTATTTTGAACATTTTTCAGAGGAAGATCGAGAAATGCTAAATAATTTGATAGCCGAATCAATGAGGAGTAAAAGACCTTATGAAATTACTCATAAAGTATTATTGAGTAATAATAGATTCAAGTGGGTTTATGGAACAGGTATTCCTATACTAAATGAAAAAGGCGAAATTATAGCTTTGAGAGGAATTGCACAAGATATTACTGAAAAGAAACAAATAGAAAGTGAAATTCTAGCAAAGGAAAAAGAAGTTGCGACCATTAAAGAAAAAAAGCGTGAACAAGAAAGCAATGCGAAGTTTAGAAACTATGTTAAGAATGCTCCGGATGGTGTTTTTGTTGCAAATGAAAAGGGACTTTTTTTAGAAGTAAATTCAGCAGCAACAAAAATAATGGGTTATTCCCAAAAGAAGTTATTAAGCATGTCAATAAATGACATTATACATCCAAATTCGCTAGAAAAAATAAAATTATGTTTTGAAACCCTTTTTTTGAACGGAACTTCAAACGATATAGTTGCCTATATTCATAAAAATGGAGAAATTCGATATTGTTCAATAGATGCAGTAAAACTTTCAGAAAAACAAGTTTTATTGTTTGTAAAAGATATAACGGAAAATATTGAAGCAGTACAAGCTTTAAAAGAAAAAGAAAAGCGCTTCCGGGTTTTGGTAGAAAATGCTCCCGAAGCACTCGTTGTTATCGATTTTGAGCAGCAAAAATTTGTAAGTGTAAGTCAAAGTGCTTTGGTATTGTTTAAAATGACGGAAGAAGAATTATTAAATCTTGGGCCAGTTAATTTAAGCCCAGAATACCAACCTAATGGACAATTGTCTGCCGCTCTGGCAGATGAAAAATTTAAGGAAGCCATAGCGGGAGGGAAGCCCTCCTTTGAATGGACTCATATTGACAGTCAAGGAAATTCCATTTTTTGCGATGTCAGACTCGTACGATTGCCACCCGATAATAAAGTCTTAATTCGTGCAAGTATAATTGATATTACAGATCGAAAAAAAGCAGAAGAACATCTTAAAGAAAACGAACTTTTTTTGAAAGAAACACAACGTATTGCGCAACTTGGTACCTATAGTATGGATATGAGTACAGGTAAGTGGACCAGAACTGAAATATTGAATGATATTTTTGGAATCGATCAAAATTTTGATTTGAATGGTCAAAGTTGGTTTGAAATAGTTCATCCGATGTGGCGGGAAACCATGCGTGATTATGTACTTAATGAAGTTATTCAAAAGAGAGTTCAATTTGATAAAGAATACAAAATAATAAGAATAAAGGATCAAGCTGAAAGATGGGTACATGGAATGGGTACTCTAAAGTTGGACGAAAATGATCAACCGTCTGTTATTGTTGGAGCTATACGTGATATTACTGATACTAAAATAATGGAACTTGAATTAATAAGAGCCAAAGAAATAGCTGAAGAAAACGAAAAAGATTTGCTTTTTAAATACATTGAGTATGAAGAGATAAATGAAAAATTAAAACAAACCAACAAAGAACTAGTAAAAGCCAAAACTCAAGCAGATGAAGCCAATAAAGCAAAATCTGAATTTTTGTCTAATATGAGCCATGAGATACGAACACCACTAAATGGAATTGTTGGTTTTACCGATTTGTTGATGAAAACAAATCTCGAAAAAAATCAATTGGAGTATATGTCAACAGTCAATGTTTCGGCCAATACATTAATGGAGATTATTAATGATATCTTAGATTTTTCTAAAATAGAATCCGGAAAATTGGAGCTATTCAAAGAAGAAACTGATCTTTTTAGACTATTGCACCAAGTCATTGATTTGTTTAAACATCAGGCCAATTTAAAAAATATTGATTTGTCATTAAATATAGAAGAAAATGTACCTCAATACATACTCGCCGATGCTATACGATTAAAACAAATTTTGGTTAACTTAATTAGTAATGCTTTAAAATTCACCTCTTTTGGTCATATTCGATTGGATGTAGAGCAAACCAAATTGGGTAAAAAAAATAATGCTACCATAAAATTTTCAATAAAAGATTCAGGAATTGGAATCAAACAATACAATCAAAAGAAAATTTTCGACTCTTTTGTACAAGAAGATAATGCTACTTCGAGAAAATTTGGAGGTACGGGTTTGGGCTTGGCTATTTCAAATTTATTACTGGAGCTTATGAAAAGTAATCTTCAACTTAAAAGTAAATATGGAGACGGAAGCGATTTTTTCTTTTCGATTAAATTTAAAAAAGTGGAGCCCATAAAAGATACTTTTAGAGAATTGGCCCATCCTACAGTGATTAGAAAAGTTAAAACGGTAAAAAACATAAATGTTCTTCGGGTTTTGATTGTTGAAGACAATAAAATTAATATGTTTTTGGCCAAAACCTTGGTTAAAAGAATTATTCCAAATGTTATAATTTTAGAAGCTAGCGATGGTCAAGAAGGCATTGAGCAATTTGAACTTAATAAACCCGATTTGGTTTTAATGGACATTCAAATGCCCATTAAAAACGGGTATGAGGCTACTGTTGAAATTAGAAAGCTCAAAAAAGGTAAAAACACCCCTATTATTGCCCTAACAGCAGGGATTATGGTTGGAGAAAAAGACAAATGTATAGAATATGGAATGAATGATTATATTTCAAAACCTATCATTGAAGATGATTTAGAAAACGTAATACATAAATGGATTCCTGAAGAGGTTAAATAAAAGTTACTGAGACTCTAAGTTTCTAAGAATCTAAGTTACTGAGACTAAAAAATACAACAATCTAACAATCTACTGTATTCCGAGATTCTTAAACAATTCCTGATAATTTGGATTTGTTGGGTCCATTTGTTTTAATTGATAAGCCGTTTGTTGTGCTTTCGCCTTATTATTAGATTGGATATAAACAAAAGTAAGTGCATAATACAAATCGGGAGCGGCAGGGTTTATTGCAATTCCTTTTTGCAAAACGGCTTCTGCTTCTTTGTATTTTTGATTGGCATTAAGCATTAAACCATAATTATAATAAACTCTTGGGTTTTGAGATTTTAATTCAACCGCTTTTGCAAATGATTTTTCGGCTGCGGGTTTATCATTCATCTCATTATACAACAAAGCCATGTTGTAATAAATCCGTTCGTTGTTTTTGTCATTGGCCAAAGCTCTTTTGAGCATTTGCAATGATGCATCATTCTTTCCAACGGCATTATACAGCGATGCTAAATTTAGCAAAGCATAATTCATTTGGTTGTCTTTTTTAAGGCCTTTGAGGTAAAAAGATTCTGCATTGGTATAATCCTGCAGTTTAAGATAATAATCCGCAAGCATTACATTTCCCACAGAAAAATCGGTTTGATAACGAAGGTAACTCAGTAGTTCTTTATGGGCAGCATCAAAGGCTGTGGTATATTGACTCGGGATTTGATCTTTTGGTACAGTTAAAAGAAGATCGGCTGCAGCGATTCGAATAGCTCTTACTTTATCGGACAATAATGGAGCTACTTTTTCGATCCAACTATTTGGAGAAAAATTGGATAAACTACGTACTGCTCTGTAGCGTACTTGTGCATCTTTTTGATTCAGACAGGACAATAAAGTGTTTACACTTGTTGTGGTGGTTATGCTTCCCAAGTAAAAAGCGGCTGTAGCTTTTATAATATCTGGTGTGTTTTTATCATTAATCAATTTGGTAAGATGCGGCTCGCTGTTAAGATCCAGTTTACTGCCCGGAATCAAATCATCGGCAAAATGATATTTTCGTTTTGGTCCGTACCATTTTACAACAGCATCGGCCAAGGCTTTTTCGGATTTGTCTGTATGGCAGTTGCTGCAAGCGTTTGGAGTGCCATACTTTACAGAAAGATCGGGACGGGGAACCCTGAAACTATGGTCATGACGTAAATCATTCCCCATAAACAATTTGCCGGGCATGTGGCAGTTTACACAGGAAGCGCCATTTGTTCCCATGGTATGGAAAGTGTGTTTTGGAGTGTCATATTTGGTCGAAATATGGCATTGTGTACAGGTTTGATTGCCTATTTCGTGCTTCAATTTGGTACTGTGCGGATTGTGACAATTACTGCATCGTACTCCTTTACTAAACATTTTGCTTTGCAGAAAAGAGGTGTAAATATAATCTTCATCATCAACCTGACCATCGGCATGAAAGTGCTCCGTGTCTGGAATTTGCGGAATATAATTGTCCATTATTTCTTTGCTCTCGATATGCTTGGCTGTGAGCTCGGTTATACGGGCATGACAAGGAGCGCAAGTATTGATTTGCTCTATTTGTCCTGATTTTTTACCTAGTTTCATAAAACTACCTAGTACTTTATCCCCTGATTTATAATCGTCGCCTTTTACATATTCTAAGTGTTTTTGACCTGCACCATGGCAGCTTTCGCAACTTACGTTGATGATATTGTAACTGGTTTTGTAAGTATCGGTTTTGGTGTTGTAATTTTTATGCAAATTAGTAGAATGACAAGTGGCACACATGGTGTTCCAGTTTTGGGCATTTCCTGTCCAATGCAGCCAATCGTGTGAGGGTATTTTTTGACCAGCATATTGATTGAACCATTTTTTCTTGTTGACATCCCAACTTAAGCGAGGCACTTGCATACGGCCTCCCGGAAAATAAACTAGATATTGCTGTAAAGGGGTGTACCCAAAGATGTATTTTACTTCAAAATCATGATTCTTGCCGTCATCTCCTTCGGTGTTGATAAAGAATTTGGATCCTTTTTTGTAAAATCTGCTGGTGATGCCATCGGCAGTAAAAGTTATGTTATTGAAATCTCCTTTTACAGTGGAATCATTGGCAGGAAGCATCGACATATAATGATCGGATTGTTTCCAATCATGATGTTCTGTAGTGTGGCATTTTTTGCAGGATTCGTCTCCAACATAGGCATTGTTGGATGAAAGAACTTCGGTATATTCGGCGTCCTTAGAACTGCAACTATCTACTATAAAAACACGGAATACAACAAACAATATAAGAAGGATTGCAACAACAATCGATGATTTCTTGAGCATGAAAAAAGATTTTCTCAAAAATAAATAATAAATAATTAGTACCAAAGGCATTTTGGAAATATATGCAGTGTATATAGAAATTGTAAATAAAAAAAACAACCACTTCTCGACTCAAGTCGATTAGTGATTGTTTGTTGAAATTTATATTTAGTTTTAAAACGAATGGATAATCGATATAAAATTATTCACTCTTAGGATTATTCAAAGTATCTTGCAAAGTTTTGATATTTGTAATAGATAATTTAGGCTATCCAAATTTATGGTTGACTTCTGATTTAATTATCCTAAATAATTCGTTAAGGAATTTACAGTAGTCGACTGCTCATATTTGTATGAAAATTTAACCTATTTACAAAGCATTACTTCAGTTGAATTGAAAGCTTATTTATTTTGCCATCGAAACGGAACGGAAGCTTGTAATCTTTGTCATCAACAGCGGAACGTGTATCAACACCTACATCAAAGGTTTCATCAAGGGTCATGATGAAAGGTATGGTTTGTGTTAAATCGGCTTTACTCACTTCGTTTCCATCCACACTTAAAACCATTTTAGCAGGTTTGCCAAATCCTGGTTCGGAATAATTTAAATCTAAGACAATGGTATGTTTACCTTCCGATAATGCTGATTTTCCCTGTACTTTAAATTGTTTTAATGCCAAAACATTATAAGTAAAAACTGGTTTACCTTTAAGTATATATAAACCAAATCCACCAAAGTGTCCACCTTCAGTAACCAACATGCCGTCGCCGCCATCTTTTGGTACATCAATGTTTGCTGAAATTGTAAATGATTTACCTAAAATGTTAGGAGCGTTACTAGGTGGAATTCCAGAAATTTCGCCTGTGTAGACAAACAAATCCCGACCTGCAGTATAGCTTGGTTTGGGAGTAAGTACGCGCGGTAAAATACTGTTGTCTAGTGGGAACACATTATTTCTGGAAGCTTCGGCTAAAAATAGCTCCTGCATTTCTTTTAGTTTGTCAGGATTTTTCAAGGCTAGATCATTGAATTCTGAAAAATCTTCTTTAACATTATATAATTCCCATTGATAACCATTAACCACATCAGGCATTTTTGTTGTTCCCAACAGCCATGGGCCTGCAGGAGGTGTGGTACAAGCCAACCATCCATTATTATAAATGGCCCTATTACCAAACATTTCAAAATATTGTGTTGTTCGATTGGAAGGCACATTAGTGTTTGCTTTGTCCCAGGTATAGACCATACTTATCCCTTCAATTGGTTTTTGAGGTATACCATCAAACATAACAGGCGCTTGAATACCTGTAGCATCAAGTATCGTTGGCACAATATCAATCATGTGATGGAATTGAGTTCGGATAGTACCAACATCTTTAATTTTATTTGGCCAAGAAATACACATGCCCTGACGTGTGCCACCAAAATGCGAAGCCACTTGTTTTACCCATTTGAAAGGAGTGCTAAAAGCCCATGCCCATGGAACAGCCATATGTGGTTGAGTGGATGGCGATCCCCAAGCGTCTAAATATTTTAACTGATCAGCTACAGGGATAACAATGCCCTGTAAAGCTGCAAGATCAAAAGGAGTTCCATTCATAGAGCCTTCTGAACTGGTCCCATTATCCCCTTCAATGTAAATGATCAGTGTATTGTCTAGTTTGCCCATGTCTTCTACCTGTTGTATAACTCGACCAATTTCATAATCAGTATAAGCTACAAAAGCGGCATAAACTTCAGCTTGACGGGCAAATAATTTTTTCTGGTCAGGTGTAAGGGTTTCCCATTTTGGTAGATCGTCTGGCCAGGGAGTAAGTTGCGTGTTTTGGGGAATTACGCCTAATCTCTTTTGATTTGCAAATATCAAATCACGCATAGCATTCCAACCCATATCAAACTTTCCTTTAAATTTAGCAATCCATTCGGCAGTTGGCTGATGTGGAGCATGTGTAGCACCGGGAACATAATAGCAGAAAAAAGGTTTTTCAGGAGCAGCTGCATTCAATTGTTTTAAATAGTCAATGGCATCATCAGCCATGCCAGTAATCATGTTGTATTTTGGGTTTTCATTCCAAGGAAATATTTGTGTGGTATTACGAAATAAGAAGGGATGGTACTGATCGACTTCGCCACCCATGAACCCATAAAAATAATCAAAGCCCATTCCAATTGGCCACTGATCATAAGGTCCGGCAAGACTATATTGATAGCTGGGTGTATTGTGATTTTTTCCGAACCATGATGTTGCATAACCATTTTGTTTTAAAATGTTTCCAATTGTAGCATTATCTAAACCAATTTCTGAATCGTATCCTGGGTAACCAGTGGCTTGTTCGGCAACAACACCAAAGCCTACCATATGATGGTTTCGACCAGTAATTAATGCAGCACGTGTTGGAGAACATAAGGCAGTAGAGTGAAATTGTGTATAGCGAATTCCATTCTTTGCAATACGATCCATGTTAGGTGTTGGAATTACGCCTCCAAAAGTTCCCGAAACTCCGTAGCCAGCATCGTCAGTCATGATTAATAAAACGTTTGGTGCTCCTTTTGGCGGCACTATCTGCGGTTGCCAATAGGGTTTTGAATCGGCAGTACTAAGTCCAATTTGTCCGCCAAACGGAGAAGGTGGATTGGGAATATATCGGCCATCGACTGTTGTTGTTGAGCTGGGGGACCCTGGCGTACCTGTGGTTTGAATTTGAGCTATTGATAGCTGTGTTATCAAAAAGAATAATGATAATGCACTTAAATTTAAAATTGCTTTTGTTTTCATTTTTAAGGGTTTAAATTATTAATTTGTATTTGTTATTATCCCGTTCTTAATTTATAATCTTAATTATTCATTTTAATTATTTGAGGGCGTTTCTATTTTTTTTAAGTTAAAATTTGTTTTTTATATAATTATGAATTAGCAAGCCAATCTTCTTGATTTAACTAATAAACAAAAAATCAAACATTAGAAATTAGAATCATTACTATCGCTATTTATGTTATTAGTAGTTTTTCGTAACTGATACCATATTCTAGCAAGAGCTAGGGATAATATCGCATGAAGTCCAACCGCAGGCCATAGTAGTTGTCCAATAAATGTTCCTTCAAGACCTACATAAGCGAGATAGAATGTTGCGAGTGTACTGTAAGTGAACATACCACAAATTACTGACCACTTAGGCCAACAGGCTACTGACAATGAAATCAGTGCAATGCCTAACATTTGCGCCACAGGAATGGCGACTCCGGTAAGTTCCTTTCCAAATAACAATCTTCCTACAAGAGAAGGGACGATCAGCAATGCCAATCCTGTCAGGGCTTCAGCTATTGAAGTAAATACAAGTACTTTTTTCATGGATTTGATTTAAAATAGTAAAACGTTCTAATTTGTCTGAACAATTCCAGGAGGACTCCAGCTTCCTGATCCTACAGGGAGCACAGATGGCTGTTCTGTTTTTGGCCAATATAAACGTATTGCTAAATAAATTGGTCCATTTGGTGCAGGCAACCAATTGCTTTGCTTGTTTGCTCCTGGATTATCTTTTTGGATGTATATAGTTAATGATCCATCCGTATTTTTTTTCATGTTGGGCAACATCGGAGAGTTAATCAAATAACGATTAATAGGATTTTTAATCAAAAATTCGGTTTTACCATCATACATGGTAACCGACCAAAAGGCATTTACTGGAGGGTACTGACCCGCTTTGAAAGTAAGGGTATAATTGTGTTTACTGCCGTCTAAAGTTTCTCCATTTACATCAGTTCTTGTCAAAGGATAAACGGCCTCGACAGCTTCGTTACCATAGATGCCATTTTTTGCGGCAGCAGCTCTTTTAAGCCAATCTCCATTATAAAAAGAAGCATCCCCAAATAGTGCTGCTAATCCCCAACCATTAATTTGCTTTACTGCACTGCCCACTAAATATTTAGAAACCATGTCATCTCCAGCCTTCATCGCTAATAAAACAGCCGCTTTGTGTTCTAATGATAAATCACTAAATTCAAATTTTTTATTAGGACCAATCCCGATACTGGCTAGTTTAGCATGAATGGCTTTATTTTCGGGTGTTTCGGGTATAAATGCTAAAGCTGCGTTTAAATATTGGTAAAAATTGGTTTTAATTCCAGCGGTTGTTGCAGGAAGAAAATCAATTTTAGGAGCGGCAACAGGCGCAGGTTGATTTAAAAATTGAGACAGCGGTTGCGATTTATAACCAGCTTGTACTTTAGCAACATTAGGCATATCTGCTGCATTAAAAAGCTGCGTTCTGAAAATAGTAATTGCAAAAGGAGTTCCTGATCTGAATATTTTCTTAATTCCTTTGGGCAATGTGCCTTTCCAATCTGGACCAACAATGAGATAATTCCCAGCTTCACTACCTGTCGCTCGACTACCAATATAGCCATAAACATAGGTATTGGCATCAATTAATTGGACAGAATAGTAACGATTTTTTTCTACTGCTGGTACTGAAATCACAATGGGCTCAGTTCGTAAATCCAACCAAATCAATGAATAAGGAGTGTCGCTATTAGGCGAAATTACCGCTGTATCTTCATAAGTAAAAACACGGTTTTCGTTCTTAATTACATTAAAAGGGGCTTTGAATTGTCCTGAATTCTTATTAATAACATATTCATTCATTATGGCATAATTCATTACAATAGGCAATCCGTAAACAAATGCTTCTTGTGCAATAGCCTTAGTTTCAGAAATACTCGGAACTGCAATTCCAGCCAGTTTATCAGCTTGTCCCGCTTGGTTAATAGCATCGTTTTTTTTGCAGGATTGCAATGAAGTGATCAAAGCAAGACCAAAGACAATTAAGTAGATAGAATGTGGTGCTTTTATAGTCAGTTTTAAAAGTGTTTTTGCTTCCATTTTTTTAGGTTTTATAAAATTCTTAATTGGTTCATATTTTTCTGTTGAGCAAAGCTATTACAAGTACTTTTTTCATTCAGTTAAAATTGGTTTAGGCTTTGGTACGGGCTTTGAATCTGGATGTAGTTTGAATGTAAGTTTGTCTATTGTACCAGTGAAATTGAACGGAACTTCATAACGATATTCTAATAGTGAAACGCCAGTTCGTGTATCGCTGCCGATATCGAAAGTTTCGTCCTCCGGAATGGTTATTGGTATTCCATGTTCCATCGTATTGGTTGCAACTTCTTTGCCATCAACAATAAGTACTCCTTTTCCACTTTTACCCAAACCTAGTTCGTCTACTTTGTAGTCAAAAACAATGGTATGTTTACCTTCGTCCAATGCTGGACCCGACCATACTGTACGTTTAAGGTCTAGTAAGTTGTATAAAAATACTGGTTTTCCTCTGCCTATATTGAAAACATTTGTAATAACAATAGCAACTAATAAAGTGCCACCTAACCCTAAAATCGTTTGACTGGTTCTCATTTTGAATCGTGACCAGTTTTTACTTCTTGCACGCCAAACTAGAAACAAACCAAAAGCTAAAATTCCTAATCCTATATTTCGAAATAAAACGGCATTATCCCACCAATCGAATGCTGGACTCAAGAACAAGCCATAGCCGCCAAATCGTCCGCCATCAGTAACAATCATACCTTCCGCTCCGCCTTTTGGAATAGTAACTTCGGCAGTAATGGTATAATTTTTATTTAGAGTACTCGGAGCGCCACTGTTTGGAATTCCAGTGAGTACACCCGAATAGGTAAATTCAGTACGTCCTGCTGCAAGACTCGGCTTAGGGGAATTCCAACGTGATAATGTCGAGTTGTCAAGCGGAAGTACTTCATACTTTGCAGCCTGAGCATAGAACAAAGCTTGTAATGTCTTGAGTTTGTCTGGCATTTGGGTCGCTAAATCATTGGATTCGGTTGGGTCTTGTGCAACATTATAAAGTTCCCATTTGTAGCCGGTAATTACATCTGGTGCTTTACCCGAACTAAGTTCCCAAGGCAATGTAGCAGGTGTTGTACAGGCAACCCAGCCTTCGTTATAAATGGCACGGTTACCGAGCATCTCAAAATATTGTGTCGTGCGTTTGGAGGGCGCATTTTTATTTGCTTTATCCCAAGTGTAAGCCATGCTCACGCCATCCATTGGGCGCTGCACTATCCCATTTATAGTCTCTGGTTGCTCAATGCCGGTAGCTTCCAAAATGGTTGGAGTAATATCAATGACATGATGAAATTGACGACGAATACCACCTACATCATTAATATGACCTGGCCATGACATGGCTACGCCCTGTGCAGTTCCTCCAAAATGTGATGCTACCTGTTTTACCCATTTGAAAGGGGTATCCATTGCCCATGCCCAAGGTGCTGCATAATGTGGAAATGTTTTGTCAGATCCCCAAAATGGATAAAAGAGATATTGAGCATTAATGGGTACCGGAACACCATTAAATGTAGTAAATTCGTTTGGAGTTCCATCAAGCATTCCCTCGGCACTAGCACCGTTATCGCCGCTTATGTATATGATTAATGTATTATCTAACTCGCCAAGGTCTTCAACTGCCTGAATAACGCGACCTATCTCATAATCGGTATAGGCTAGATAAGCAGCATAAACATCTGCTTGACGAATATAAAGTTTCTTTTGTTTTGCATTAAGCGTTTTCCATTGAGGTAGTTCCTTTGGCCATTCGGTAAGTTTGGCATTTGGTGGCATTATACCCAAGCGTTTTTGATTGGCAAAAATGGTTTCGCGCAATTTATTCCAACCACTATCAAAAAGATGCATGTCACTGATTTTCTTAATCCATTCTTCGGTTGGATGGTGTGGCGAATGAACTCCGCCAGGAACATAATAAACAAGAAACGGCTTATCGGGCGCAACTGCTTTGATCTCTTTCATGCATTGTATGGCTTCATTAGCCATCTCAGTGGTGAGATTCCAAGTCCCAGCTGGTTTGCCTTGAAATGGGTAAATTGCAGTCGTGTTTCGGTAAAGATTGGGTTGCCACTGGCTGGCATCACCACCAACAAAGCCGTAAAAATATTCAAAGCCCATACCAACAGGCCATTGATCAAATGGTCCAGCTTGGGTAGCTTGATAGAAAGGTGTGTTGTGTTCTTTTCCAAACCACGAAGTAGCATAGCCGTTACCTTTTAACATTTCACCTATAGTACCATTCTCTTTTCTAATAACGGAATTGTAGCCTGGATATCCAGTTGCGATTTCTCCAACCACTCCAAAACCAGCAACGTGGTGGTTACGTCCCGTAATAAGCGCTGCTCTGGTAGGTGAGCAGAGCGATGTGGAATGGAAATTGGTATAACGTAACCCATTCTTAGCAATTCGATCTAAGGCCGGAGTGGGGATGACACCACCAAAAGTACTAGGCGAGCCAAAACCACAATCGTCAGTCATAATCAGTAGCACGTTTGGCGCACCTTTAGGTGGTACGACCCGTGGTGCCCAAAACGGCATTGATTCAGATGCTTTTTCCTTAATCGTCCCGCCAAATACAGGATCTGGGTGCGGGAGCTGTTTGCCAGCAGTTGTAGTGGCGCTCGGAGAGCCAGGAACACCTGTGGTTTGAACCTGAGCAATAGAGTTTAATGTTATCAAAAAAAATAATGACAATAGGCTGAAAACGCTAGGGGGGATTTTTGCTTTCATTTTTTGATGTTTTTTAAAAAAAATATTTATTCTGGTTTTGTTTTAATTTTTTTGAAGAAAAATTTGATTAAAAATAATAAAAATATTTCAAAAAACAGAATAAATAATGAAAAAAAAAGTTGCTATAATTGATTTAAAATCAGTAGTATAAATGAAAAAAAAAAGATTGTTTTAGGGTTGTTTTGTGATGGTTGTTTTTTCGATAAATAAGTAATTTTTTGTGTGGCGCTTTTTTGGATGTTTGGAAAAGGGAAAAAATTTTAAATCAATCCTTTCCACATTGCTAATTCCATATCCATGTTTTTAGTATTAATGGAAATATAATCCTAGTCCAATTCTCTTAGGTGTATTGGATTTTAATATCTCGAAAAATGAAATTTGTTATTGTCCTGAACCCAGTTTATACCCAGAATTGGTTACCACTATTTTTAATTTTTGAGAAGGTGCAATAAAGATGATGTTACCCGAATAGGTAGTTCCGTCTGGCAAATTTTGAAAATTAACATTCAAAGTAACGGCATCTGATGGAGTGTCCATGTAGGTATTGATATTATATTCCAAAAGTACTTTATTGACCATATCAACTTGAATAGCCAATAAATCTCCTTGTTTTAGATAATTGGGAAAATCCAATTCAAATTTTTGACCAGGTAGCAAAACTTTAATTCCCACCGCTCCAGCACTATAGAGTTGTTCCAAAACAGATGTTTGTGGCGGAATATAAGCTTTGATTTGTGTTTTGGCTTTTGCAATATAATCCTCAATGTCTGCTTTTTTATTGGCAATAATTCTTCCGCGAATTCCTCCAGGTGTTTCTGCTTGTGTAGTGGCGCCAGTGGGTACTTTTATCAGTGTGCCGGTTACATCATAATAACATTGGTTTTGGGTTACCGATTTTTGATTTCCATCTATAAAAACAGTGGTGGTTTCTATCCAGGAATATTTTTTGGCACTTATTTTACTGGCTTCAAAATTCTGTTTGATAAGTGCAATGCTTTGCTGTATGGAGGGGTTTTGTGCAAATGAGCTTGTAGAAGCCAGCACGAACAGGAGCAGTAATTTGATAGTTGTTTTCATTTTTTGTTAGATTAAATTAAATTATTAAGGTGATCTATTTTTACACTATTTGAATGCGTATTATGACTATAATGTTGTTCTTTTTTAATGAAATCAATGAAAAATAAAACGGTAAACGATTGAGGAATTTGAATATAAATGATTGATAGCTAAAGATATGTAAATTTAAACAATAATAGTTATCACTGATATTGTTATTTTAAATTTTAGGAGTTTCCGTTGCAAATATCAAACCGATAAAAAGATTTACTCAGATTTCTTTAATAGTCGGTATAAAATCAGGGACAAAAAAATAGAATTGTACACGTTGCAACTTAGTAGCAACAGAACCCACAGTAATAAAAGAAATTTTGCCCAACAGTGTCGCTACGATACATACCGCCACGGTTTATGAAGCCAACACTTTCTACACGGTGCAAAACAGCGGAGATGCCGCAGTGTGTTTTAGTCTTTCGGCGGCAACCAATCAGGATGTTCCCGGAACGGTGTTGCTTAACCCTGGTGAAACCCGCTCCCGTCTGGCTGAAAATTTGACACCAATGGGGGTATATTTTGTGGTGAATAATGACAATGCTATCCCCGCAAAAAAATCAAGGTTTGGGATGGAATAACCACTATAACGGGAACTAGTGAAAGCAAAAAAGCGAACAGAGAAATCGGTTCGCTTTTGTTGTTTTATGAAAATTGGTAATCATCTATTTTCAATGGGTTATTGATAATTTAACCATGCGTTTTTACCCCTTTTTTTAAAGGATAAACGGGCAACCTTGTTAAAAAACACTTTTAAAAATAGTGGTTATGGTTTTCTGACGATTCCAATTCTTGGAGATTTTACAGGAGCGGCAACTCCATAGATTATGGTAAGTCCAGAGCCACCACCCCAAGTTGAGATAGAACGTTTCGGATCTTTTGAAGTAGCAGCAATAGCATCATTCCAATTGTTGGCAGCCCAAACATTTCCTGCGGGATCAATTGCTACGTCGGTCAACATTTGAATGCTACCGCCAGTAAACGAGTGAATGACATCACCTGGTTTTGTTCCGGCAGGATGCCCTTGTGTATTGTTTCCGGCCATCAATACCACACTACGGGTACGTGGACCAAGATTTCCTACCCAAACATCATCATTTCCATCTATATTTACACCCCATGGCACATCAATTTGTCCTCCACCATCATAGCCTGCAGGTGCCGCCATGACTCCGTCTGGGGTTATCATGTGAACCAATCCAGTGCTTTTAGGATAGGTTAACATGGCTCCACCCAATATTTCAAACTGTTCCATAATAGAAGCGCCTTCAGGTACTTTTGGAACAGGAAAATCCAAAGACATATTACTTACTACCCAAACATTTCCTTTAGAGTCTAATGCTAAAGCTCTTACACTGAGTCCACAAGTAAAAGTTTGTGTTTTTGTAGGATCATTTGCAGGGAAACGTATGAGTTTATCAGATTGAGAGTTACTGACCCATACATAGTTTTGCGGATCGATCACAATATCAAAAGGAGAACTTAATCCCGCTACTTTGACAATACGTCCGTCTTTTGGTTTCCCACCTGGGAAATATAGCAATTGATTGTTAGAACCATCTGCCACCCAAACATCACCATTGGTAGCAACACCAATTCCCATAAGACCTTTCAATTTTTCTTTGAATGGAAAGATGCTTTCATCCCCGATAGGATTACCATTAAAGTCCATTACTAATATTTTTCCGTTAAAGCTTGTAGCCCAAACGTTATCATTGGTTACGGCAGTACCCCAACCAACACCATCCAATCCCATTCCGGTAAATCCTGTTATGGCTGGTGACAGTGCGGTTCCATTCGGAGTCATTTTTATAACTCCTCCACCGATACTGTTGACAACACCAGACTGTGAACCCGGCATCCAGTTTTGACCGCTCCAAAGATTACCTTCTGCATCAAACATAAACCTTCCATTTGCACACATACCACCACCTGCAAAACATAGACTTAACGTAAAATCGTCTGGAGTATAAGCCAAGTAGGGTATAAAAGGCGCACTTCGTCTTGAACCATCAGCAGGTTGAGGATAGACCTCATTGAATAAACCGAATAGTGTATTTGAGTTTACCCATGGCGCTTTGGCTATTCCTGCCATGGCTTCAAAAGTGCTTTTTGGCGTTGTGCCAGCTGTTGTATTTGAAGCTTGCAAAAACCTAGTTTTCCAATCACTTGAAGCAATAGTACCATAAGCGCTAATTAAAGAACCTAATGTATTGATGTTTGCCAAAGTAGTAGTTTGTGTACTGTTAAGAGGATCTAATAATACTTTTCCCCAGTTGCCTGTTACAGGATCAACCAGATTTGGAACGTTGCCAGCAGCGATTTTCAATCCAAGTGCTTTTCCAGAGATGGATTCTCCATTAATAAAACGGGCAGCAGTAAAACTGGAAGCTACTGTTGTCAGTTCATTTATTGTTACTTCTTTTGGAATATCACTGCTCAATAAAAGAACTAAGGTTACAGTATTATCGGTTGCTTTTGCTACAATATAATAAGCTGTTGAATTTTCGGCTTTTTTTGCATTCAATTTAAAAAAGCCTTTGTCATCGGTTTTTGTTTCCGAAAGTAGTTTTGGAGCTCCCTCGCTGGTAGCAAAAAATTGTACCGTTGCTTTTGCTACAGGTTTCTTTGCTAATTGTATTTTTCCTGAAATTTCTTCAGCAATGGTAGGGGTTGATGCATGTAAGGTGTTTGTAAAACCAATGCTCAAAATGGATATAAACAATCCTAAGAAGAAGCGTTTATAGGTTGTAAAAATATTGTTCCTCATTTTTAATTGTTTTTTTAAGTTATTATTTAAAAAAATATTATTTTTTGTTAGTAACATTAAAACCTCCTTAAAAAAGGAGGTTTTAATCTATTTAAACTTTAAGGTTGCAAAATAATTTTAACTCGTTGGATGAAATTATTTTTTACCAGATAGAAACATAGAATTTATAGTTTTTAAAAGAAAGAAATAGACGTTTTACTATTCACATAGCTATTCTATGTGTGAAATAGTGCTATTTCTATTTATTCTTTGCCTATTTTGCATTAATCTATGATTCTATATGGTTAAATTTTTATTTTATTTGAATTTCTCCCAACGGGTTAATTTTACTATTCGCCCGCGTGGCTACCCACTTTCGATTCCTGCATTTCTGTAATAATCTGATCCAAGTTGTAACTGGACGGGGTCTGTAGCGCAGGGAATTCTTTGTAGCTCATCAACTCCTTCATCCACAGTAGTTGTCCGATCGGTAACATGTTCCAGTCATATAGGTAAGCAGTGGTAGGCCCGGCTAGTGCACCGGCCATACCCAACAAAGTGTTTTCATTCATGATAGAACCTTCAAACGGATCACGCTTGATGTTGCACACCTGTGTCCAGTGATAACTCTGCACTCCCAAAAGTCCACCCAAAGGGTCAGAAGGTGCCATTGCGTAGTACATCTTCCAGTTTTTGTATCGCACCGCTGATGGGTGGGTTCCACTGTAGTAGAAAAAGGTCTCGCGCGCAGAATCTCCTGTACCTTCTATATACGCACGTTGATTCACACCGCTCAATGTGGTTTTCAAAATTCCTGGGTATTTTCCAGCCATAATCTGTTTGTTTAGGTCGTCGCCTTTGGGACCACCTGCGATATCAACAAGGGTAGGTAAAAAATCCATCATCGAGAAGATCTGATCCTTCATTATCCCCGGCTGTATATGCCCTGGCCAACGGATCAGTAATGGGACTCTCATACCGCCTTCCCAAGTAGTAAGCTTACCGCCACGGAACGGTGTAACACCTCCATCAGGGAAAGTAATAGTTTCTGCTCCGTTGTCGGTGGTGAAAACAATGATGGTGTTATCCATCTCGCCCATTTCCTCCAATTTCTTAAACACCAAGCCGATATTATCATCCATCTGCTTCATACCCACTTCATTTGGACCCCAGTCTTTGCCACCCTTAACGCCAAGCATCGCTTCGTACTTAGGCGACAATACGGTTGTTATATGCATACGTGCCGGGTTGTACCAGCAGAAGAAAGGTTTGTTTGTCTTTTTCGGGTTGTTGCGGTCGAGCCAGTCAATTACGTGTGCCGATATTTCTTCGTCCACGGTTTTAGAACGCTCTAGTGTAAGCGGACCTTCATCCTTACCTGTTTGGTTCTTCTCTGTACCATCGGAAGATTTCAACCAAAGAATAGGGCGAGGTGGAGTCATACAGGTTCCATCTTTTGGATCAATAGCCCCGGGAACCTCTGGTACACCTGGAATAGGTAGGTTCTTACATGGCAGACAAATACTTTGAACCAATGGTGAGCTGTTGATATCCGGAAAACTTACACCTTGCATTGCATCTAGGTGATACAGATAGCCCCAAAATTCCTGAACGCCGTGAGCCGTCGGTAATGAACCCGGCTTATCACCCAAATGGTTCTTACCAAATTCGCCCGTGTTATAACCAAGATCGAGTAGAAATTTGGCGATATGAGGGGTGCCAGGTAACAGCGAACTGGTTGAACCAGGCAACTGTGGCATGATCATACCTGCGCGCAACGGAGTCATTCCTGTCGCGAACGCAGTACGGCCGGCGGTACAACTCTGCTCCGAATAGGCGGTCATGAATTTTGCACCTTCTTTTGCAAGGCGGTCTATATTAGGCGTCTCGCCAACCATTAAGCCTTGGTGGTAAGCACCTACATTCATGATGCCAATGTCATCACCCATAATGAAAAGAATATTTGGTTGCTTCCCTGAAGTTTGCTTTTTTTGAGCAACTCCAACAAAAGAAACCAAAAACAGTAACAGTAATGCTAGGGGGAATTTGTTTTTCATTTTTTAATTGATTTTTAAATTATATATATAAACGAACACTCTAAAATTATTAAATCCCTATTTTTTTGGTTTTTCAGCCGTTTGGAACGGGAAGACCTGCAACCAATCATTTTTCATATCCATAATAACAAAACCGTATTTTTTGGCATTGTCCAATCCAACAGATAAATGTCCGATTTTTGAATCTCTATCGTAAGCCCATTCTCTAACAGCATCGGTATGGTGAATGAACATCGCAAAATGAGGTGTTGTTGCGGTGTTGGTCCATTGCATCATTTCGTAATCGCCATCAGAATTTCCAACTGTAAAAATGGGTTTTTTGCCAATGAATTGATAGATACCCACCGGTTTCCCAGCTTTGTCATCAATAAAATTAATGGCAGGTTGTTTCATTAATTTTGGTTTGCTTATAGTGTCATAAGCCACTTTTACGGAACTTCCCACTACCTGATAGGGAGGAATTCCGTAGGTTTCTTCAGTCCAAGGGCGCATAAAATCGACACCACCACCCGAAACGATGAATGTTTTGTATCCGTTCGCTCTTAAATATTTCAGTAACTCAACCATAGGAGTATAGATCATTTGAGTATACAGCTTGTCAAATTTTGGGTGTTTGGCAGTGGCAATCCAAGTTTTTACCGATTTATTGAAAGTATCAGTATCCATTCCTGAATGGGTTGCTGCTACGATTTCGAATACTGCTTTTTCTCCTCCTGCCAATACCGTTTTCATGTCACCTTCCAAAACGGCCTGAAAAGGTTGGGTAGTTTTCCATTCGGGATGTTGTGGGGCCATCAGTTTTACCTGATCTAAGGCAAAAAACAATTGCGAGTAAAAAGGCTGTTCTGCCCAAAGCGTTCCATCGTTGTCAAAACAGGCGATACGATCTTCGACAGCTACATAATCTGGACTTCCTTTTTTGGTTGTTTTTTTTACAAATTCAAGGATACTTGTTTTGGTTGCACCTGCATTCCAAGAGGGTAGCGGGTTTCTGAGGATTTCATTCTCGATTTTTTTTAATTCGCTCTCATTTTGTCCATAGGTACAAAAAGTCGTTGCGATAAGCAAGAGGGCGATTAATTTGGTTTTCATTTTCATTTTTTTTATTTAGTTATATTAATGTTTAAAAAATCAACGATTTACTTCAGTAAACCGTTGATTTTTTTATACAACTAAAAACATATTTTATTGACCTGCGTTAATGTCAATATTATAGTTTTTTAATTGTTGTTTTACAGATTCCATTCTTTCGTAGTCTGTAATTGTAATTGGCCCGGTATATCCATCACTTTGTAATTTACGGGGCGGATATTGTACATACGTTTTCATAATCGCTTCCAATTGCATTCCCATTACTGGAGCCAACCAAGTAGATTCAGTATAGTTGTTCATGAAAATATCATAACGCTCTTGTGGATCTCCCATAAGATTGAAAATTTGAGGAACAGTAGCAACATATTTTTCAGCTCCTTTCCATCCTAAATTGGTATCTACAGCCAGACCGCCAGTTGCTACACCATCATCCCCACGTAAATTAAATTGGAATTTGTATTGGTGCCAACGTATAGCTCCCGGTGACAATTCATTTTCGGTAAAATAAAACCAGGTTTCACGAGCTGATTTTCCTTTTCCAAATAATAGTGGAGACATATCAAAACTGTCAAAAATAGTTGGTTCTCCCGCTCTGTCTTTTTCCGGTAGTTTTACTCCTGCGATAGCTGCGAAAGTAGCCATGAAGTCCAGACCTCCTACAATATCGTGGTTTCTAATACCACCAGCGATTTTGCCTGGCCATACGGCAATGGCAGGAACTCTGTTGCCCCCTTCACGATCCGTACCTTTTGTCCCACGGAATGGAGTATAACCTGCATCTGGGTAAACGTCTTGCCAAGCACCGTTATCAGTTGTGAAGAAAACCAAAGTGTTTTTGTCTAATCCCAATTCTTTTAGTTTGGCCATAATCCTTCCCACACGAGTATCCAGTTCGACTAAGCCATCTGCATATTTGGTTTTTAAAGCCGATTTTTCTTTAAATTCAGGTGCAGGCATATTGGGTTGGTGTACCTTCATGAAATTGAGATTGATGAAAAAAGGCTGTTTTGATTTTGCGGCATCAGTAAGAAATTCGATACCTGCTTTTTCTACATATTCATCAAGATATGGAATCCCGACAACACCTGGTTTTCCATTAATTACAGGAGTATTTACGTATTGACCATTTACCGAAAAATCTTCAACTGCGGTTTGTCCTGCATTTCCGGACAATGATCCTTTCGTAGCTTTGGCATACATTTCGCGAAGTGCAGCTGGCATTTCAGGAAACCAAGTTGGGTCTGCGTAGGTATAGGCATTTAAGTGATATAAGAAGCAATTTTTCATTACATCATATCCTTGTGCATTCGGTAAGGCATAGTCCGATTCTCCTAAGTGCCATTTTCCTGTAAAATAGGTTTTATAGCCACCTGTTTTAAGTACAGAAGCAATTGTCCATTCAGCAGCAGGAAGTCCACCACCTTGCCCCTGGAAAGCCACTGTTGTCATACCGCTACGGTTTGGGTAACGACCTGTTTGCATGGCAGCACGCCCTGGAGTACAGCTTGGTTGCCCGTAAAATGAAAAGAATGTAATACCATCCTGGGACATTTTGTCGAAGTTCGGTGTAGCCATTCCACGCCCTTCTCCACCACCATAAGCACCTAAATCACCATAACCCACATCATCACCTACAATAAGTAAAATGTTTGGTTTGGATTGTGCCTGACTCAGCATCATAGCGCCTAAAATAAATAAAGATGCTAATAGATTTTTTTTCATAATTTCAGTTTTTAAATGTTATTTATAGTTGAGTGTTTAAAAAAAAACAAACTTTTATCCTTTTCTGGGAAAAAGAAACGCGACTACCATTCTTACCTGATCGGCACCCGCATTATCGGGGCGAACGGCATTGTGATAGTATTGCAATGAAATATTTAGGGGTTGTCCGCCAATCATGGTTATTTTTGAAACACCCATGCCTACAGGAACCGTCCATTGTTGATCGGATGCTGCGGCCCAATTGGCTGTTATCGAAGGGGCAGTCGAAATAGACCAACCCAATTTGAAGTTGTAATTGATAAACGGCTGAACAAACAACGAGTTTATTGCTGTAGTGGTGTCGTTTCCTGAAAAGCGCCACATTTGGTTGGCTACTCCACCCAGTACAAATTTACCGGGCATTGCCAATAATACCACACTAGGTCCTATTGCAAACTGACCTGTAGAAATTTCCTCAATAGTTGCAGTAGGCAATGAAAGAACAGGACCAACTGCCCAAATTAAGCTTTTTGGTTTGGAAGGAGAAAAATAGATTTGCTCCTGAATATCGCCAATACCGTGTAAACGTTCACCACCCGCTGCCGGAATATTCATTACCGGAACGATGGTACGGGAAACGATATTCCAATTTTCGGTAAGTGGCAAAGGTAAAACGGGTTGAATTAAGGTTTGTGAAAGTGTTTCTTTTCCCAATCCACCGCCTGATATCCAATTGAATTGAACTGGAATCGTATTCATATCAGCAACGGGGTTTTGGGAAGCTTTTGCCAATGCCATCATTTCTTGCTGCGCTACTGTAGGCGTTGGTTTTTCTTCTTGTGCAAATAGTGTAGTACCACCAAATACAATTGCAAATAAAGTTAGGTAAAGTGATTTTTTCATGGTTTTTGTTTTAGTTTTTTGTTTTAAATTGTTCGCATAAGCGAAATCTTCCTTAGAAATAAAACTAAAGAAGAATGATTTACGTTGCATTTTTTTATAAAGAATAAAATGACTCCGTTCTGTTTATTATATAGTCAAATACCAAATTAACATTGATTAAAGAAGTAGGTTGTTAATCAATATTAATTTTACATTATTTTTTTGTAAGAAACGGTTAGAAAAATTGGGGGAAATTTTGTAATCGTTTCTTTCGTAAATTTATAAAAAAAAATGTTAAAACTTCAATGGTTGCTTACTTTTGTTTTGTTTTTTATGAATATTTAACTTTTGTTTATCTCTCTTTTTTATTTTTTATTTTTTTTAAAAAAATATAAGATTTATCCCTAATAATTCCCGCCTAATGCCAAGTGCAAATTGATACGGTTGGCCAATTGCTCGTTTTGTAATGAAATTAGATTTTTTTGGCTCGCAATCAAAGCATTTTGCAATTGTAAAACCGAAAGTAAATCGATGGAGCCCGCTTGGTATTTTAGTTTTGCAATGCGCACTGCTTCAGTACGGTTGATTATTACCTTTTGTTCGAGAGCCAAACTTTGTGACAGCAGGTTTTCATACATAATTCCGTTCTCTACTTCTTGAAAAGCATTGAGTACTACACCGCCATAATTGGCAATAGCTTGTTGTTGTTGGGCTGTTGCTATTTGTACTTCTGCTTTGAGCATGCCTCCTGTATAGACAGGTACGCTCATGCCTATTCCAGCGGAGAGCATCAATGGGTTTAGTTTAAGCAACGAAAGGATGTGGTCGCTTAACAGTCCTCCAAAAAGATTAAAAGAGAAACTGGGTAACATGTTGAGTCGAGATACTTCTTCCTTTCTAAAAGCGCTTACGACTAATAGTTCAGCAGCCATTATATCAGGGCGTCGTTCCAATAAGGAGGAGGGGATTCCTGTTTTTACGGCAAGGGGTAGAATCGGGAAGTTTTTTACAGTTTTGATTTCGGCTGAAGGATATCTGCCCAGAAGTACTTCGATGGAGCGTTTGGTTTCTTCGTTAATTCCTTTTGCCTGTAACAATCCATTTTGGGCTTCATCTAGATTGGCATTGGCTTCGGCTACATCTATATCTCCTACTTTGCCTAGGTTTCGTCTTGTAATGACAAGTTCTAACATGTTTTTATATAATGCTACTACTTCCTCTGAAAATGCAACCATTTGATTTGCTTCAACCGATTGGTACCAACTTTTTGCAGTAATGGCTACAAGTGATTGTTTGGCATATTTAAAATCCAGTGTTGTGGCTTGAGAATAAGCTTCAGAAGCCGAGCGATTTGCTCTAAATTTTCCCCAAATATCGGGTTCCCATGCTATTAATCCTAATCCTTTTGAGCTTCCAAATGCGCCTTGATTATTGTCGTCAATCAAACTGCTGTATCCAAAATTTAGTCCTATTTGAGGTTTCAATTTTGAACCAACCACAATTACATTTTGGCTCGCGATGGTTACATTTGTTGCCGCTTTTTGCAGGTCGAAATTGTTTGCAACAGCCTCTTTTATAATAGCTTCAAGCTCTGGATCCTGAAAAGTTTTAATCCAATCGTTTGAGACACTAATGGTATCACTACCTGCTTTCCAAGTAGGAGGTATTGTCGCTTTTGAAGAAAGTGTTTCATTTACAATATCGCTATGCTCCGGAGCTTTGGAGAGTGCACATCCATAAAGCAATAGTCCTATTGAACCTATTAAGGTCAAAGATTTCCAATTTCGAATGTGTTTAGAAAGTGGTTTCATCTAGAAAGGCATTGGGTACAACCAGTTCATCCAAGTATAAGTGCGTATTCCGATGCGTCGTAAAGCAGCCCAACTACCCTGCATACCGTTGGTGTAAATAGCACAAGTTCCCTGTGTACCAATTGGAAATTGTGATTGGTCTTTTGCATCAAAAACTATTTTTACGGCAAACTGATTTTGAGGTAAATCTGGAGAAACAGGCTCAAAATTGGGTAAAGTTCCACTTGGCATTAATTGACCTACTCCATTTGCTTTCCAAATGGCTTCAACCTTTGCAGTAAAAATTTGACCTGGGTATAAATTGAGTGCCACTTCTACCGGTTGTCCAATTTTTACGTATTTTAAATTTTCTTGAAAATAATTGGCTAATAGATAAGGACCCGAATCGCAAATAAAAGAAGCGATTGCGCCTATGCGATAATCGCCAGCAACCATTCCGGGGCGTACTTGCAAGTTGATTATATGACCATCTTCGGGCGCATATAGCGTTGTGTTTTCTAAAAAATATTCGGCTTGATCGAGTTGTGCCTGAATTTCGGCCACTTTTGTATTGGTGCCATTGATGTTCGAATCCAATCTTATATTGGCCCGATCCAATTCGGCTTTTGCTTCTTTTATGGCAGCGGTATTCTTTTTGAGTTGTGCATCGCTTCTTTGCGCGTCTTCTTGAGGACCCGCACCATTTTTGGCCAGACTGGTGGTCAGATTTTGTTGGTATGCTATAAAACTCGATTCGCTTTGTTCTTTTATTAATTTTTGTTGGGCAATAACCACATCTGCTTGCATGATTTTTACATCCTGTTTGGCCTGTGCCAATTGTGCTTTGAGTTGATTGACTTTAAATTCATAAGGACGACGGTCGAATTGAAAAAGGGCTTGTCCCTTTTTGACAGGAACATCGGGTTGAACCAAAACGGCAGTTACCAAAGTAGGTTCGCTTAAACGAGGTACTAATTGGATGGTATGTTGAATCACTTTGGCTTCGGTAGAATACGGTGTTACAAAGCGAAGACCAATCATAAAGATAAACAATACATGTGCTAAGAAAAAAATCGCAAAACCACCCCAAGCAAACGTAAATGTTATCCATTTCTTTTTAAAAAAAATGAACCAAAAAATAAGGATAAAAAAAAAGACAGTTAGAAAGGCTGATATCATAATTTTCCTGGATTTTGTTTTAAATCTTCTATCTCTTCCTCGGTTGCTTTAGCCACTTCGTTTGGAAAGCGTCTAATATCTACAATATCTGTAGGTTTAAAAGCCCAGATAAAAGCCTGAATCCATGGGAGTACCGTTATAAATCCAGCCCAACCCATAAGTTTTACGGCTTCGGCTTCGGGATGCTTTCGGGCAATGGCTATTCGACCTGGCAAACCAGCAAACCAGAATAAAATAATTAGAAAAGAAAGTACTGTAAGCATTAAAACTACAAAAGTGATGTAGTCCCAAAAGTCTAAAGTGAAGCCCATGATGTATAGTTTTTTTAATAAAATAAACTCCTAGTCATTATACTATAATATTGAATCAAAAGTCATTCAATAAATAAAAGATACAAACTCAAATATATAAAACTTTTTATAAAAATTAGTAGGTGGTTTAAACTATTTTAATAAAAAAAACACCAATAATCATTAGAAATATGATTATTGGTGTTTCTAGTTATAATTCTATGAAATATTCAAATATTTCGCAAAATTTGTAGGTTTTGATTCTTCTTATTTAGATCCTGCAGCAGCAGCTGCAGCAGCCATTTTAGCTTCCAATTCAGATTTTAAAGCACTTAAAGTAAAACTGGCTCCTTTTTGCATTGGAGGGAATTCAAGAAGTGATTGTGCTGCTGCACCAATTTGTTTTTGTGCCAATACAAAACGCCAGAATTCATATTTGTACCATTCCATATACTCTAATGAACCTTGGTTTCCTGTGTACCAAGCTGTGCGTTCTAATGGATCTAGGCGCAAGTTGGTGATTGTTGGAGCACCAATAGTATAGGTTGTTCCTAACCATCCACCAGGTTGTTGTTGAAATTGGTATTTATAATCATCAACACGCAAAGCACCTAAAGTACTTTCTGCGAAATAAAATATTTCGTGACGTGCAGATGGTCCTTTTCCGGTAATCAAAGCAGTTTGGTCGTAACCATCAAGGTGATTTTTGTAGGTAACTCCTTCAACTGTTTTTCCTTTTAAAAGATCGGCAGTAATGTTTGGGTCTCCTGCAGCTGTTAAGAATGTTGGGAACCAGTCCATTCCTGAGAATATACCGTTTTCAACTTTTCCAGCAGGTACTTTTCCTGGCCAACGCAGTAGCGCCGGTGCACGGAAACCACCTTCGTAAGTAGTTCCTTTTCCAGCAAAGAAAGGTGTTTGTCCACCATCAGGCCATGTAAAGTTTTCGGTACCATTGTCTGTTGTAAATACCACAATAGTATTGTCGTCCAGACCATTGTCTTTCAAATATTTCATTACAGAACCCACAATGTCATCCAACTGTGCCATACCCGCTTCGTGAATAGACCAACCATTGGTTGAATTACGCATGGCTTCGTATTTTGGAGAAAGGTGTGTTACAATATGCATACGAGTTGGATTCAACCACAAGAAAAATGGTTTTTTGTCGGCTCTAGCTTTGTCCATAAATTTAAGAGAACTTGCCAAAAACTCATCATCGACAGTTTGCATACGTTCTGGACACATTTGGCCTTCATCGGATATTTTTTGTTTTCCAATTTTTCCCCAGCGAGGTTGTACCGTTGCATCATCTACAGTTGTTGCCCATGAGTGAATTACGTTACGAGGTCCAACTACATTCAATAAATCTTGAGGATATCCAGGATGGCAAGGATCTTCCATTGCATCTAAGTGATACAAATACCCTTGAAATTCATCAAAACCATGAACGGTTGGCAAAAATTGGTTTAAATCTCCTAAGTGGTTTTTACCAAATTGTCCTGTGGCATAGCCCATTCCTTTAAGGGCAGTAGCGATTGTAATTGCTTCTGCAGGCAATCCTATTGGTGATCCGGCTTGTCCTACAGTAGTCATCCCAGTACGGAAAGGGATTTCTCCTGTGATAAAGTTGGCACGACCAGCAGTACAACTAGCCTCAGCATAATAATCGGTAAATCGCATTCCTTCGGCAGCAATTTTATCTAGGTTTGGTGTTTTGGTAGCCATCAATCCCTGATTGTAGCAGCCCATATTTAGCCAACCAATATCATCGCCCATAATAACGACAATGTTTGGTTTTTTTTGCGCTTGTGTTGCCATCGTAGTAGCAAGAAGCAGCATTACTCCAATTTTTGCTTTAATTTTCATTTTATCTTAATTTGTTTGTTAATGATACAATCCAAATCTAATATTTTTTTTCGATTTATAATGAGAAATTCTTATTTAATTGTAAAAAAAAAGAGTGTTTGATAGGTCAAACACTCTTTTTTGGGAAATTATAAATTAAAAATTAGGCTTTTGGCTCTGCTTTGGCAGCACAACAGGATCTTTTTGTTTTATCACAGGTTTTCTTTTCCTCTGCAGAACAGGTTTTATGATCTTTTGTACATGCTTTTTTGACTTTTGCAGTACTTTCTTTTTTAGTAGTTTCTTTTGGTTTTGTTTCCTGAGCACTCGCACTCATTCCTGCAGAGAAGAAGGTTACGGCCAATGCGATGATTAAATTTTTCATATGTTTCTGTTTTTGATTTTAATGATGATTCAAAAATATTGTTTTTATCGAATGATTTAAATTAATTAACTTTTTTATAACTCAATACGGCAAGAGTATTTAAAACAACTGCATAAGCGGTTATAATGGAAAATTGAGTTGTAATATCTGAAAAAGTGGCGCCTTTGAGCATTACCATTCGTATGATTTCGACAAAATACCGAATGGGATTCAACAATGTAATATTTTGTGCCCAATTTGGCATGCTTTCGATGGGGGTAAACAGTCCGCTCATTAATAAAAAAATAACCATAAAAAACCAGGAGATAAACATGGCCTGTTGTTGGGTATCAGTATGATTGGATATAAATAATCCGATGCCTAAAATAAGTAGTAAATAAACAGAAGTAAACGCGTATATTAAACCCAAACTGCCCAACATTGGGACATTGAAAACGAATTTTGCAATTAGCAAACCTATAGTAAGAATCACCAAACCAAGTATCCAAAAAGGAAATAATTTGCCAATAATGAATTGGTGTTTCTGGATTGGAGTGACATTAATTTGCTCCAAAGTGCCTATTTCTTTCTCCCGAACGATATTCATTGCCGATAGAAATAGTGTAATCATAGTGACTAACAGCACTAAAATACCTGGAACCATATACGTTTTATAATTCAACGTATTGTTATACCAAAAAGAGGGAATGGTCACTATGTTTTGTGGCGCTTCAATGGAACCGTCGTTGTATTGCAAAAGTTCACTTTGAATTTTTTGGTTATATCCTCCAATGATTTGCGAAATATAAACATTCTCAACTCCTGCCGAAGCTCCGTCAATGGCGTTGATACATACGGACAATGTGGTAGTTTTATCGGTGATGAGGTTGCGTTCAAAATGGGTTGGAATTTCGAGAATAATATCTACGTTTCCTTTTTGCATTTCGAGATTGGCTTGTTCTTTAGTATTAAATTGATTTATTATTTTGAAAGATTTTGAAGCTTGAAATTTGCTAATGAGTTCTCTAGAAGCGGCAGAGTGGTCGTGGTCGATATAAGAGAATTTGATGTTTTGTACTTCAAAACTAGCTGCATTGGATAAAATCAAAAGTTGGATAAGGGGTAAAACAAATATAATAGGTAACATTCCTTTGTCTCTAAAGATTTGTCTGAATTCTTTTTGGATAATGAATATAATGGTTTTCATATTTGTTTTTTATCACTTAGGTTATTGGCTCGCAGATTTTTTGTTTTTTGAAATTGAGATTGTCATTGAGATTGAAATGTTTTTGTTTCCCCTGAAGGCCTAGCCCTGATAGCAATGGAAAGCCCGGAGCGGAAAAAAGTAGTTTTTTATTGCCCTAAAAAAGCGACTAGAAGAAGCTCTTTTTGGGCTTAGAAAAACACTTTTTGGAGTGAGGACTTGCAATGTATAGCAGGATTAGCTATTAATTATTTTTAAATTTTTTTCTTTGTTCTTGTCTCTATTTTCTTTTTTCACTCTAATCTTATTTTATATTTTTTGATGCTTATTGCTATGAAAAACACCGTCATTCCGACCAGAATTAATGTCTCTTTCCAGATGGTATGAATGGTGGCTCCTTTGAGCATGATGGCTTTGATAATGATGATAAACCACTTGGCGGGGATGATGTTACTCATGATTTGCAGTGGCAACGGCATACTCGAAATGGGGAATATAAACCCCGACAATATGATTACAGGAAGCATTAATCCCGCTAACGAAAACATCATGGCGGTTTGTTGGGATTGGGCGATGGTGGAGATTAAAATCCCCAGGGATAATGCGGTGATGATGAATAAAATACTTTCTAAAGCCAATAAAAGCAAACTTCCTTCGATGGGCATTTTGAACACGAAAAAACCCAAAAGTAATATGATTGTCGCATTGATAATCGAAAGAAAAATATATGGGAATACTTTTCCAATGACCACTTGAAAGGGTTTTATAGGAGAAACCAAAAGCACTTCCATAGTGCCCATTTCTTTTTCTCTTGTGATCGAAATGGACGTCATCATGGCCGAAACGAGCATCAAAATTACCGTCATCACACCGGGAACAAAAGTGAAAACACTCTTGAGTTCGGGGTTGTAATAGAGTTGGGTTTGCATTTGGATTTGGTAAATGGGTTTGATGTTTTTGTTGAGTTCCTGAGAGTAATTCTGTAAAATGGCGTTGATGTAATTGGTAATCGTATTGGCCATATTCGGGTCGGTGGCATCGGTGATGACCTGAACTTTGGCTATTTTTTTGTTTTGTAAGTTTTGAATAAAATCTTTTTCGAACACCAAGACGGCTTTGATTTTTCCGGTTCGAAAAACGCTTTCTATTTGGGCTTCATGAGTGATTTGATCCTGAATTTTGAAATACTTGGAGGCACTTATTTTATTGATTATTTGTAGGGTTTCGGCGTCTTTGGATTGGTCGAAAATAGCAATATTGACATTATTGATTTCATTGGTAATGGCAAATCCGAATAGCATAATTTGTACCATTGGCATCCCGAAAAGAATGAACATAGTACGTTTGTCCCGAAAAATGTGGTAGAATTCTTTTGTTACAAAACCGATGAATCTTTTCATTAATTAAAAATTTGTTTCAAGTTTAAGGTTTCAAGTTTTTGAACCATTAAGGGATTAAGCTTATTAAGTTTCAAAACGGCACTTAATTTCCTTAATGCCTTAATGGTTTTCTATTTTTTTTGTTCCCCCTTGGGGGTTAGGGGGCTTCAACATTTCTGGCGAGTTTTAGGAAAACATCATTCATGGAATCGACATTGTATTTTTGTTTTAAATTTTTTGGACTGTCAAGGGCTTCTATTTTTCCTTCGACCATAATCGAGACTCGGTCACAATATTCGGCTTCGTCCATATAATGCGTTGTGACAAATAGTGTAGTGCCTTTGTGTGCTTCGGAGTAAATCATTTCCCAGAATTGTCTTCTCGTTATGGGATCAACGCCTCCTGTAGGTTCGTCTAGGAATACTATTTTGGGTTCGTGCAACAATGCTACCGAAAAGGAAAGTTTTTGTTTCCAGCCTTGTGGTAAAGATTTTACGAGTTTGTCAGAAACATCATGTAAGCCAAGTTCTTGAATTAATTGTGCTGTTTTTTCTTTGATTTGAGCACGGGACAAGCCATAAATTCCGCCAAAAAAAGTGATGTTTTCCTTGATAGTCAAATCGTCATACATCGAAAATTTTTGGCTCATATACCCAATGCTTTTTTTGACCATTTCGGCTTGGGTTTTTACATCAAATCCCGCTACGATTGCTTCGCCAGATGTGGGTTTTGAAATCCCGATAAGCATTTTCATAGCTGTCGTTTTTCCGGCTCCATTGGCCCCCAGAAACCCAAAAATCTCCCCTTTGTACACATCAAAAGAAATACTGTCGACAGCGGTGAAACTGCCAAATTCTTTAGTGAGTTTTTTTACGGTTATGATTTTTTCTTCGTTCATTCTGAATGTTTTTTTTATAAATTGCTAACGACTGGATTATAAATATTTTTAACCGCAAAGACCGCAATGTAATCGCTATGTACGCAAAGCTTTGCGAACTTTGCGATTTTATTCTTTGCGCACTTTGCGGTTCATTTTTTATATAGATTACAAATCCATAAAAACATCTTCTATGGTTGGTTTTGTTATTTGGATTGCTATTTCGGTATGATTTTTTTCTTTTAAATATTTTTTTAATGCATCAGAATCGAATTCAGCTTCTTTGTCAGTATAATGAATGGATTCCCCAAAGGCATAAACGCTGTATTGACTCGGATAATTTTTTAGATCGAGTAGGAGCTGATAGGTGTTTTTAGCTCGGATATCATAGATGGTTTTCTCGTATTTGTTAATAATATTTTGTGGAGAATCAATTTTTAAAATTTGCCCTTTTTGGATTAATGCAATTCGGTCGCACAAAGCGGCCTCGTCCATATAAGGAGTTGAAACCAAAATCGTAATTCCTTTTTGTTGCAATCGCTTTAGCATTTGCCAAAATTCCTTTCGGGAAACCGGATCCACTCCTGTTGTGGGTTCGTCGAGAAATAAGACTTTTGGTTTATGAATTAAAGCGCAGCACAAAGCCAGTTTTTGTTTCATTCCGCCCGAAAGTGCGCCGGCTCTTCGGGTTTTAAAAGGTTCAATTTGAATGTAAATATCTTTGATTAAATCGTAATTTTCCTGAATGGTGGTGCCGAAAAGCGTCGCAAAAAAAGTCAAGTTTTCTTCGACCGATAAATCTTGATACAAGGAGAATTTTCCAGGCATGTAACCCACGCAATTCCGTATGGATTTGTATTCTTTTACAACATCAAAACCCGCAACGGAGGCGGTTCCTTCGTCGGCAAACAGCAATGTAGTCAATATTCTGAAAAGTGTTGTTTTTCCTGCACCATCAGGTCCTATGAGACCAAATATTTCACCTTCTTTTACTTCAAAAGAAATAGCTTCAACAGCTTTTATCTTGTTGTACGATTTGGAAATATTTTGAACTTTTATACTCATTTTTTTGGAGGAAGTTTAAATGTTTAAAGTTTAAAGTTTAAAATTTTTGAACCATTAACGGATTAAGCTTAATAAACTTAATTTCTTAATGGTTTAATTTTTGTTTTCCCTTCGGAAAGGTTAGGGGGCTATCCACATTTCGGCTGGCATTCCTATTTTTAAACTGCCATCATTTTTCACTTCGACTTTTACGGCATAGACTAAGTTTACGCGTTCTTCTTTCGTTTGGACGATTTTTGGAGTAAACTCAGCTACCGATGAAATCCAGGAAATGGTTCCAGGATACGATTTCATTCCGTTTCCGTTATCGATTTTTACGGTTACTTTTTGGTTCAGTTTTATTTGTGGGAGTTGGGTTTCACTAATATAAACACGCAAGGTCATTTGGTTGAGATTGGCTATTTTATAAAATGGTTTTCCAAAGGAAGTGATCTCATTGGGTTCGGCATATTTGGCCAAAACCGTCGCGTTAATTGGGTTGGTGATTTTACTTTTCTTGATTTGGTCATTTATTTTTTTAATTTGAACATCAATCGAAGCAATTTCGTTTATAATAGGTGCATTTTGGGTTTGAACGCCTTTTATTTGCTCTCTGATCACATCTACTTTTCCTCCAATTTCATCTACTTGACGTTTGGTTGCGGCATTTTCGGAAAACATATTCTGAATCCTTTTTTGTTCTATCAAAGTGGTTTTGAGTTGTGCCTGCAAAACATCGATTTGGGATAACACATTTGCCGATTTTGAATGTGTTGTAGCTTTAGAAGTAATGAGTTGTTGTTTATTGAGATACAATTGTGTTGTATCGACCAATCCTACCAAAGTATTCGGTTCAAGTACGTCGCCTTCTTCAAGATTTAAATACTCTAATTTTCCATTGGCTTCCGCCGAAATGGTAACTTCGGTCGCTTCAAAATTGCCATAACCATCGGCTTTGTTGTCGTTGTTGTTGCACGAAAACAGACTTGCTAAGAGTAAGAATATGATTATTTGTTTCATTTGTTTTAAAGTTTAATCGTTTAAGAGTTTAATCCTGTTAACCTTTCGGGGTTAAGGAGCGCCTTTTACCACCTGATAATTGGCTTTGGCGAGTTCCAATTGTATTTCGTGTATTTTTTGGCTGTTTTTGGCTTCATACAAATTGGTAAATTCGGTCAAATATTCGGAGGCAGTAATCACACCATTTTTTAATTGCGAGCTGGCCGATTTTTCTACATATTCCCGTAATGGAATTATATCGGTATCGGTGGCAATATTGGCTTCCGATTTTTTTATTTCGGCATTGATTTCTTGTAGTTGAATGTTGTTGTTGAGCAAGAACGTCTCTTTTTCGGTAGCGATGATGTCCGCAGAAACAGACAGCGCTTCTGCCTCAGATTTTGATTTGTTCCAATCGAAGACATTCCAATTGGCTCTCAATCCCACCATAAAAATGGGTTGAAACGAATTGTCAATCATATTCAGACCCGGATTACCGTAACCAGCTATTCCAAAGGCATTTATTTTTGGCAGATTATTTTTGGTTAGTATACTTTTTGAAGCTTCAATTTGTTGGTCTTGCAAGTCGAAATATTTCAATTCAGGACGATTGATTGTGGTGTTAGTTTCAGTTGCAATTATTGGCTTTTCTAATATAGTTGTTTCAGAAATATTGGAATACGTTAAGGAAGAAAGGTTCTCAAACAGCTTCTTTTTGTCGTATTGAATTTCGGAAAGCTGTTGTTTTATTTTTAGATTTTCGGCTTCCAGCACTTTTTCGGAGGCAGGAAGAATGGCTCCAAATTGAATACCTGATTTGACTTCTTTTATTTTGGATTCCAATTGATTTTGTTTTGCTATCAAAAGGTCATTGCGTTCCTGCAAAAGTAAAATCGAAAAAAATAGCTGATTGATTTTGGACTTCAGTTGGTACAAATTTACCTCGACTTGCTGTTGTTGCGTTTTGGTTTGAGCCTCTTTGAGTTTGCTATTAGCATCTATCATACCGCCATTATACAACAACTGATTAACATCCAAAGTAGCTTTGTATTGGTCTTTGTTTAACGGTTCCAAAAAGGGATTTGGTATGGTTGTGACTTGATTTTGATAGGTTCCTTGTGCATTCAAATCGATTTTAGGAAGTTTTCCAGTTTGTAAAGCATTCACTTCATAATCGGATTTTTGTTGCAATAAAGTAATCTGTTTGGCGGTTGGATAATTTTTATTGACCAGAGCATAACAGTTTTCTAGTGTCATTTTTTGTTGTGCCAAAGTAAAAAGTGGGAATAAAAAAAGGATTGTAAAAGTGTATTTTGAAGTGCTCATTTTTTTATCGAATTAATAATAGTTTCGGCTATGCTTGTTTTTCGTTCTTCCATCATTTCATTAAATTCACTTTCTGAAAGCTGAATGATTCCTTTTACCATCATTTTGGCTGCAAAAGGGAAAACCGTCATCGAAAAAATGTCTAATAAAAGTTGCTTTGGAGGAATTGGTTTGATGATTCCATCGGCTATTTCTTTTTCGATTTGGGCTAGTAAGGGAGTAGGATCGGGTCTGTTTTTATGATTTAAAAACTTCATCACAAATTCGGGATTGTTGTTCATTTCCTGAATTACAAAAGGTGGTAAATAAGGGTTGACAATGACAAACGAAATGTAATTGTTAGTAAATTTTCTAATTTTCTCGAAAACCGTTGCATCCGAATTGAAAATGGCATTAATCTGTGGTGCTAATTGGCTAAAGGCATTCATAAAAACCGCTTCGAAAAGCAATTGTTTGTTCTTGAAACAATAATGCAACATTGCTTTGTTTATGCCTGCTTCATCTGCAATTTCCTGCATGCGTGCTCCAGCGAATCCTTTTTTTTGAAACACTATTCTGGCCGCATTGAATATTTTTTCTTCGGTTGTCATAGATACTAACTGTATGGTTTAACCATTTGGTTAACAAAGGTAAATAAAAAAAGTATTTCGGGTTGAAATACTCGTGATTTTTTTGTCACTGATTAAACAGATTTCCACTGACTAATTTGTTCTAATTTGCGAAATTAGTGGCTAATATTGTTTTTTTACCTATTTCTTCTCTTCCTTTACAAACATATTAAACAATAACCCACCAAGTAAACTACCATAAAGTGTTGAGTTTACTGGTTTTGAGGTTATGGCGCAACTGCCCGAAGCACAACCCACAAAGTGATAGTATAAATAGCCGGAAATCGCACCAATTATGATTCCGATGCTCGTGATAATAATCGCTTTCCTGGTCATGAATTACTTTTTTCTACAATTACTTTTATTAAATCGGCTGAGCTCAGAACCCCCGATTGCCTCCATAATTGTTTGCCGTTTTGAAAAAGTATCATGGTGGGAACACCCCGAACTTGGTATTGCGAAGCGATTTGTTGGTTTTTGTCCACGTCAATTTTGATGATAGAAATACGATCACCCAAATTGTCTTTTACCTGTTTTAATATTGGAGCCAATGTTTGGCAAGGCCCACACCAAGTTGCAAAAAAATCGACCAATACAGGTTTCTCGGATTGAATAATATTGTTGAAGCTACTCATTTTGTATGTATTTATTTTTTAGGAATTGCACATCCATTTGGACCACAACCCGTATTGAAAAGGGCTTGAATAAAGAAAAATAATCCGAAGGCTATGAAAAACCATTCGCGGGTGTAATACGCTTGTACGAATAGGAATATTGCAAAAGCCAAACGAAAGATTCGCATAATATGCCAATTGGTGAAAAGTAGGTTTTTCATTTTTTGGGGTTTAAAAAAGGTTAAGGGTTTTAAAGTTTAAATCGTTTAAAGTTGTTTAAGAGTTTAAAGTATTTCGGAATTGCAATTTGAATTGTCTCCTAACTTTGGTTTGAGTAATTTTTTATTTTCTAAAACTTAGATCCAATTTTATATTTTACATCATAAGCGATTTCTTTTTGCAAAGTATCTAATGGGATTTCATTTTGACTTATTATCAATACTTCGGCAAAATTGCTGCTCATGCTCACGTTTAAAACTCCTTCGATGGAAGTGAACTTTTCGGAAACGGTATTTTTGCAACCACTACAGGTGATGCCTTCAAAAGGATATGAATTAACGGAAACTTCATTGTTCTTTTGCAATTCGATAAACAATTCGGAACCAGCTCTAGGAGTGGCAGAATTATGACAAACTTCCATTTTTAGAAAATCAAAACTAACTTTGAAAAGCAATTCATATTCTTCTTGGCTACCGCCAAAAGGAGGACCACTTTCGAATGTTCGATTAAATAACAAACCCGAAATTTTTCCTTCTTTAGCTAGAAGCTGATGCATTTTCCAAACGTATTTTTGTCGCATGATGGGGGGCAAAGCACAAAAGAAGGTTTGTTCAATTATTAAATCATAAGCGCCTTGATGTTCAAAAAAGTCTCCCAATACAATTTTTATATTAGGGTTATCTTTGAATTTGGTTTTTAGTTTTTCAATCAATGTTGGTGCAATATCAATAACGGTAACGTTTGTAAAACCTTTATATAGAAGATATTCCGCTTCATAGGTATTTCCGCATCCGGGAATTAAAATAGGAAGGTTTTTGTCTTCAATAGTATCAATATAGCTTTTTAATGGTGGAGAAACTTCACCGAGGTCCCAACCGGTTGTATTGGCTTGATACTGGTTGTTCCAATAGGTTTGATCCAAAGGCTTTTCGCAGGATACTACACAACATTGTAATTCATCCATTCTTATTGTTTTTTATTGGTGTTTATTCCTAAAAGTGTATATAATGGACAAAAACTAATAAAACTTGTTAGCAAAAATACAATTGCAAAAGCCAATAAAACAATAGCTAGTGTACCCGTTATGATACCTGCATAGTACAATATTGCAATGATGATTCCAATTACTGAACGGATCAATTTGTCTGTAGAACCCATATTTTTTTTCATAATATAAAAGTGTTTATTGGTTAATGAATTGTTATAATTGTATAAAGTTTAAGTTAAATGCTATTGAATTTTGCTTTGACAAACAAAATCTGTTCTGGGAACATCAGTTTTGGTGATGGCGTTAAATCCGCCTTCTATTTCGCTGAAATTTCTAAACCCACGAGCTTGCAAAATCGATGCTGCAATCATACTTCGGTAGCCACCGGCGCAATGCATAAAGAAATGTTCTTTTGGATCAATATCTTTTATCCAATTGTTGATGTTAGCAAGTGGTTTGCTGTAGGCATCTTTAATATGTTCAGCGCTGTATTCTGATGCTTTACGGATGTCGATTATTTTGTTTTCGCCAATTTTCAGATCGTTTTTAAATTGTTCGGCATTGATTCTATTTACGGTGTCGATTTCTTTTCCTGCGTTTTTCCAAGCCTCAAAACCACCTTCTAAATGTCCTAATAAATTATCAAATCCTACGCGACTCAATCGTGTCACGGTTTCTTTTTCTCTTCCCACCTCGGTTATCAGTAAAATGGGTTGTTTTACATCGGCGATCAAAGCGCCTACCCAGGGGGCAAAATCGCCATCGACACCAATGTTTATGGATTGAGGAATAAAACCTTTGGCAAATACTCCATTGTCTCGAGTATCTAGAATTAAGGCGCCCGTTTCGTCTGCGGTAGCTTCAAATTCGTTTACGGTTAATGCTTTCATGCCTAGATCCATTACGTTTTCAAAACTATTGTATCCTTTTTTATTCATAGCCACATTCATTCCAAAATAGGCAGGAGGAGGAAGAAGACCATCAGTAACTTCTTTGATGAATTCGGCTTCGGTCATATTGGCTCTCAAAGCATAATTGGTCGCTTTTTGGTTTCCAATGGTCGAAACAGTTTCTTTGCTCATGTTTTTTCCACAGGCACTTCCGGCACCATGAGCAGGATACACTATGACATCATCTGCAAGTGTCATGACTTTATCTCTTAACGAATGAAATAACAATCCGGCCAACTGTTCTTGTGTCATCCCAGCTGCTTTTTGAGCTAAATCGGGTCTTCCGACATCACCTATAAATAAAGTATCGCCAGAGAAAATAGCATAATCTTTTCCGTTTTCGTCGATTAATAAAAAAGTAGAACTTTCCATGGTATGACCTGGAGTATGCAGTACTTTTATTTTGATATTTCCAATTTCAAAAATTTGATTATCCGTTGCAACTGTGGCTTCAAATTCAGGCTTTGCGGTTGGTCCATAAACAATTTTTGCTCCGGTTTCTCTGCTTAAATCCAAATGGCCAGAAACAAAATCAGCGTGAAAATGGGTTTCGAAAATATATTTCAATTTGACACCATCACGTTCGATTCTGTCCAAATAGGGTTGTGTTTCTCTAAGCGGGTCAATTATAGCCGCTTCGCCATCTGAAGTGATGTAATATGCGCCTTGTGCTAGACAGCCAGTATATATTTGTTCTATTTGCATGATTTTAATTTTAATGTGATACAAAGTTACTTCTGTTTTATGATATTTTCAGTGACAAAAATTACTTTAACGTAAGTTTATTTGAATAAAATTTCTTTGATAATGATATAAATTCCCATGATCAAAATGAACCAACCAAAAATGGGTTTCAATTTGTCACCGTCTAATTTTTTGGACAACTGTGTACCAATAATCATCCCGATAAAAGCCATACCTGAAATAGTGAATAAGAAAGGATAATTGATTGGTGTTCCAATATATAAATCACCAACAAAACCAATGGAGGAATTAATAAAAATGATTAATAATGAAGTTCCAACAGCCTGTTTCATAGGTAAATTAGCGAAAAATAAAAGAGCTGGAATAATTAAAAATCCTCCGCCCGCACCCAAAAAACCAGTTACAATTCCAACCACGGAGCCAATTAAAGCTAAATGCAAATAATTAGTTCCAGTAGATTCTATATTAGAATTGGTTTTACGAATCATAGAAAAAGAAGCTGCCATCATCAGGACAGCAAAAATAATCATGATCAGAAAATTTTTGGTGACCTCAAAATTATTTATCGTAAAAAGTACATTGGGAATCTTTAAAATGATCACTTCTCGAATAACCAATATGGAAAATACAGATGGAACCGCAAAATACATTGCCGATTTGATTTTGAGATTTCCCATTCGATAATGACTGAAACAACCTGATAAAGCAGTAATTCCGACAATAAATAATGAATAACTAGTAGCCAATTTAGGATCTATTTTGAACAGATAAACTAATATAGGAATAGTCAAAATAGAACCACCACCACCGATGAGACCTAAAGAGAGCCCAATAATTATTGAAGCCAAATAACCGAAGTATTCCATGTTTTTTTATTTGTGTCAAAGATGCAAAGACTATTGTTGATGTAAAGTAACTTTTGTCACAGTTTTTTAATAGTGTTCAGTGTTCAGTTTTTGAGAGATCAGTTAGCAGTTTTTCGGTAAACTATAGTAGGAGTCAACTGAATACTGAAAAAAACTGACCACTGACTACTAAGTATTTACATCAATATCTCAATCTGGTTGCGATGCAAAACGACCAAACCACGTTGTTCCATTTTTTTGAGTAATCTCGAAATCACTTCTCTGGAGGTATTCAAATCCGATCCGATTTCTTGGTGCGAAAGTTTCAGTTCCTTGCATCCACAGGCTTCTACTTGTCGTTTTAGATAAAATTCAAGGCGTTCGTCCATAGCTCTAAAGGCGATGCTGTCAATAACTTCCAATACTTCTTCGAAACGATTTCGATAAGTACCAATCACAAATTCATACCAACTTCGATGTTCCATCATCCATTTGTCCATCAAGGATAAAGGAACCATAACCACTTCGGCATCTTCAACCACCTTGGCCATAATTTGGCTCTTTTCATTCTTGGTCGCACACACCATTGAGAGCGCACAAGCTTGACCAGGCTGAAGGTAATACATAAAAAACTCACCACCATCATCATCTTCACGATACACTTTGATAGTTCCTTTGGTAACCAAAATAGTGTTTTTAATGTATTGTCCTGTGCGCATAATGACTTCTCCAGCATCAAAATGCTTGATGACTTCGTTTGTCTTTATATCTTGTATCAGCTGGTTTGAGAAGGAAGGAAATATGTTTTTTAGTTGCTCTGGCATTTTTGTCTTGATTTTAAAATTAGTTGAGATACCAATACTGTAAAAGTAATAAAAAAGGAGATGTTTTTATTAATTGCAAAGGGAAGTGCCTATAATAAATTATGAATTACAGAAAAGAATCGGATAATTAAGTCCTGATTTTAAACTATAAATAACAGATATTGTGATTCACTGAATATTGATTTTTACGAAAACGTTTTCTTTGTTTTATTGATTAATTCACAAAAAAGAGGTGATTTGTTTAAGGAAAAACTCGTATTTTTACATAAAAATATATATTATGAAATTGCCACTGATGGCAAATTTGCGTAAGCACTAGCAATCAATAATAAGGCGATTTCAGATTTGACCAATAATAAATAAATTTTACAGATATGAATTTAACACAAGAAGATTGGATTTCACAATTTGAAGCCGATGAGAAAGCAGTAATGCTGGATGTGAGAACAGAAGACGAATGTGATCAAGGTATAATAGAAGGTTCTATCAATATTGATTTTCATAAGGGTCAGGAGTTTATTGATGCGATTGCAGCATTGGATAAAAATAAAAATTATTATGTGTATTGCCGTTCAGGAGCGAGAAGTGCAAAAGCATGCGAAATGATGAATGAATTAGGAATTGAAAATGCCTATAATTTACTCGGGGGAATTATCGAATGGAATGGTGATATAGTTTAACACCAAACACAAAGAAGTATAAGCCTCTTTATAAATTTAAAAATAAATAACCAAAACAACCAAAATAACCAGGAATGAACACAATACCTCAAGAATTTCAAATTACAGAACCGCTTATTCAAGATACTTATTTGGTAAATGGTGAATTAAAAAAATGGACTGGAAAAACAACCCCAGTATATTCTACAATTTCTTCAACTGAAAAATATGAACCAACATTATTGGGTTCTATTCCGTTTATGGGCGAGGCCGAGGCGCTTGAAGTAGCCGAATCCGCAAAAGCTGCTTTTAATAACGGACAAGGTTTATGGCCAACCATGAAAGTGGTGGATCGTATTCATTGTATGGAAAAGTTTGTGGCCCAAATGAAGGAAACCCGTACTGAAGTTGTGAAACTTTTGATGTGGGAAATTGGGAAAACATTGGGTGATTCTGAAAAAGAATTTGACAGAACGGTAGAGTATATTAATGATACCATCGAAAGCTATAAAGAATTGAACAGCCGTTCGGCACATTTTTCTAAAGTACAAGGAATCAATGCTATGGTACGTAGAGGACCAATTGGAGTGGTTTTGTGCCTTGGACCATACAATTATCCATTAAACGAAACTTTTACCTTGCTTATTCCAGCTTTAATTATGGGGAATCCTGTAATTTTTAAACCGGCAAAACATGGTGTCCTTTTAATTTCTCCATTGTTGGAAGCTTTTAGAAGCAGTTTCCCAAAAGGGGTAATTAGTATTGTTTATGGAAGAGGACGTGAAATTGCTTCGCCAATAATGAAATCTGGAAAAGTTGATATTTTAGCTTTGATCGGAAACAGTAAATCGGCTATTGCTTTGCAAGATCAGCATCCAAATAAAAACAGATTGCGTCTAGTTTTGGGATTGGAAGCCAAAAATCCAGCTATTATTCTACCGGATGCCGATTTGGATTTGACAATTCAAGAATGTATTGCAGGAACTTTATCTTTTAATGGTCAAAGATGTACAGCTTTGAAAATTATTTATGTTCACGAAAATATTGCTGCCGAATTCAACAAACGTTTTGCTGAAAAAGTAGATGCTCTTGCTTTTGGAAACCCATGGGAGAAAGGAGTTTCTTTGACACCGCTTCCTGAAACCGAAAAACCGGCCTATATTCAAGAATTGATTGACGATGCGACCGCTAAAGGAGCAAAAGTAATCAATGCAAAAGGAGGAGAACATACCGATAATTTTATTTTTCCAGCCATTTTGTTTCCTATAAATAAAGAGATGAGAGTGTATCATGAAGAGCAATTTGGTCCAGTAGTACCCGTTTTGACTTTCAAAGATATCCAGGAACCATTAAACGATATGGCTGAATCGAATTACGGACAACAAGTGAGTTTGTTTGGTAAAAACATCAAAACCATTGCGCCGCTTATTGATACTTTGGTAAATCTGGTTTGTAGAGTAAACTTGAATAGCTCTTGCCAAAGAGGACCAGATGTTTTCCCGTTTACAGGAAGAAAAGATTCTGCTTTTGGGACATTGAGTATTCATGATGCATTGCGTTCATTCTCAATCAGGACTTTTGTAGCGTCTAAAGACAATGCTTATAATAATGAAATTTTGCAGGAATTGTTAAACAGCAAAGAATCGAATTTCATCAATACTGATTATATTTTGTAATCGCCTTTATACTATTTAAAACCGTCTCATTTCTTGGAATGAGACGGTTTTTTTTTGCTTAAAATTTCAACCGACTGAGTTATAATTTTATATAATTAACTGTTTTCTAGATTGATAGTAAAGTGGTGCTTGTAAATTGTGTATATTTGTAGGAGCAGTTACTTTGCTGTTTTTCAATATGCAAACTATTGAATAAGTGTTGTTTCCTTATAGTTTAATTGATTTTGATAAATTTATTAAAACAAAAAATATTAAAAAGAAAATAAAAATAGTTGCCAAAAGTGTCCACGAACGTTTGCATCGTGAACCTTATTATGTTCATCCCAAATTAAAATTCATTCCCAATATAGTCATTAATCTTATCACTTTGAGTATCGCTTTGGCTTTAATAACTACTATTTTGTACCTATTGATTCGTTTTCTTATAAAAGCTTTTTATCATTTGTAATAGCGCAAAAGTTAAAAAAAACAGTTCTGAATCAGTATGTTTTGTCAAGATATTTTGATAGTGTATATAAAAAATGTATTTTTTTTGTTACAAAAAACGTCATTTTTAGACTTACTTTTTGTTATTAGTAAAAATCATCAAAACCAAACAATCTAAAAATGAAAAAACAAATTCTATTGCAACTATTATTGACCATTTTTTTCTTTGTGCAAAGCAGTTTTGCCCAAGAACTATACATGCCTCGAAATATCAAAGAAGCCTATGCAAAAGGAACCCGTTCTATGGATGGTAAACCAGGTAAGAATTACTGGCAAAATCATGGTGTTTACACAATGGATATTACTGTAAATGCTGATACTAAAATTGTAAGTGGCACAGAAAGTATCATTTATGAAAATAATAGTAACGATACTTTAAAAAACATGGTAATCAGATTTGTAAATAATTTGCATAAGCCCTCTTCTCCTCGAAGTGGCAATGTTAGCGATGATTTTTTATCCAATGGATTAACAATTACTTTATTAAAAATAAATGGAGAAGTATACAAAGAAGATGCCAGAAAATGGGGGACTGTAGGTAACGTTAAAATGAAGAAGCCTTTGCCTCCAAAGTCTAAGGCGACTCTTGAAATAGAATGGAATTATCCATTATCGAAAGAGAGCGGAAGAGAGGGTCAAATTGATGAAACTACTTTTTATGTTGCGTACAGTTATCCTAGAGTGTCTGTTTTTGACGATTATAACAAATGGGACAGATTGCCTCATACCGACCGCCAAGAGTTTTATAACGACTTCAATGACTACACTTATACGGTAAAAGCACCCAAAAATTACGTGGTCTATGGAACAGGGGATTTATTGAATCCAGACGAAGTCTTGCAGTCTGAGTTTGCTTCCCGCTTAAAAAAATCATATACAACAGATGAGGTAATGCATATAGCCAATGAGAAAGAAATGAAAGAGGGACGTGTAACCCAACAGAAAGATTGGAATAGCTGGAAATTTCAAGCCAACAACATTACTGATGTTTGTTTTGCTTTGAGCAATCATTATGTATGGGATGCAGGAAGCGTTGTTGTAGATACCAAAACCAATCGACGTACAAGTACACAGGCTGCTTATGATATAAAAGGAACTGATTTTATAAACTCTGTCAAAAATAATAATTATGCATTGGCTTGGTTCTCCAATAATTGGCCTGGAATTCCGTATCCATATTCCAAAATGACCGCTTTTCAGGGATTTGCCGATATGGAATACCCAATGATGGTCAATGATTCTCAAGTTGGTGACGCAGTTTTTGCCCAATTGGTGCAGGATCATGAAATAGCACACACTTATTTTCCGTTTTATATGGGAATAAATGAAACCCGATATGCATTTATGGATGAAGGTTGGGCTACCACTTTTGAATACTTAATAGGTATCGCTGAACATGGAAAGGAAGCTGCCGATAAATTTTACAAAGAGTTCAGAGTCGATTACTATATAAATGACAAATCAACAGAAGAAGACCAGCCTATAATTTCGATGTCGACTCAGGTTTCGGATGCGGGATATGGAAATAATTCATACGGTAAAGCTTCTCTGTCTTATCTCGCCTTGAAAGATATGTTAGGAGACGATCAATTCAAAAAATCATTACATTTTTATATGGATACCTGGAACGGGAAACATCCAATTCCTTGGGACTTTTTTAATTGCATCAATACCAGTTCGGGTAAAAATTTAAATTGGTTTTTCAATAATTGGTTTTTTACCAACAATCATATTGATCTGGCAATCGATAAAGTGGAAAGCTTAAATTCAAAAACAAATATTTCGATCAAAAATGTAGGTGGTTTTGCTATTCCTTTTGATGTCGTAGTAGTGTATAATGATGATTCGAAAGAGACTTTGCATCAAAATCCGGCCATTTGGGAAACCAATCAAAAAAATACAGTAATTTCTTTTAATTCCACTAAAAAAATAAAATTGATTTCTATTGATAATGGTATATTTATGGATGCTACTCCGTTAAATAACGTATGGAATAATCAGTAAATTAATCTTTTATTTGATATTTATTAATTTATGTCAATTATTTTAAATTTTATGCAAAAACAAGTGATTTCATGATAAATATCAGTTTTAATACTATAACGTTTTCTTAAATTTGATGTATAATTAAACAGCACAAGCCATGAAAGTAGAATTTAAATTTTTAGTAGTACTAACTTTACTAATCGTAACAGGAACAAAAAGTTTTGCACAAGAATTAAGCTGGGTTGCACCAGAATATTCTAATTCATTAAAAAATCCATTTGTAGGAAATCAAAAGGCAACAAATGAAGGGAAAGAAATATTCAATCAGATGTGTGTATTGTGTCATGGTTTGAAAGGGCAAGGGAATGGTGAAGCCGGTCTTACATTGGAACCACATCCTGCAAATTTCTTAGCATTGAATGTAAAGAGCCAAACAGACGGTGCCATTTTTTGGAAAATAACCAATGGAAAAGCTCCAATGGCCACTTATTTTGAACTTTTAACAGACGACCAAAGATGGAAATTGGTTAACTATATACGAGAATTAGAAAAAAAATAGTTTTGAATTAGTACATGAAATAATTTTTTTTTAAGAGAAACCGCTACTGCTTAATATTTTAAGGAGTAACGGTTTTTTTTGTGGGTAAAAATGTTTGTTAAATTTAAAATAGGGTATAAGTTCGTTAATTTTTATGTAATTTTATTGTACGTAAACAACTGATATTGTTATTATTCATTTTGATAAATCTATACTAAGAGCATCAGTTTTTTTGTCAGCGACCGTTAGCAATGTAATTTAATAGTTATTTAATAGTTATTTAATTTATTACATATGAACTTTGATTATATTCTATTAATATTTGTTTTTAGTCATTTGCGAAAAACATTGCAAAGCAAAATTTTATTGCCTCAGATAGACAAATATTTGTTTATTGGTTTTTGGCTTTCAATAATGCTTTTAATTGCCGAATTCTTTTTGCATTCGAGAACACATATAACTGCTTGGATAGCACATGCAATGTTATTTACAATAATCTACTTTTGTGTTACCCAAAACGAGTTTAAATCTGTTAAGCCTTTTATTTATTCGATATTGCCTTTTGTTGTTGTAAATTTTATAGAAGATTTTATAGCACTCATCAATTCCTCTTTTTATGATGAATGGAATAATTATTTTGATACGGCAATTGTTTTTTCTATCATTTGGTTTTTTGCCATGTTTTTTATTACAAGAAAACAACGTAAAGACATGGAAATAGAGCAATTAAAAGCTATAGAGCGAGAAAAAGAATTTCAACAATCAGAAATTTTAAAAGCAAAATTAGAAATACAAGTAGCCGAACGTACAGCACAGCTTCGCAGTCAAAAAGATGAACTGCAAAAAACATTGGACGAACTTAAAACAACGCAGGAGCAATTGATTCAATCCGAAAAAATGGCAAGTCTTGGGGAACTTACAGCAGGTATTGCCCATGAAATACAAAATCCATTGAATTTTGTCAATAATTTTAGTGAAGTTAGCGGCGAACTTTTGGATGAAATGAACGAAGAAATTGAAAAAGGAGATTTTGACGAAGTAAAAAATATTGCTAACGACATCAAACAAAATTTAGAAAAAATAAATTTTCATGGCAAACGAGCCGATAGTATTGTTAAAGGAATGCTGCAACACAGTCGAACTGGTAATAATACAAAAGAACCAACGAACATTAACAAATTGGCCGATGAATACCTTCGGCTTGCCTATCATGGACTTCGAGCCAAAGACAAAAGCTTTAATGCGGACTTAATTACTGATTTTGATGAAAACTTACCTAAAATTAAAGTATTGGCACAAGAAATTGGTCGCGTATTACTGAATTTATTTACGAATGCTTTTTATGCCACCCATCAAAGACAGAAAAAATCGGGTGAAGCATACAAACCAATTGTCAGTGTGAAGACTGAATTGAAAGCAAATGGAATTGAAATAACCGTAAAAGACAACGGTATTGGGATCCCAGAATCCATCAAAAGCAAAATAATGCAACCATTTTTTACCACCAAGCCTAGTGGTGAAGGTACAGGTTTGGGATTGTCTTTGAGCTACGATATAGTGGTAAAAGGGCATGGTGGAAGTATTGCTATTGATAGTAAAGAAAATGATTATACTGCTTTTACAATTTTTCTTCCACTAGAATAAAAAGTGTATTTATTCCAATTAAATATGTAAATTTTATTGGGTATACATAGTTGTAATTAAGAGTTATAGCGATTAAATTATTAATCTTTCCGAAAAGAGTTGATATGAAGATATTAGTAGTAGATGATGAACCCGATGTGCAGCCGCTTTTTTTGCAGCATTTTCGTAAAGAATTGCGCCACCACGATTTTGAATTTGACTTTGCCCTTTCCGGCGAAGAAGCATTAGAATATCTCAGAGGCAATAGTATGGAAGTAGTACTTATATTATCGGATATTAATATGCCTGGTATGAGCGGTATTGACTTATTGTCCAAAATCCGTTTGGATTATAAAGATTTATCACCCGTTGTGATGATGATTACCGCTTATGGAGATGAAGAAAATTTCAGACAGGCGATGGACAAAGGGGCTAATGATTTTTTAACAAAACCGCTGGATTTTAATGTGTTAAAAGAGAAACTAAAAAAAATCATGGACAATGGCTAAAATACTTGTAGTTGATGATGAAGCGGACTTGGAAATTCTGGTAAAGCAAAAGTTCAGAAAAAAGATTCGGGAAAATGTCTATCAGTTCATTTTTGCCCAGAATGGGGAAGAGGCTTTGCAGAAAATTTTGGAACATCCAGACTTGGATATTATATTAAGCGATATTAATATGCCGATAATGGATGGATTGACCTTACTGAGTAAATTACCCGAAGCCAATCCGATGTTGAAGGCGGTAATGGTATCAGCCTATGGAGATATGCACAATATACGGTTGGCTATGAACAGAGGAGCATTTGATTTTGTTTGCAAACCGGTAGATTTTGATGATTTGGATTTAACTATGTCAAAAACAATATCACATGTAAAACAATTGCAGGAAACCATTAAAGCAATCAAGGAGAATAATATTCTCAAGATGTATGTTGATGAAAATGTAATAAATTTTATGACCAACAAGGAGTTTGAAAACAGCCTTCTTAAAAATGAAATGTTGGAAGCAACAGTACTTTTTGTAGACGTATGTGGTTTTACCTCGATAACAGAGCAATTTCCTGCAAACACAGTCGTGAATTTACTCAACGGATTATTTGATACAATTGTAAAGGAAGTGATTGCTCAGGAAGGGCATGTTGATAAATTTATGGGTGATGCAGTTATGGCTGTTTTTAGAGGAAATTATCATCTTGACAGGGCTATTGATGTAGGACTCGCTTTAAAAAATCAAATCAAAAACAGTGAAGAAATAACAATTGGTGATAAAAAATACAAGCCGGAAATTTCGATTGGTATCAACTCTGGGGAAATGGTTTCCGGAAATATTGGCTCGGCATCTTTAAAGCGATTTGATTATACCGTTATTGGCGATGCAGTTAATACGGCTCAAAGATTGCAAAGTGTTGCCAAACCCGGACAAATTATTATTTCAGAGGCTGTATATGCTATTGTAAAAGAATCATTTAAGTGTGTGTTAAACGGAGAATTTGCATTGAAAAACAAATCGAAACCGGTAAATACTTATGAGGTAATTGAATAAAGTAATTATATAACAATTATAAAAATAGTTACTAAACTTTGAGAAAATATTGAAATATTTAATTAAATCAACTTACGGAATAACTATTAAATTCTTTATCAGTCACTCTTTCCAACCAATCAATTGACCCTTTTGGCGTAACTGCGGTAATTGCAATATGTGTTAATGAACTATCGCGAGAAGCACCATGCCAATGTTTAATATCAGCAGGTATTTTGATAACATCCCCTCTTTGAATCGATTGAATGGGCTTGTCTTTTTCCTGATAATAGCCAATTCCATCTGTAACAATCAAGATCTGGCCTCCCGGATGGGTGTGCCAATTGTTCCGGGCTCCCGCTTCAAAAGTAACGTTACCGATCACACTATTAAATTCATTTTCATTCACCAATAATTTCACCCATGCATTTCCCGTAAAATAATCAGGATTTGCTTTTTCTCCTTGGGGAAATATTAAATTTTGTTCACTTGGATCTGTTGTGTTCATGTTTTCTTATTTTTGAACTAGTAGTAGGTTTAGCGAAGTTAGTAAATTAGCATTTCCCAATTCTTATAGTGTTCCGAATAGCTGGAAATAATCCTAAAAAAGTTCTCCCTGTATCGCTTCAGATTGCTTATTGCTTTTAAATTCGAAAGTGTCAGTTACAAAAAATTGTTTTTTGTCCTCGTCAAACAGCCTTAAAACAACATTGTCACAGACAAAATTGAGGTTTATTGTTGTGAATAAATGATTGGCTTTGATTAGATTTTGAGGGCTTAGTTTTCGGGCAATGGAAAGATGTGGATTGTCACTTTTTTTCATACTGGGAATTAAAAGTGATTTATGAAATAACTTCATGATTTCCTTTACTCTTTTTTTGGAATTGCTGTCCGGATTTATGACAAAAGCACCATTTGAAAAAGTGCTAAATTCATTTAAGTACACTACAATCGGCGATAATGCATCACATAATTTACTGATTTGATTTTTTATCACTTCGATTGATGTGCCAGTTGCTTTGAATTCGCAAATGGTAATATGTCCTACTGAATTTTTACTGTTGAACCAGCCTACTTCTGCTGCTAATTGTTCTTTCATGGACATAATTGAAGCAAGTATAGGTTCTGGAGGTTGAATCACAAGGGAATATAATTTTTCCATGATTTTAATTTGTTTACAGAATTAATTGCTCCAACTATTAGTAATTCTATTTCTTCTTAGTGCTATTGTCAGATTTTTTCAAATACTGATCGAGTGGATCCAATAGATTCTTAGCATTACTCATTTTGTCAGAAAGGGCTTGCGCCTCAGTAACCATAGCTGTTGTTAAACCGCGAGTGGCAGTAATATTTTTTTTGGCATTATTTTCAGGTGATTGATCTATTTTAGTGGATAACAAAAGCAGAGCTATTCCCGCAATTTTGTTCTCTTTTACACCTTGACCCCTTACATAAAGCATTCCTAAATTTCCAATAGCCAATCCATCTCCTTGTACAGACGCTTTGCGATACCATTTATTAGCCTTCGCAAAATCTACTGGTGTTCCTTTTCCATTTTCGTAAAGTACTCCTAAATTGAATTGTGCGGGTGCGTTACCCTGTGCTGCGGCTTTGCTGTACCAAACAACGGCTTCTTTTTCATTTTTAGTAACGCCGATACCTTTCTCATACATGACGGCCACATTAAATTGTGAATCGATTTGGCCGACTTTGGCCGCAGCGAGAAATTCTTTGAAAGCTAGCGGCATATTATTTACGTTAAGTGCTTCGACACCTGCTTTGAAATTTGGATTTTCTTTTGTTTGCCCATACGTGTTTACTGTTATTACCAAAGTAGTGAGCAGGAGTAGGCTTAACGCAAAAAAATTAGATCTTACTATTTTCATTTTATTTTTTTTGTTAAATATACATAACATATTTAAAAATATCGCTGTGAAATAATAGCTGATCGATTTTATATCAAAGCTTCTCTTATCATTTTCATTATTTAGACAACAAATAATTTTTGAAAGTAGCAATTTAATAGTATTGCAGGAACAGGGGGTATTCTTTGTTTTGCAATTTTTAGACTTATTTTTTTGCTGGGTTAAAAATTTAAAAAGCTGATACATCCTAAGATTTACAGGCTTTTGATTGCATTTAAAATGAATTTGTGGAATCGCCGGGAGCAACTGAAGCATGTATTGGAACTCTTACAAGATCCCAAATACAAAACCAACTTCACATTAATCCAATTGCCAAAATCTGTTGCAGTAGCTGCTACCAGCAGTTGTTCTTTAGGTCTTTTTTTTATTATAGTTTTCACCTTTTTTTAAGCGATATAACTTCTATATTTATTTTTTGACCATCTTTTAAATATCCTGGATAATACATTTTCGGTCCAAATGCTTTAAATCCTAAAACAAAGATTTTGTATAGTTTAGTAGTATCAATTTTAATTTTAACAGAACCCTTAGAATCCATTATATATATATTCTACGGGAAAAGTCTTTGTTAAAAACCCAAATCTTTCCTTCCTAACTTCTACAGTATCGAACAAATTAACTCTGTGTTGTTTGTCTTACTATCAAATCAGCACCGCTTTTAGGCGGGGCGTTCCTTGATATAGAGCAAAACGTCCTTCGACTGCGCTCAGGATGAACATTGTAACAATCACATTTCTATTTTATGATACTTTGCTGGCTACCCAAAAACGCAGGTGAAGGGAACGGTGCCAACCCTGATGGCTGTGCGAAGTGCGCCACCGTTGAAAAAACTAGGGTCGACAGACATGATACTGCTGGAATGTAGTGCAGCGTAGCTTGCGAAGTTAAACGGAATGAAGCCGTATTGTGGATGTAATAGCCCCGCCGAACTCAGGAAGAGAGCGAGTGAAGATGAGGGTGAGGAAGCATAGTGGTGGCCTGCTCTTTTCGGAGCGGGCTGAAGCCATGCTGACGAGAGGACTGTGGAACGGAGGGCGGTGGCTTTTTCGGCCGACGACCGACTGGAGCAGCCGAACGGAACAAAGCGAACAACCAGAGAGTGACCTATTGATTACTAAGACCATTATGAGTTAGCAGCGAGACTGAATTGTTAATGTAAGTATATCTTTTCTTCGTGAGTACTATTAATAGCTTGAGAATGGCAGCTTTTTGAGCAGCTCACTATTGATACTTGAATGATAGGATTAACTATTTTGAACTGCTCACGAACCTGTTCTGGAGATAATCTTTACACCAACATGTATTAACTATTTCCATCTTTTTTAAACTGAGATGGTGACTTGCCGAAAAATTCGGAAAAACTGCTTGAAAAATAAGATTGCGAATTACTACCCACAGCATAAGCAACCTCTGAAATTTTATTATCAGTTGTAGTTAGTAATGTTGCAGCATGATTCATACGGATTGTTCGTATTAAATCTATAGGAGATTGATCTATAATTCCTTTCATTTTACGATGTAGTTGTGCTCGACTTATTTTCAATTCATCACTTATCATTTCAACACTAAGTGCCGGATTATCCATATTTTTCTTTATTATATCAAAGGTTCTCTCCATTAAGCGTTCATCCGCCGAGGTCAGAATGCCACTTTCGACTTCCCAGTTTATAGAGTTGCTGAATTTTTCTTTTAGTTTTTGACGTTGATTAAGCAAATTTCGAATTTGAGTTTTGAGTAAATCCATATTAAATGGTTTTGTGATGTAGGCATCTGCTCCTAAATCGATCCCTAAAATTTGATCTTCTAATTCTGATTTTGCAGACAGAATAATAATTGGAATATGACTTGATTCTATATTTGTCTTTAGTGCTTTACACAATTCAATTCCGTTCATTTTTGGCATCATTATATCTGTAATAATTAAATCTGGGGATTTAGAATGAACCTTCTCTAAGGCTTTTGCACCATCCTCTGCTTCAATTATTTTATAATTTGCATTAAGTTCTACTTTAAGTAATGTTCTCATGTCAGCATTATCCTCAACTATAAGTAATAATGGTTTTGTTCCATTAATTTCTGTCTCTAATATATTTTGTGCTTCTGAGATTATTTTATCGTCATTTTTAGAAATTACAAAATTGTTTGTAATGGCGTTATTTTGTGTAGCATCAGTTTGTATTTCATCATTCTTATTTACATCTCCTGTTGGCAAATATATATTGAAAGTTGAACCTTCGTTCAATTCACTTTTTACAGTTACTATGCCATTGTGAAGCTTCAAAATGTTTTTAACAAGATTCAGTCCAATTCCAGTGCCTAAGTATTGTACATCAGATTCATTATGTTGATAGTATCTTTCAAAAATCTTATCAGTTACTTTAGTTGACATTCCAATGCCTGTGTCCGAAATTCTAATCACAACATATTCTTTATCATTTAATGTTTCAAAATCTGTTGATACGGCTATATATCCTTTTTCGGTAAATTTAACGGCGTTGGAAATAATATTATAGATGCACTTATCTAGCATGCTAGGGTCGAACCATACTAATGTGTTTCCAATTTTATTTTCGAAGGTCAAATCAATATTTTTCTCAGTAATTATATCTTTAAATGTATCCAAAATGTCTTTAACTATTGATGATACATTGATTTGTTTCGCATTTACTTTCATTTGACTTGTATCTAATTTCCTTAAATCAAGAATCTGATTGATTAAATGAAGCAATCGTTGCGAATTTTTACGAATAATTGTGAGTAATTGTAATTTTTCGTCATTGTTTTCATTTTGAATCAATCGATCTAGAGGGGAAGAAATAAGAGTAAGCGGCGTACGAAATTCGTGAGAGATATTTGTAAAAAACACTAGTTTTGACATATATATTTCTTTTTGTTTCTTTATTTCTAGTTTTTTTATCTGCCTTTTATTTTTTTTGCTGCTTTTTATTTTCAGCGCTCTGAATATCATGAACGATGAAAAAGCAATAACTACTGCATAGATTAAATAAGCCCACCAAGTCCTCCAAAAGGGAGGGTGTATAATTATAGTAAGTTTTTTTTCCTCACCTTCAAGTTCATTATTTGCCTTTCCAGTTTTTAAATGTAGCGTGTAATTACCCGGAGCGAGGTTCGTGTAAGTTACTGACCTACTACCGGCGGGTAGATTTTGCCATTTTGTGTCAAATCCATCCAGATATGATGAAACAAAAAGTTTTTTTCCTGCAAAAAATTCTGGAATTGAAAATTCGATAGTAATACTTTTGTTGACATAACTTAAATTTATTTCATTCAAATAGTTCAGGGACTTGGGAAGTATAATTCTATCACTTATTTTTCGATTTATAAGTACTTGTTGGTCGTACTGTTTCAAATTGGTAAGTATTATATTATTAGTCGGTTTCCTAGATTTTATCATATCTGGGTTAAAAATGTTTATTCCTTTCGTGCCTCCAAAGAATACTTCACCATCATTACTTAGAAAATAGGATCTTGAGTTAAATTCATCACTTTGTAAACCATCCTGCATATTGTAAGACTTAACTAAATAGTTTTGGGTGTTCAAACATGATATTCCCTGATTATCACTTATCCACAAGCTGTTTTTTCCAGTAAACACTAAACCTTTTATTCTATTACTGATTAAATTGTTGTCAGTAGTAAATACTTTAATATCACCATTTGAGGGGTTTAAATAATTTAATCCATTGTCAGTGCCAAACCATATATTGCCTTCATTATCTTCTGCAATAGAGTGAATCATATTGTTACTCATTTTGCTGTTAGTCTGTGTATTATAATTTATGAATTTATTCTTTTCAATGATAAAGCAGCTTAACCCATATACTGTTCCAATCCATAAATGTCCTTTTTTATCTAAATAGAGTTTATTGACCCAATTGTTTATTAGACTGTTTCTTTTTGAGGATTGCATATAATTTGAAAATCGTTTTGTTTTCTTATCGAAGCAGCTTATACCTCCAGAATGTGTTCCTATCCATATTTTTCCATCTTTTGATTGTGTAATTGTTCTTACATTATTGCTTTTTAATCCACCGTTTGTGTTTTCGGTATTATAATTAATAAACTTACCCGAAAGGTGGTTCATTACAGACAGACCTCCCGTATATGTAGCAACCCAAGTTTGAAGTTCATCATCTACAAAAACATCTAATGCTGCGTTGTCAGCGAGCGAATTGCTATTCGATTTGATATTAATAAATTGCTTTTTAAAATTATTATTTCTGTTAAATACTATTAAGCCACCACCATCAGATGCCATTAGGATGTTTTTAAATTTGTCAACAAAAATGCTATTAATGCAGTCATGAAATGGAATGCCATCAAAATTTCTATACGTTTGGAATCCTGCATTGCTATTTTTTATAAGACATATACCCAAAGTAGGAACGCCTATCCAAATATTATTTTCTTTGTCAGTATAAAGAGAGTGCACACGACTTCTTCCCAGTTCAAAAAACCGCTCTACAAAAACTGGATGAGGGTAAACTGCTTGATTTATTGTATTATAAACTAATAGTCCATCTCCATCAGTGCCAATAAGAATATTGTTTTGGGCATCTAAACCTAAGCTAAAAATAATTTTTGATGGAATTTTTGAATTTACATTATCCAAGACTTGAAATTTAGAATTAGCAGGATTGTATTTTACTAGTCCTATTTTAAGAATACTTATGTATATGGCATTATTTTTTGATTTTATTAATCGTAGTACCTGATTCGAGGGCAATGCGCCATTCTCTTTATTATAATGTCGGATTTTATTAGTAGTTACATTGTATACTGAAATACCCTTGTCAGATGAGGCAAACCATATATTACCACTGCTATCTTCGGCAATGTCTGTAATAATATTACTGCAAATTGAGAGAGGGTTTCTGGGCTGATAGAAAAAATGTTTATTTTTTTTTCCATTTCGGTCTATCATAATTACTCCATTTATTGATGTCGATAACCAAATGTTATTTTTACTATCTTCAAAAATTTTCTCAATTTTAATAGCTTTATTCTTGACGTCCTTTAGTTTAAAATCAATAGTTCTAAATACATTTAATTCATCATTGTATACTTGACAACCATTGTATGTTCCTACCCAAATCTGCCCTTTTTTGTCACATAAAAGACTCACTATACTGTTATTGGTTAGATTAGATGAATCTGTACTATTTACTTTGTATGTATTAAAGCTTAAGCCATCATATTTGCTCAACCCCTCTTCGGTTCCGATCCAGATAAATCCATGTTTGTCTTGTGCGATACTTGTAACTATTGAATTGCACAAACCATCATTTGTGGTTTTTATAACCGAGTTAGAAATTCTAATAACGGTATTACTTTGTAAAGTTATTGTTAAAAGCAACAAAAGAAGGATTGTTTTTTTCATAGAAAATATTGTCATATTAGTATTGTAACATCAGCTTACAAATATAAACATAAAGAAAAACCTAATTTATGGGAGTCTATTAAGTTCTGTATTATTTTATTCGATTTTGTAACATCGACGTATAATTCTACAAAATTTAAAAAAAGCACATCAAAAACGAACGATTAAAAGCAGTGTGTTCATATAAATTTGTAGCTCAATCGATTTCTTATGTACAACCAAAAAATATTTGCTTATGAGTTAAAGAAAAAATTACACTTTAATTATTAAAAAACTTAATCAATTTAATAAGGACTAAAAATGCAACTTGATTGTATTTAAAGTTAAAACTAGAACAACCAATTTATTAACCAAAAAAAAAAATATGTTTATGAAAAAAGCATTTTTATTGCTATTATTTATCGGGTTTTATTCTTCGATTTACTCACAAGTAAATGTGAAGGGTAAAGTGATAGATAAAATATCCAAAGAATCGCTTTATGGCGCTACAATTTTGGTGGATGGTAATGGTAACGGTACCATTACAAATATATCAGGAGAATTTCAAATTGTTGCTCCTAAAGGTGAATCACTTTTAATTTCTTTTGTTGGTTATAAACCAAGAAAAGTATCAGTTATGCCGAACCTCACCATAGAACTCGAGCCTGATAATACAAATCTAAATGAAGTAGTTGTTGTTGGATATGGTACTTTGCGAAAAAAAGATGTAACTGGTGCTATTGGCAAGGTAAATACAGATGATATACATAAAGTAACAACTATTGATGCTGCAAAAGCACTTCAAGGCCGCGTAGCTGGTGTAAATGTAATTTCAAATTCTGGGAGTCCTGGATCTGGAGTTAAAATTAGAATCCGTGGAATTGGAACAATTAATAATTCCGACCCTCTCTATGTAGTAGATGGATTTCCAATGGGGGATATTAGTCAAATCGCACCAACTGATATTGAAAGTATGGAAGTTTTAAAAGATGCATCTGCAACTGCTATTTATGGTTCCCGTGGTGCAAATGGTGTAATTCTTGTAAGAACACGTAATGGTTCAAAAAGCGGAAAATTTAATGTGTCAGGTACTGTATTAACTGGTGTTTCAGTATTTAACAAACGTTTAGATCTTGCTGATGCTACTGAATTTGCAAATGCACGTAAATCAATTGGTATGACAGATGATATAATTAATTATGTCCTCGATCAGCAGGCTGCAGGAAACTATTTAAAAGGCACTGACTGGCAGAATGAAATATACCGTCAAGCACCTACTACCCGATATAATGTTGGAATTTCTGGTAATTCAGAAACATATTCGTATGATGCCGGTGTAACTGCTTCAAATGAAGAAGGAGTTGTAAAAGGAACGAAACTAGAGAAGTTTTTATTCCATTCAAATAACAATCTTAAACTAACAGATAAGATTAAGTTAGGTATGAATTTTAATTATGCCTATTATCAAAGACCTGGAGAAAGAAATGATTTTTATGGTGGAACAATTACAGGGGCATTACGTTCGGATCCTATTTCTGTTCCTTTTGATAACTATACCAATTTTTACGGTGAAGTATATTACTCACAGGCCGCTACAAATCCAGCATTATCAATTTATTTGGCAGAAAAACAAAAACAAATAGGTAATAGGTTTATGGGTAATTTTTTCTTAGAGTTTAATGACTTATGGACCAAAGGTTTATCTTTTCGTTCACAGTTCGGAACCGTTATGGATTATAACGAAAATAAATCATATAGCCCAGAATATTTTATAACTCCAACTCAGAAAAACGATGTTTCTTCACTAAATCAAAGCGCAGGTAAAGGGTTAAACTGGGTATTTACCAATTACTTCTCATATAATAAAAAAGTAAGTAAATTAAACATCAATGCTACATTGGGTACTGAGTTGCAAGTAAACCAATATTCTGATATTTGGGCAACAGGTTATGATGTACCCGAAAGTGCATCGTTGCAATATCTGGGAGCACATAAAAATGCTGTTTTATTTGGTCTAGGCGGTGGAAAAAGTGAAAACCGTTTGGAGTCATATTATGCTCGTGGTAACTTTGCATGGGACAATAAATATGTATTGACGGCTACAATACGTGCAGATGGAAGTTCAAAATTTACGCCAGAGCAGCGTTGGGGTACTTTCCCATCATTTGCTGGTAGTTGGAATATTCATGACGAATCATTTATGTCTGGTGTAGAAGAAATATTACCAACTTTAAAACTACGCGCTGGTTGGGGATTAGTAGGTAATCAGGGCAGTGCTGGTAATTTTGACTATGTTTCGAGTGTGAACGGAGGATACAACTACACATTAAATGGCGTTCCAGTAGAAGGTGCAGTTCAGTTACAACTTGCTAATACGGAACTTTCTTGGGAAAATTCTGAGCAGTTTGATGTTGGTCTTGATTTTGGATTATTTAATAATCAACTTACAGGTACAATCGATTATTTTATTCGTAACACAAACAATATGATTCTTGCAAAACCTATACCAACATATGCAGGTATGAAAAAACCAGCGGTGAATGCAGGGACAATGCAAAATAAGGGATTTGAGTTTACTTTGAATTATGCAAATAATAAAAACGAATTCAAATATGATTTGGGATTAAATTTTGCTATTATTAAAAACGAAATTACCAGCTTAGCTGGTGGTGATCCGATTCGTAGTGGAGGTGTAGGTAGATTAGGAAATACAACTAAAACCGAAATCGGTAGAGAGATTGCCTATTTCTATGGTTACCAAACCGATGGCCTTTTCAAAACACAGGAACAATTGGATGCTTACAAAAAAGATGATGTTGCTATTCAACCCAACGCAGGTCTTGGAGATGTAAAATTCGTTGATAGAAATGGTGATGGAAAAATCACAGAATTGGATATGACCTATTTGGGAAGTGCAAGTCCTGATCTAACTGGTGGTTTAAATGTAAATTTATCGTATAAAGGTTTTGATATGGTACTGTTTTTCGTTGGATCCTATGGTAACGAAATAGTAAATTCAATGCGTCAGTCGTTATATAATTCAAAAATGTTCGAAACTAATATCAGTCATGATATGGCAGTGAACTCTTGGACACCCGCTAATCCAAATTCAAATGTGCCTCGTTTAAATGCAGCCGATTTAAATAAAAACACCGAGAACTTCTCCGATTTATATGTAGAAGACGGCTCTTATCTTCGATTAAATAACATTCAATTGGGTTATACAATTCCAGTTTCACAGTCAAAAAGATTTGGTATTTCAAACTTTAGAATTTATACAACAATCGATAACTTATTGACTTTTACTAATTACACTGGTCTTGATCCCGCATCGTTTGGTTTGAATGGGAATCCATTCTACTATGGTGTTGATATGGTTAATTACCCACAGCCTACCAATTATTCACTTGGTATCAATATTAATTTTTAAAAAAAAAACAGATAGTTATGAAAAAAGCAAAATATATTATCCTGTTGACAGTCTTGATGCTTGGGTTTTCAGGCTGTTCGGATTTCCTTGATCTCGAACCTCAGGGATCAGAAAATAGTGCCAACTTTTTTGACACTCAAGAAAATGGTGTTCGCTCAATAATTGGTATTTATGATATGCTCCAACTTGATGAAGGAGCTGGGCCTGATGGCCAATGGATGGGACATCACCACGATTTTTTTCTGAGTGATATACGTAGTGATGATGCAGAAAAAGGTAGTAATGATGGAGATTACGGTGCAATGTGGGAAATGTTGGATTTTACGATGACTTCTCAAATTGGTTTTGCAAGCGATTTCTGGATTCATGGTTTTTGGGGTGTTTCGCGCACAAATTATGCACTTGACAATCTTCCAAAAGTAAGTTGGTCTCCTTCGGTTCGTGACCGATTAATTGGTGAAGCTTCATTTATGAGAGCCTATTTTTACTGGTATTTAGTTAGAGCTTATGGTGGAGTGCCTCTTTTTACGAGTGCTGTTAAACCCTCTGATTTTGGAAAAGTTAAACGTGCAACACTAAACGAATGTTATACACAAATAGCAGCCGATTTAACAAAAGCAATTGAATTGTTACCTGAAAAAGGTACGATACCTGTTGCCGAAACTGGTAGAGTAAGCAAAGGTGCCGCAAGAGCTTTATTAGCAAGAATATATATGTATCAGATTGGTACCGATATAGAAAGTAAAATAACATGGCAACAAGTTTACGATCAAACAAGTGCTGTAATAAATTCAGGTGAGTTTGCTTTGCTTCCTAACTATGCAAAATTATGGGAAACTGAAAGTAAAAATAACTCAGAGTCGGTTTTTGAAGTTCAGTTTGCAGTCGGTGCAAGCGATACTGCACCAGGATCTATAGGAACTAATTTCTATAATTTTCAAGGAAATAGGAAAGATGATTCAGGATGGGGATTCAATAATCCAACACCTGACTTAGTTGAAGCTTACAATGTTTCTGTTACAAAAGACCCAAGATTATCTTGTGTTGTTTATGGAGAAAGTTTCAATAATGGAGTTTTGTATGGTGCTAAAAAGAAATACGATCGCAATGAACAAGGATCAGATTGGCTAAATCGTAAAGCTGCTCTTCCTGTTAAACCTGCACTAGCTAAAGCTAGTGACCGCAATATAAAAATCATTCGTTATGCTGATGTATTATTGATGCATGCTGAAGCTAGCTGGCATCTAAATAAATTTGATGAAGCAACGGCAAAAGTAAATATGATTCGAAACAGAGCTCGTAACAGTACGTATTGTATGGGATATGCAGAAGGAAAAATGGATTACAGCGCCGCACCAACATCAGTTAATTTGCCGGATATCAATTCAACAGGAGATCAGCTTTTGCAGGATATCTGGAAAGAACGTCGTTTGGAATTGGCAATGGAACAAATTCGTTTTTATGACCTTGTGCGCACAGGAAGGTATTTTGCAGTAATTGACAATGAAAAAAATCTTCGTCGTGCTCCAGGACAAAATTATGGATTAGGTGTTAAAGCATACAAACAGTTTCCTAACATAAAAACAAATGGTTTGGCTAAATCAATTGATGGACCAAATGGTAATAAAGTACCGTTAATGCCAATACCACAAACTGAAACTCAAGCTTGGAATCTTGAACAAAATCCAGGTTATTAATTAACAAATTCTATGAAACCAAGTATGATGTTTTTTATTTAACAACAAAGAGTTAATCTATAAGTTACATCATACTTATTTCATATAACAACTAAATTAAATATATATGAAAAAGAATATAATTAAATGTGTATTAATAGCCTTTTTTTCAGCACTTTTATATAATTGCGAAGACATAACTTATACTGAAGGCTCTGATATAAACTTACCTGTTTCAACAATTACAGAGATATCAAACGAAACTCCATTTGTAGGAACAGAGATTGCTTTGGAAGGAATAAATATGAATTATGTGACAAGTGTTGCTGTTGGTCCTTATACTTTTAAAATCATCAATAAAAGTGACAATAGTATTACTGTTGAAGTGCCTCGTCAGATTGAAAGTGGCCCTATTACTATTGTAAATAAGTACAAAAGAACCTTTGTATCAACTCAATTTATTAAGCCTCAGTTTTATGCTGCTAAAGTTACAGCGTGGCCTGTTAATATTCAAAAAGGAAAACCATTTTTGTTGACAGGCGAAAATTTAGATCTGATAAAGGAAGTTAAATTGAATGGAATAGTAGTTTCAGCTTTTGGAGCTACAACTTCAAGTAAAGCCTCTTATGTATCAGCAGGAGTTGAAATGGAAATTGGCGAATTTGCTACCATTGAAATAACACCAAAAACTGGAGATAAACAAACTTCTCCAGGTATTCTTGTTGTTAAGCCTACAAATACGTATTTGTCTAAACAAACATTGATGCTTTTTGATTTTGATGCTCCATTTAATCCTGAAAAAGGAGATGCTACAAGTCCATTTACATACGCAACAATTGATGGAGAATATGGAAAAGCCTTAGAGGTTAAAGCCGCATCAGGTAATGGATGGAATGGAATTTATTTGAAAGTAGAAAACAATAATGGAGGTCAGGGTTATGATTTGTCAGCATACAACAAACCGCACATCACATTTTTAGTTAATACTGCTGGCGGCGAGGGTTATGTACAGCCAATTATTACTGCCGGCGGAGGTACAAATGACCGTCACTTTACAGGTGCTTTTGGATATGGTGATGATTATAAAATCAAAACTGCCAATTGGGAATGGCGTTCTTATGATCTCGAAAAAATGGGATTCCCTGTTGTTAAAGGAAAAATTGATAAAATAGGTATTCAATTCCGTGGAGGTAATGTAAATGGAACACCTTTTTACATCGCTGTTGATCAAGTAATGATTACAGATGGTCCTTTGACTCCAACAATTGGATGGGAGTGCGAAACTGCTGCTGGCACTGCATGGAATATTGTTTCTAATGGTTCTGCAGGTTTACAGGGATACAACCAAGGTGCTAAATATGCTAGTCTAACTGGAATATCTCAAGGCTGGGATAGCAAATTAGGTCAAGCCTCGTGGAATGTAAAAGCTCTTGATCCAGTTGCATATGCGAATGGTATTTGGATTAACTTTTTATTGAATACGGGTAATAAAGAAGGATATTTCCAATTCGATTTTGGTCAAGGATGGATGCATTTTACAAAATCTCAAGGATATGGAGATGATTATAAATTTGTGCCAACTGCAAATAAATGGGTATGGAGATCAATAAAACTTGCTCCAGGAGAAGGTGATCTAACAAAATTTGATCCAACAAAAGATTTTACCATGGGTATTCAGCTTTATGGCGGAAATATTGCTAAAGGAACTGCGATAGAAGTAAATGTTGATTCATTTATATTTACGACAGCACCATTAGACCCAAATTTAAAACCTGAGTAGCAGTAAATTTGGTTAGTTAGTATGCAGTGACATTGTTAGTTTCACACTGCATTATTTGCTTTGGTTTTTTAATAAGCCCTTCGGGTTAAACTCTGAAGGGCTTTAATTATCACTTATGAAAAAAAATATTTTTCTTACTTTCTGTTCCTTCTTATCAATAGCATCATTTTCTCAAAAGCCAAAAAATTATTCTGGAAAACCCTATGTAGATTCAATATATACAGTAGGGGCACAGATAATTCCAGGTAGAGTTGAACTTGCTTACTACGATATAGGTGGCGAAGGAATTGCTTATCACGATGTAACTCCTGAAAATGAGGGTTCAAAATTAAACCATGAAAAACATGACTATGGAAGTCATTGGCGTCCGGGTGTAGAAGCCTACACTGCTTTTTTTAGAGAAAATGAAGGAGTAGATATATCATATACAAAAGATTGGGCTGATTTTAATCACCCTAATAAAGTCGATCCTAAGGTAAACCAGCTATATATAGGATGGCAAGAAGACGGTGAATGGACAAATTATACTGTAAAAGTAATAAAGCCCGGAAAATATAGGATTATCACTGTTTATGGGAATAAAGATAATAAATCAGAATTATGGTTAAACGGGAACAAGGCAGCTGTTCTAAAACTTCCGGAAGAGACTGGCAGTTTTCACAACTGGACTCAAGCCACAATAGGTGAAATAATTTTCCCAGTTGCAGGCATTAACCTCCTTACTTTAAAATACAACAAGGGTGCTAACCTTGGTTATCTCGATTTTTTATTGGTCGAGGAACTGTAATTACAATTCAATAAAGAATTTTCACTCTTTTTAAAGATTACATAAAATGAAAAGCAATATTACCACTATTATATTATTTCTGTTTTTTTCTGCGAATTCTTTTTGTGCTGCAAAAACTTTTAAAACTTTTGCTCCTAAGAATGGTATGACTATTACTAATAATACCCCTACACTTGCTTGGGAAAAAATAAAATGCGATCGTTTTGAAATAAGAATAGATAATCGTATAATGGCTGAATTGCCTTCAACATCAAATGCTTATGTGACATTTCCACTTTCGTTTGGTAAACATAGTTGGGCTGTTATTGCCCACATAGGAACAACAAAAATTATTTCTGCAACAAGTACCTTTTTAGTTCAAGATGCACCATTAGCTGAATTGCCAAAATTTGCTCAGCTGTTACGTAATGGCTGGAAAGTAAAATCATCTGTGGAAATTAATATGGATGGTTCTGGAATATCAAAAGTTGGCGTAAATACTAATGGATGGGCAGAAACATCACTTCCTGCTACGGTCCTTACCGCTCTTGTGCGTAATGGTATTTATCCAAATCCTTATATAGGGATGAATAATATGAAAATTCCGGATAGCAATGATGAATACAATAAAGACTATAATTTGCAAAAATTCAGTCACTTAAAAAATAGAAATCCATGGAAAGATCATTACTGGTTTCGTAATCAGTTTGTGGTTGACAAAAATAATACAGGAAAAATAGTCTGGCTTAATTTTAGCGAAATTAATTACAAAGCTCAGGTTTGGCTCAATGGTAAAATAATTGCAGATACAACCGAGATTAAAGGAATGGAACGCAATTTTAGAATAGACATAACAAAAAATATACTGAAAAATGGTGTAAATTGTTTAGCTGTTGCCATATTTCCAGCTGACAATCCAGGAAAACCAGCTATTGAACCATTACTTGCTTTATCCGATCCAGGTCAAAACATGGGAGACGGTAAACTAAGTACTAGTTACACTAAATGGGACACTATGGGTTGGGACTGGCAACCAGCAGTACGCGATCGTGATATGGGGATAACTGAGGATGTTTTTATATCTTTTACTGATGAAATAGAACTTCAAAATCTTTATGTAACCTCTGAAATTGACTTGCCTAAAACAACCGATGCAAAATTAACAGTTTCTTTAGATATAAAAAATTACACTTCTGTTGCACAAACAGGTATTGCACATATTAAAATTTCAAACGGAAATGATACTATTACTTTTGACAAAAACTATCAAATTCAACCCAATGAACTAAAATCATTTGAATGGAATAATAAAAACACTCCTGAACTTGCGCTGAAAAACGCAAAATTATGGTGGCCTGCCGGTTATGGTTCTCCTGACTTATACAATATTGAGATAACAACTAAAACGAAAAATGGTCATGAATCTCTCATCAACGATGTTTTCGGAATTCGAAAGGTAGAAACATATATTGGTAAAAAAGAACGCGTATATAAAATTAACGGAAAAGAAATTTATCTCAAAGGAGGGAACTGGGTCATGGATATGATGTTAAATTGGACATCATCTCGCTATGAAAATGAAATTCTTCTAACTAAAAATGCCAACCTTAATATTTTACGTGTCTGGGGACCTACTGGTGTTCCTCCAAAAGCTTTGTATCGTGCTGCCGATAAATATGGAATACTGATGTGGCAGGATTATTTGAATGATTTTTGGGGAACTTATAAAAACACACCTGGTTACCAGCCTGAAAAAAGCCTTTTTGAAAAAGCGTCAATTAATATTACTCAAAAATTAAGAAATCATCCCTCGCTAATTATTTGGTGTGGGGGTAATGAGGGGGTAAATCCAAGAGAAGATTTATTGGTCAATTCGGTTATTAAGAAATATGATAACCGCGACACACGCCATTATCTAAAACAATCGGATGGTGACGGATTACATGGTGGCGGACCCTATCATACTTTAGAACCAAAAGATTATTTTACTCACCCCAAATTGCAGGGATTCAGCAGTGAAATTGGACCCAGTGGTATTCCTGAATTGCAAAGTATGCAAAAATTTATGCCAGAAATGGGTAAAAATTGGATGTCAGGGCGATTTCCTTTGGATGGTTTTTGGGCGTATCATGATGCTAATGATTGGCCGGGTGAAGATTCCCGCAAGTTTACATCTTATGATACAATGCTGCGTAATTACTACGGAGCGCCGGATACTTTAAACGTTCATAATGGGATTAAAGAATATATTTCAAAAGCTCAATTAGTTAATTATGATGTTTATCGTTCTTCAATAGAATCTATCAATCGTCAGCTTTGGAATAATGCAAGCGGAATCTTATTATGGAAATCAAACTCAAGCTGGCCAAGCATAACTTGGCAAGTGTACGATTGGTATATGCAAGCACATGCGGGATATTATGGTGCAAAAAAAGCGTCTGAATTAGTCCACGTGCAATTTAATAGGGATAATAACTCGGTTTCGTTCCTTAACCTTACAACTGCAAATTTGGATAATAACACTGTTTCAGCAACGCTTTATGATAGTAATGCAAACGTGGTATGGAATAAAAATCAAAAGTTAAATAGGATGGAGGCGAATACTACCATTCCAACAGATATTATTGTGCCTGTTTCTGATAAGACACAATTTTTGAAACTCGAAGTTAAAAATGAAATTGGGACTATTATTTCAGAAAATTTATATTGGGTAAATTCCTCTAATAATTTCAACGACCTAAATCGTCTACCAGCAACTAACCTACAAGTTGAAGCTCATATTTCAGAAGGAGCAGAGGGAAATAAGTACATTGTAAATGTAAAGAATACTGGCAAAGCCATAGCTTTTATGTTTAGTGCGCACATTTCAGGAAAAGAATCGCATCAGGAGCTATTACCTTCTCTTTGGAGTGACAATTATTTCAGTTTATTGCCTGGAGAAAGCAAAACAATTAATGCCGCAATTAAAAAAGAAGATATCACTGAAACGGCTGTTTTCGAATATTCTCTATTTGGAAAAGCAGAACCTATTTTTTTGCCCCTATCAAAATAAAAAATAAACTCATGTCATTTTTTAAAACAAATATATTTTTATTGTTAATGATACCTGTAGTGGCATTCAGTTCGAATGGTATTAGTCTGAATGGCAGTAATTGGCATATACAGCAAGCACAGTTTGTTTATGATACTGGCGAGCGGATATCTCTTCCTGCCTATGATGATACGAATTGGTTAAAAGCAAAAGTTCCGGGCACTGTACTAGAGCCCTACATTAATGCAGGCATTTTCCCAGACCCCTTTTTTGCTGACAACATGAATGCTATTCCTGATTCTTTTTTTTCAGGTAACGACTTTTGGTATCGAAAAAATATTAGTGGATTTACATATAAAAAGAACAAACGATATTTTATTGAATTTAAAGGAATAAACTGGAAGTCAGATGTTTATTTCAACGGAAAATTATTAGGAAGAATAGAGGGCGCTTTTCAACGGGCTAATTTTGAAATTACTGCACTTATAAATGCCGAAGGAAAGAATGCTTTGGCTGTACTTGTACATCATATTGAAAATTGGCAATCAGGAAAAGGAAAAGTAACCCATAAATATTTGGGAGCTCCAACTACAAATGGTGATATTTCAGGTCTGGACAGCCCAGCTTTTCTTGCGGCTTCAGGGTGGAATTGGCTGCCGATTGTGCGTGGACGCAATACAGGTATTTGGAATGATGTAATATTAAATGAATACGAAAATGTGAGCATACACGATTCTTGGATAAGTACCGTACTGTCTTTACCAGACACCACAAAAGCGGCTTTAACGGTGAGAACATCGCTAAAAAACCATACTGACCAAGTTGTAACTGGCGCACTTAAAGTCCAATTTGAAGGGGTTAGTTTGGTTTATCCAATAACACTAAGCCCTAGAGAATTAAAACCTGTTGAAATACTACCCTCTAAATTTAAAGAATTAAATATTCGCAATCCAAAGCTTTGGTGGCCCAACGGCTACGGTGCTCAAAATCTTTATAACGCAAAAATTAGCTTTATTCAAAACAATACTCTCTCAGACCTACAGGAGTTTAATTTCGGAATCAGAAAAATAACTTCCGAAGTAAAAAATAATATTTTGTTTTTGTATTGTAATGGTTTGCGAATTTTGATCAGAGGAGGAAACTGGGGATTACCCGAAGCAATGCTGCGTTGTGACTCCGTTGGTTACAATTTAAGAGTCCGACTTCACAAAGAAGCAAATTTTAATATGATTCGAAATTGGGTGGGACAAACGGGGCATGAAGATTTTTATAAAGCCTGCGACAAATATGGAATTCTGATCTGGGACGATTTCTGGCTTGCCAATCCAGTTGATGGCCCTACTCCGAAAGATACGACTATGTTTATGAACAATGTTCGTGATAAAATTAAATGGGTGCGAAAACATCCATCTGTAGCGCTTTATTGTGGTAGAAACGAAGGACTTCCGCCAGCCGATTTAGACGCAGCAATGAAAGAAGCCACCAAAGCATTTGATGGAACACGTTTATATATCTCTGAATCAGCCGATGGTCTAGTTACTGGTTTAGGACCCTACGATGTGCGTCCTGTAAATTGGTATTTCGAAAATCGTGGCGTAACTCTTCATAGTGAATTGGGAATTATTGCCTTTCCGGAAGTCGAAAGTATGAGGCGAATGCTGCCTGAAGACAAACTATGGCCTATCAATGATATGTGGGCTATACATGATTATCAGTGGGGACGTTCCGAAAAATTTACAAAAATAATAGAGACTCGCTTTGGAGAGCCAGCAAATGTGGATGATTATTCGCGTAGGGCCCAGCTGCTTAATTATGAATCGGCAAGTGCTATGTTTGAATGTTTGCAAAGCAATCAGGGAAGTGGTGTGTTGCTTTGGATGAGTCAAGCTGCCTGGCCTTCTATGATTTGCCAGTTGTATGATCATTATTTTGAATACACAGCTTCTTATTTTGCAGTAAAGAAAGCTTGTCGTCCAATTCATATTCTATACGAGCCTCGAAACAATGAAATTCGTTTAGCAAACAATACCGCAAAAACAGTAAAAGCAGTAAGAGTAAAAGCAATTTTATGTGATATAAATGGAATCAAAATATCGGAGCAAGAAACGACAATTGATATTAAATTAGGTACAGCAATAACTTGCTTTAAGTTGAAACCCTACGAGAACAAGGAAGTTCATTTTTTAAAATTAGAAGCAAAAATAAACAACAATGAAATCGTAGATAATTTTTACTGGCTCGAAAACAACAATGGCAGTTGTCAGGATTTGAATACAATGCCTATGGCTGAAGTAAGTATAAAACATGAAATTGTAAATAAAGGAGAAACTGTATTGGTAAAAGTAAATATTGAGAACAACACACCTTATGTATCGTTATTAAATAAACTTAAAATTAAAAATAACAAAGGTGAGAGTGTGTTGCCCGTTTTTTATAGTGACAATTACTTTTCATTGCTTCCTGGAGAAAAAAAGACAATTAATTTGAGCTTTGAAAACAATAATGATGAACAAACCTATTTACTGGTTGAAGGTTGGAACAATAAACCGATTAGACAAAAATTGTATTAATATTAAATATTTTGAAAAATGAATAAAATCATTATTGCAACTATAGCTGGTATTATTTTAGGAGTTGGTTTTACATACTTTTACCTTGATATCACAAAGGAATTCAAAGCAAAAGATCCTTTACAGTCTAAGATTGTATTTTCTACAGATAACAAGCAAACACCTGGATACTATTTTCCAACACATGATAACCTTTTAGTCATGGACAGATCAAATGCTGAAGATTCGGAAGCATTTATTGTTCAAATTTCTCCAAATAAATTTACCAATCGGCAGATACATGACGATGCGGAACAACTTTTTTATATTCTTTCCGGCAATGGAAAGTTAACCATTGAACGGTTGGGAAAAAAGGAAGTTTTCGATTTATTGCCTACCAATTTTGTACATATTCCCCGTAATTGTTACCACCAAACTTTTAGTCAAGGCAATGATACTTTGAAGTATTTAGCGATTGATTGTTTTCCAGAAGGTTATAATCCGAATGAACCAAGCTGGGACGATCATGCAAGAGCAGTTTGTAAAATTAATAATTGGGACTATAATGAAGCACGAAAAAAGAAAATCTAAAAGATAAATCAACATGAAAGATAATTTTGTACATCAATTTTTTAAGACTATTGAATCGTTAATTCCTGATTATTCCAAAAATCCACTTGATGCATTTGCAAATGGTAATGTAGCCATTTGTGTTATTGACGAAGAGGGTTGTCTTCAAGGTAAAATATGGGGTGATGATAAATTAACGGGTCGGAATTTTTATAAAAATGCTTGGATCAAGGCGAGTCAGGTTTGGATTACAGGTATGAAAACTGGCGAATACGAGGTAAAACTGTATAATCAGGAATTTGACGAAGATTTTTTTGGAATAAGCAAACCCGATCTTATCGGTTGGGAAGGTGGTCAACCTATTACGCTAAAAAACGGATCAAAACTATTTATCGGTTTTAGTGGTTTTAGAGGTGAAAATGATTTAGATATTGTAGCAAAAGCCATTACAATAGTAGAAAATAATTAATTAGAAAATAGAGATATGAACAATAAAAGAAATACAATAAAAACAATCATTATAGTGACCCTATTAGTAATGGGTACAATACCTGCAATAGCTCAAACTAAAGTACAAAATGCCTCTTGGCCAATTATTACTCGGAATGGCGACAAGCTTTATGAAGGTACCAAGGTATTCCGGTTTTTGGGACTTGCTGCTCCTAATATACAACAAAATGAATCCCAAATACGTATTGACCGTACAAACAGATTTCCAGACGAATATGAGATTCGTGATTTACTCGACGGTATTCACCGGTTAGGAGGCCGTGCCACCCGAACATTTTCACTTTCCATATACTCTCCACTCGATAATGGAATGCCAGTTTACATCGAGGGACATCGTAAGTACAATGAAGAAGCTTTTCGTTGCTTAGACCGAGTTATTGCTTTAAGCCATGAATATGATGTGAGGTTGATTATACCCTTTATTGCATCTCAAACCTTTGCCGGTATTCGCGGTGTAGATGAGTTTTCCACAATTGCAGGAAAACCAAAAGGTGCATTCTGGACAGACCAAGAACAGAAAGCAGATTTTAAGCACTTTTTAGATTTTATATTGAACCGTAAAAATACTGTTAACGGAATTCTCTACAAAAATGACCCTGCTATTTTAGCTTGGCAATTGGGTAACGAATTCGGCAGTTATCCTGGAGACAGAGGTTTGAAATACGACGAATGGACACCAAAAATCCTTGATTGGAGTCTTGAAATGGCAGAATACATTAAAAAAGTGGATCCGAATCACCTAATAATGGAGGCTGGAGGTGCCGACCGTGAAAAATTAATTGCCGACCCTAATATTGATATAATTAGTGATCATTTGTATGAGTATTGGAATCGTATGGGAGGAAATCCTTGGCAGTTGGCGCCAATTGCAAAAGAATCCTATTTAAAGACTAAAGGTCGTAAACCACTAATGATTGACGAATTTGGATTGGGTACAACAGAAAATATCCGTGAACTTATGGAAACCATTCGCGAAACCGAAATTGTAGGCGGATTAATGTGGAGCATACGCAGTCATCGCCGAGATGGAGGCTGGTATTACCATAATGAAGGCGGAACACCAGTAAATTCATTTCATGTTCCAGGTTTTTCAGCAGGATTTGTATACGATGAAGTACGATTACTAGATTTACTTCGCAAAGAATCTTATTTGATAAGAGAAATTCCTTTGGCATCTATAGAAAAACCAACACCAGCACCAGTATTATTCAACCAAAAGCATGGTTTTACTTGGCGAGGCAGCACAGGTGCATCTTATTATGTTCTTGAACGTGGGCAGACAGCTACAGGTCCATGGAAAGTAATTGCTACTGGATTAGAAGATTCTGTATTAGCCGATGTTGTAAAATTTGAACCTTCGCCCGAAGCTTCTGAACCGTTGGTTTTGTATGTTGACGAAAATGCCGAAAAAGGTAAAACTTACTTTTATCGAATTAAAGGAGTTAATATCGCAGGTGAATCAAGTTATTCTTCAATTTTAAAAAATGTAAAATAAAATGTATAAAGCAAATTCTGAAAGATACAATGAAATGCAATACCGCAGAAGCGGGCTAAGTGGCCTAAAACTATCTGCTCTTTCCCTTGGTTTATGGCATAATTTTGGAGATGTTGATACCTTTGTCAACTATCAAAAAATTATTCATAAAGCATTTGATTTGGGAATAACACATTTTGATTTAGCAAATAATTATGGTCCCCCAGCGGGTTCAGCCGAAACAAATTTTGGTAGAATTTTGCAGACGGACTTAAAATCATACCGCGATGAATTGATTGTATCAACCAAAGCTGGATACGATATGTGGCCTGGTCCTTATGGCGATTTTGGTTCACGCAAATACATGCTGGCAAGTTTAGACCAAAGCTTGAAACGAATGCAGGTTGATTACGTAGATATTTATTATTCGCATCGTCCTGACCCAGAAACGCCACTTGAAGAAACCATGGGAGCATTGGATTATGCCGTCCGTAGTGGCAAAGCATTGTATGCAGGAATTTCGAATTATCCGGCTGAGACAGCTTCTCGTGCTGCAGATATTCTAGCTAAAATGGGGACACCCTGTTTGATACATCAGCCAAAATATTCCATGTTCGAACGTTGGACAGAAAACGGATTGCTAGAAGTACTTGAAGAAAAAGGAATGGGTTGTATTGCCTTTTCGCCTTTAGCTCAAGGTATGCTCACCAATAAATATTTGAATGGAATTCCAAAAGATTCAAGAGCTGGAAAAGTTACAGGCGCTCTACAATCAGAACAAATCAATGCTGAAATTCTGCAAAAAATTAATGCTCTAAATGAAATTGCAAAAGAACGTAATCAATCATTAGCTCAAATGGCTATTGTTTGGTTGCTGAAAGACGTCAGAATTACATCAGTCCTTATTGGTGCAAGCAGTGTAGAACAATTAGTTGACAATGTTAATTCTTTGAAAAATATGGCTTTTGAAGAAAGTGAAATTGGGAGGATAGAAAAAATTTTAAAATAATTAAGCAATATTGAAATTTTTTTACTAAAAAGTCTATCCGATACCACCTTCGAAGGTTTAAAAATAGTTGATTCAAATAAGCTAAAATTACAGTCAAAGATTAAAAGTAGGAATGAAAAACTGGATTTATTGTGTGAATCAGACATTTTACTTTTAACCTTTTAGTATAGCAGGAATGATTATTCAGAGAGGCACTGTTTCACAAGTCATAAGTTCCTTATCACTGCAAAATAGGATTGGAAAAGGAGAGTTTTTTATGGTTTTAAAGAATAAATGTCTTAATGAAGTTTTAAAATTCATAATAAACTAAAGATTGAAATGTATGACGAATAAAGTATTTGTAAAAAAATATGTTTTTTTTCAATGCTTTATACCGCATAAGGCTCAAGCGGTGTTTCTATAAAATAATACCACCAAGACCAATAAATTGAATAATAATAAATAACTAATCAACATGATAAAACAATCGCATTATATAAAAACATTATTATTTAGCTTCTTGATGCTGTTATCATTTTACGTGAGTGCGCAGCCGTTGGTAAATTCAAACGCCACTCCAGAGGCTAAGAAATTAAAAGCTTTTCTGGACGATAATTATGGTAAAAAAATTATCTCAGGTCAGGCTTTTGAAAGTGTCGGCGAAAATTGGTTAACACGTATCAGCGACGCCAGCCACGGTAAGCAACCCGCCATTTTATCGCTTGATTTTATGAACTCCATGCCTTGGCGCGTAGCAAACGGTGCAAAACCAGACGAAACTACAGAATTAGGAATTGACTGGGTAAAAAACAAAGGAGGTATCTTGGAAATGCATTGGCATTGGGACGCTCCCAAAAACAGCAATTTCAGCACTTGGCAAGCCTTTTATACAAAAAACACTACTTTCGACTTAGAGTATGCCTTAAACAATCCAACTAGCGAAGATTATCAGCTTTTGATTCGCGACATCGATATTGTAGCAGGGAAACTATTGCGTCTGCAAAGCGAGGGTATTGCCGTGATTTGGCGGCCATTGCATGAAGCCGAAGGAAAGTGGTTTTGGTGGGGAGCAAAAACTGGAACAGCATGCACCCAGCTTTACCGTCTTCTATACGATCGTTTAGTAAAACATCACGGAATTAATAATCTAATTTGGGTGTGGAACAGCTATGGGACGACCAAAGAAAACTGGTATCCAGGTGACGATGTAGTGGATATCATTGCGTGGGATTATCCAGATTACAACCAAAGCTCGGGATCATGGAGTCAATATCAGCAGCTTTTCGGATCAAAAGGAAAACTTTTTGCTTTGGCAGAAGATGGAAAACTAATTGATCCAGATATTTTAGCACAACAACCCTGGTTGTATTTTGCTACTTGGGCTTATATGATTAATGACCCAAGTCAGCAAAATGGTAAAAATACAGCTGAATGGATTTATAGAGTGTATAACGACCCACGGGTAATTACCCTTGATGATCTGCAATCAGGTCCTAAGGCATACATTGATGCACCGGCTATTGTCTTCGATAACGATGGTAACGGAAAAGAAGTAGTTGCATTCAGTGCTTCGCGCAGCAATAGTCCTGATAGTCAGATAATTTCGTATTCATGGACTGAAAATGGAGTAGAAAAAGCGACAGGCGTAGAAGCACAAATTGAGTTGGGACTGGGAACACACGAAATATTGCTGACTGTTACTACCAATACTTTACAAATCAAAACGGCTCGATTTACAGTGAATGTCAAACGCAAGAGTTTAAGTTTAAATAAACCATTTACCGTATCATCAACTGAAGCTAATCTGGGAAATACAGCAGCCAATGCGGTTGATGGAAATCTAGCTACCCGCTGGTCTAGCCAATATGCCGACCCACAATGGTATCAAATTGATTTAGGGCAGATTTACAATATAGAACAGGTCGTCCTTGTTTGGGAGGCTGCTTCGGCTAAAAGTTACACTATTGAAGTGTCAGATGATGGATTAAATTGGAGAATGCTTGCAACAAAATCGAATATGCCTGCAGGTGAAAGGACTGATCAACTAAGTGGACTGAGTGGCAGCGGTAAGTACATACGATTTAACGGTATTGAAAGAACTACTACTTGGGGGTATTCTATTTTTGAGTTTGAAGTGTATGGAGCTGCACCTGATGCTTTAAATACAGTTGATTTAAGTAAGCTAAAATTATCATCAACCATAGTTAATAGAAATGAAAGTTTGGAGTTATTCTGCGCATCAGAATTCTTACCATTAACTTACGATGTTTTTAATTCAGCAGGTATGCTTATACAGCGGGGTACTATTTCTGAAGTCAAAAGCTATATTTTATTTCATAATAAGATTGCAAAAGGAGTTTACTTTATAACATTACACAATGAAAATTTTAAAGAGGTCTTAAAATTCATTACAAATTAAAAATTGAAAATGAATACAATATTCTGTTGTTTAAGCTAAAACCAATCCAACCTTATTGAATGATTAAAACAAAAATAATGAAACATAAAATATTTATTACGGCATCTTTAATTTTTACACTATTTCTGAATGCTCAAATACAACATTCGATATTGCTAAATAAGGAAGTAAATCAATATCTAAAAGCCGAATGGAACATCGGCTTAAATGCAACTTTTGAGGATCCATTTAATATGAATGAAATTACCCTTGATATGTTGCTCACCACGCCCTCTGGTAAAAAAATAGTTTTGCCATGTTATTTTGAATCTGGTAGCAGTGGGAAGGAATCACTTTGGAAAGCACGTTTTACACCACGAGAAAGAGGAGCCTACAGTTATCAATTCGAACTCAAGAAAGATTTAAAAATTGTTTTTACAACAACTCCTCTGGTTTTTAGTGCAAAACCATCCAAAGCTCTTGGATTTCTGAGTACAAATAATTTATGGTCTTTTCAATACGATACTGGTCAAATATTTAGAGGCATTGGTATGAATATTTGTTGGGAATCGCGTGATTTGGATGATTCCCGTTACTTCAAGCAATTACACGAGGATAAGCGCTTTAATTATGAATATATGATTAAGAAATTAGCAGCCAATGGAGGTAATTTCTTTAGAACTTGGATGATTTACTGGAATTTGCCTGTCGATTGGAAAAAAGTGCAAAATAACAGCCGCTATCAAAATAGCGAGTCCCATTTTAATGAAAGTGGCTTAAAAAGAATGGATGAGTTGGTAGAGCTCTGCGATTCGTTGGGAATACATTTTATGTTAGCACTAGAAAGCCATGTAGGTTTAATGGGTTCGGGCTGGGAAACAAGTAATTATAACATCAAAAACGGAGGATTTGCCAAAACGCCTTCTGAATTCTTTTCTTTGCCTGCTGCAAGAGCACAATACAAAAACAAATTGAGGATAATGGTCGCTCGATACGGTTACAGCCCATCGATTGCATGTTGGGAATTTTTTAATGAGGTTGATAATGCCATGTATAATGGTGGGTCTGATGAACAGATATCTCCAGAAATCGTTACAGATTGGCACAACGAAATGAGTACTTTTCTTAAAACGATAGATCCTTATAATCATATTATAACTACCAGTATTTCTCATCGAGATATTCCAGGCTTGAATGATTTAAAAAATATTGATGTCAATCAACGGCATATTTATAAAAATGCCACGGGTATTCCTTCAACTTTAATTACGTATACCAAAAACCATAACAAGCCTTATATTATTGGGGAATCAGGTTATGAATGGGACTGGAGTAAAAATTTTAATGAATTTGCCCCAGAGATGGATAATGATTTCCGTCGTTCTTTATGGCTTGGATTATTTAGTCCAACACCAGTTTTACCGATGAGCTGGTGGTGGGAATTTTTTGAGAACCGTGGCATGATCTCCTATTTTGAAATTGTAAAAAAAGTGAATGATCAAATGATTTCAGATGGAAATGGGAAATTCGAAACTGTTGAGGTTAAACCATTACAGAAGGGTATGGAAATTTACGCTGTTCGTTGTGGAGAAACAACTTATGTGTATGTTTATAATTCCTCTTCTGCAGCAATTCCTATTCAATTTCAGAATATTGACACCAATAAAGTAAAGGGTAAGCTGCAACTTCTTGATACTGGTTTAAAAGTTTATCGTACGGAACAATATAGTTTGTCTCCCGAAAAAGTTTTTAGCTTAGACAAAATAAATATTGCTCCAAAACAAGAATTAATACTAAAAATCAAATGATTACAAATAAAAACTTTTTTCTGTTTTTTATGATTTTAGGGTCTTTGTATGCTTTTTCTCAAAAGCAACAATTGATGATTTCCAATTTTGAAAATAAGCCTTCAACTGTGAACTGGTGGCGGGATAATGAAAATGTAAAATTTATTTATGATGAAACGAAATCAAATCAATATTCTGTAAAATCAAAAGTGTCGTTACACGTTCGTTGGAACTTAGTCCCTCAAGACAGGCCATTTGCTTGGTTTACAGATTTAAAAGCCGATACATTAGCGGTGGAGGGTATGGAAAAAACCTGGATGAATTTTAAAGAGAAAACCTGGATGTCCTTTTGGTGTAAAGCTGGCGAAGGTGATACTTTAATGTTGCACTTTCTAGTATTAAACAAAGGGCATAAATCCAAATGGGGTGCAACAAAGATGATTCCGCTTACATCTAAAAAGTGGCAGTTTGTAAAAGTAAAATTTAGTGACCTGGAATATGAAAACTGGGGTGTTATAAAAGGAGATTTTAATTTAAAAGAAGACATAGCAAAATGTTTTGAAGTTGGACTTAGATTGAGTTCTTCTTCTCCTAAAGGTTTTGTTGAGGCTTGGTTTGATGATATTCAATTAACCAATTATGAGCCATTTAGATAGTAGTATTGTTTATAAATTATTCCCAAAACATCTAATGAAACATGAGGAAATTACGAATAGGAATAGTAGGAACTGGATATGTAACTGATTGTCATTATAAAGCCTTTAAGCAAAACAGAAATGCAGTTATTTCAGGGATGTGCCATACTTATAATCTTAGTCATCCCAAATATCGCGAGAAACAAGAGTCGTTAAAGAAAAAATGTAAGGGATTTGATATCAAAGCTTACAATGATTTTAACGAGCTGGTTTCAGACCCAAGTATTGATGCTATAATTATAAGCAGTACCAATTCACTTCATTTTGAACATATTGTAGCTGCCATCAATAATGGTAAACATGTGCTAGCTGATATGCCTGTTGTTACAGATATTAAACAACTTGCAGCTATTGAAAAGCTAAGTGAGGAGAAAGGGATTTCTATTTTTCCTGCACACAATTTTGTTTATAATGAAGCGATGAAAAAAGTGAAAGCGCTAATCGAGGATGGGAGAATTGGCCAGATAATACATGCTTCATTTCTTTCTTCACATTCAATTTCTAATAATCATCTTTTAGGATGGAACCCAAATAGTGAATTAAGCAAAGGGGAAGCAATGTTTGACAGTGGACATCATTTAATTTATCAATGTCTGTATCTATTAGGTAAACCAGTTAAAATATCAAGCTTTAAATCAAAGACTATCTTAAAAAGTATGGATTGCGAAGATACAATGCAACTGAGTATGCAGTTTGTTAATGGGGCAATGGCAGTACTGATGCAATCGTGGTCAAAAGATCATTCAAAGATGATAAATGGTATTCGAATTTTAGGCACATATGGAAGCATCGTTTTAACGGATGCTCTGTATTTTAACGATAAAAAAATAATGAAAATGAATGATTATATGGAATCTTTTGTGCGGCTATCAAAAGCTTTTTCAGATAATATTTTGAAAAAAGTGCCGCCACTTTCTGATTTAAATGCTGTTCACGAAATTTTAGAAATCACGTCAAACTTATACAAAACTGCCGAAATTGAATCACTAAGAATAATATAAATTTTATAAGTATTAAAATATTTAGACTTTTTAAAACACTACTGCTAACACTGTGATCTTTTACCCTATTCCTCAGATGCAGCAAAACGGATGAAACAGTTGGTAATTCAGATAAAACTGCACCTGCTTTAGTTGTAAGCACCCCAGCCAATAACAAGACTAATGTAAATTTTTATACGAGAATTCTTATGTTTTTTTCTGAAAACATAGTTTTGAAATCCAATGCAGTAATGACACTTAACAATCAGCCTGTAGAAGTATCGGCTAACCAAAAAAAACTTCAAATTACAGCCGCATTATAGTATGCAGCAGATTATATTCTTCAAATTCCTGCAAATGCAATAAGCGATGCGGCTTGCAATTTTAGCAAAAGTATAAATATAACTTTCAAAACTGCCTTTGCTGTAGTTCCTGAAGGAAAAATTTTTGAAGCCGAAAACGCTCAATTAACTGATGGAGCAGCTGTTGAAACAAGTATTACTAATTTTTCAGGAACTGGATACGTAAATACAAATGCGGGTAATATTAATTTTAGTATCCCGATTGAAGAAGATGGTTACTATGATGTTGATTTACGATTTGCATCTGTATACAGTAAAAAAAAAACAGCATTTTTGTTGATAATCAAAAATACGCTTCCATACTATTTCCATCTCAGTCCAATTGGGGTAATATTAAAGCTGGTAAATTTTATTCAAAAAAAGGGTTGCACTCCATTTCTATAATTAAAGATTGGGGTTATGTACAGCTTGATTAAATGAAGACATTTGATCAAAAAAAAAAATATTTGTAGCAACGCAAGAATCATAAATTCAAAGAAGAAATAACGCATCAACCAATGGAACGGTATTTATGATCGTTATATTATTCCAATTATTACATCTGACCATATTCCTTTAAATTGGCGTTACGATTTCAATGCAGAAAAAAGCCCTTATTTGCCCGAACGCATTGGTGTCAATGCTACATTGGACGCGGGAGCAATGAAATGTAGTGGTTGTAAGTGTTGAAGGTAATGATAGGAAATCGTATTTTGCAATTGCAGAATGCGAAACAGGTATCGATAATTTTCGTTTTTGGGACGAGCCCGTAACTTTACCTGAAACCGATGATCCTGATATTAATATCTATGACATACGTCTAACAGCACATGAAGATAGTTGGATTGATGGAATATTCTGCAGTGAACGCAAAGACCCTGTTGCACCAGCAGGCGATTTATCTTCTGCTGTAGCATCAGCTGGAATAGAGCGTGTGAAGATGATAACGAGTTGACTGTGGAATGGAGGGTGGCTGCTTTTTCGGCCGACAACCGACAGGAACAGCCGAACGGAACAAAGCGAACGACCGGAGAGAGACCTATTGATTGCCCGTGTTGTTAAACCATACTATATGATTAATATGCCTTTTTACATAAGGTAAAATAACCTAAAAAAATGAAAAAAGCACCTAGGGTAAAGTGCTTTAAAAAATATTGATTTTGATTTCCTTAGCTGATATTTAATTGTTCATTTATTTTACCAGTTGAATGAAAGTAGATTATTTTAAGAGTTTATTGGTCTATCAAAGAACAATTTATTGACAATCTGAACTAGAATTAGTGCCACTGTTTTTACTAAAATTCTATTTTTTAAATCTTCAGATGTTTTAGCATAAATATGTCTGATCATCAATCAGCAAGCAACATAATCAGCCATAGTTGTTTTTTATCTTTAAGACAATAGCTTTTTTAAAAAATAAAAATGCTAAATTTCAGTATCTTGACTAATATCTAATCCGGAATTTTACTTCAAATTAATTTCACCCTAACGAGTTTATATTAATGATTGTTTATAGATTAGTTTGTTTTTGTACCCATGCCTTACCCATTTCCCATACCTTGTCCGTTCCTTTGGTTTTGTTGGAAATGGTTTTGAAACCATTTTGGGGCTTCAATTTGATTATCATAAATGTATGATGCTATTTTTTTTAAATTATTGATTTTGTAATTTAGTTTAGGCATTGGTTTGAATCTATTTACTGCTCCAAACATTAATGCATTTTCTGCTTTAGGATCATTCGTGTAAGCAACAATTGCATTTACAAAGTCCTTTTTGGTATTGTATTGCATCAAGTATCTTTTTTTGCAGCAATCATTGGCGGAGCAATAATTTCAGCATGAGATTTAGATGTTACGCTATGGCATGCATAACAATTCTGTTTCATCAACTTTAAACCTTCTGGGTTATTATTGATTTGTGTAGCACTTGAGAAATCAGTTTCGAGTTTAGTTTAATTTTGTTTGTTGCAGCTTGAAAAGACAAATAGAATTACTGCCGTTTTCATTAATAATGTTTTCATTTGAACTTATTTTATAATTAATAAAGTATATTTTTTAACCCGCATGGGCGAAATTTGTATTTGAATTTTAATGCTATTTATAGGTCTATTAATGATGAAATCATTGATAAACTGAACTGGAGTAATGCAATTATTTTGCCTAAAACTCTAGTGATACTAATAAATCTTATTTGTACCCCAGTACTATTTTTAAAATTAGTACACACAAAAATACAAATAATTATGAACATTTGTTCATAATTATTTGTATTTTTGTGCCACAATAAACTTTTATTAATTATAACAGCAACTGAATAATGCCACGACCGAAGCTAAATAGAACCATTGTAAATCCACCAATAATGGAAGGTTTTAGGCCTTTTGGAATCGCTATGACGGATTTAGAACCTGTTATTTTGTTGTACGAAGAATACGAGTCAATACGACTTTCAGATTACGAGGGATTAACGCAAGAAAAATCCGCCGAACAAATGAACGTTTCAAGACCAACATTTACCCGAATATATGAAAAAGCAAGGAGAGCAATTGCCAAAGCTTTTGTTGAAGGTAAAGCGATTTTTATTGAAGGGGGAAATTACCACACAGACGAATACTGGTACAAGTGCGAAAATTGCTTAAAATTGAACATTAATAAAGAGGAAACTGATTTCTGCAGTTACTGTCAATCTAGTCTTTTACGAAAATTAAATAAAAAAATTGAACCTAATGGAAACAAATGACAGCATCGGATATTGTATCTGTCTGCATTGCAATACACAGATTCCCCACACAGAAGGACAACCATGTCGAGAAAATGATTGTCCGCAATGCAGAAAAAAAATGATTCGGGAAGGAAGTTATCATCATCAACTGTATTTATCAAAAAAAGGAGAAGATAATCAATACCCTCCCATATTCAAATCATGTAATAAAAACGAGTAAAAAACAACCATTATGATAAAATTAGCAGTACCAACAAGCGGAAATGTTGTCGATAATCATTTTGGACATTGTGATGCGTACACTGTATTTACAGTAAACGCAAATAAAAAGATTGAACAAACTGAAATGTTGCCCTCGCCGAAGGGCTGCGGCTGCAAAAGTAATATTGGAGCTATATTAGAAGAAAAAGGCATTAGTGTAATGCTTGCAGGAAATATGGGAGTTGGGGCATTAAATGTGCTGAAAAATCACGGTATCGAAGTTTATCGTGGCTGTTCAGGCGATGTACTTCAACTTGTCGAAAGCTTTTTGGAAGGTAAAATAACTGATTCGGGGGAGGGCTGTCACCATCACAAAGAACATGAAGGAAAACATGTTTGCAATCAAATATAATATTGATAAAAAAAGGAATCATAAATCGCATGACAGCCGTTAGCACGAAATAATGCAAATGTCTGAAAATGTCATGGAGACACAGTATCTAATCAAAAGAAATCAAAAAAATGTGCGTTCTTTAAAAATTAAAAGTGTTACTATTGTTTGTACTTTCATTAGAAACCGAAGCACTCAAAACAATTCATTTCAGTTACAAGGCTTTGGTTTAGCGTTTTGACTCATAAATATCCAGATTTTCAATAAATAAAATATAGAAGCAGGCAGATTAGATTAATTTTAAAGTTTTAATTACAATACAAATGACAAATAATATACTTATTGAAAATCAATATAAAAGAACACGTTTATTTGAAAAAGAAAACATAAGTTATTTGGTTAGGGTTTTAAAGAGATTTAATACCGTACCAAAGATCAACAACATAAACATTATTACTTCAAATAATGAACAAAACCTGTTTAAAATTGTTCCCAACAAATCAATTATAATCGGTTCATCGTTTTTAGACAAACCCGTTTTAGCTTTAATTTATTTACGATATGGAATTGAATGGCAGCTTTGGTACAAAGCTTTAGGGAAAGATAAATCAGACACCCTTTTATGCGATATAGCAGCTCTAAAAGTCACTAAAATATTTTATGAAATATTGCCAAAAGAGGATAAGGAAAAATTAAAAGAACTCAATCATTTTTTAATTGACATGATTAAAAATGAGGAACCTTTGGATATTGAATCTTTAATAAAACACGGAGAACTAGAATCTATACATGGAGTAAATAATTCCAAAAAAGTATTTGAAAAATCTTGGGAACCCATTCTTGAAAATCTAGCTAAACCAACTGAATATTTATTAATGTCAGGCGGGGATCTTAGATTGAATATTGACGAAATTGAATTGTTAAACAAATATGGCTGCCGGCCATTTCCAAGACCAGATGCGTTTACTTTTGCCTCATCAACTGCAACAAGCATCTCTAATTTTGCTTTTGATAAAACAGATAAAGTTAGACGTATTTTAATTCAAAATAGCTTAAAAAAGGGTTTCAAAAATACAACAATGGCATTTTCAGAATTGTTAAAAAACAACCTCAGAAAAACCCTTAAAATAAGTGATGAATGCCAAATAATTTTTTCACCATCGGGGACTGATTCTGCTCTTCAAATAGCGGCCATTACTCAAATTATTACCGATAAAGAAATTACGCATGTTTTAGTGGCTTCTGATGAAACGGGAAGCGGCGTACCTGCAGCATTAAAAGGGTGCCATTTTGAAAACACCACAGCTTTAAATCATCCTGTTACAAAAGGAGATAAAATTGAAGGATTTAGAGATATTAATTTGATTAAAATTCCTTTAAGAGACGAAAACGGCGAATTAAAATCCTCATTCCAATTGGATTCGGAGGTTTTTATGGCAATTTCAAAAACTAATGAATTAGGAAGGCACATTGTATTGCATGTAATGGATCAGTCAAAATTAGGGTATCAATCACCAAGCGAAGAGATAATTAAAAGCTTGAATACCCTTGACAATTTATCCATGCAGATTATTGTAGATGCGTCACAGCTTAGATTAGACCCAAAAGACATACAAAATTATTTAAATAAAGGATATATCATTACAATAACCGGAAGCAAATACTTTACAGGACCTCCTTATTCAGGAGCATTAATCCTGCCTAAAAAAGTTAGTAAAGCTATTAATTCTGTAAGAATTACTATACCAAAAGGATTGGCCAATTATTACAATCATAGCGATTGGCCAGCATCATGGTTTTGTTCCAAAGATTTGTCGGATGGATTTAATTATGGATGCAATATGCGCTGGAATGCTGCTATAGTTGAAATGGATCGATATTATAAAACACCTATTTTGTACAGAAATATGGGAATTGAGATGTTCTGTAATTTTGTTGAAGACTCTATTAAAGATGTCGCTTTTTTAGAACCTCTTTTTGGAGATAAAACAAAAACTAACACTTATGAAAGCAACGAATTTGGATTAAGAAACATCTGTACCATTTTTCCTTTTTTTATTCTTAAAGATGAAAAAGCATTATCTATTGATCAAGTAAAAAAAGTCTACATATTGCTTAATTCAGACATATCCAACAAATTTGAGGATTCACCTGTAGAAATCATTAGGCTTGCTTCTCAAAAATGCCATATTGGGCAACCTGTTAATGTAAAATATGGCAATAATTTTCAAAGTGCAGTTTTGAGAATAAGTTTGGGGGCAAGAGTAATTTCTGAAAGTTGGGTTAATAGGGATATTAGTCTCTTCTTTAGGAACATAGAAACACAAATGAATCAGATTACAATAATTATAAAAAAGATAGAGTTAATCCTAAACAACCCTGAATTGTTGGATTAAATAGTTAGGAAGGAAAGCCCGAATAAGGCAAATCAGAATAAAAAAAATATAAAGCACCTCTACTGTAGTGCTTTATAAACTATATTAAATTTAAATTCCTTAACGGTTATTTTAGTTCTTCAGAAATTATTTCATAATTTATTATTAGAACTTCGGGTTGCAGTATAATCTTAAAATTAATCGAATTGGAGATAGGCAGGCTTTTTCGCTCATTTCCATTACTCTAATTTCTTTGTCTTTTAATTCTTTCTCAATGATGGTCAGAATAGGGAATAGTTTGATTTCAGTGATGCGGTATTTACCTTCCATACGGTCTAAGGTTCCAATGGCATTACATTCAAATTTATTGAAGTTTAATTTAGAATTTTCGGCTACGGCAAGAAGTTTAGTCAGGAAACAACTGTTTAGTGTTTCTATTTTAAGGAAGAAGACAGAGTAGTTTTCATAGAAATGTAGCATAAAAACGGCAAAGAGAATGAAGATCGAGAACGGAGTTTCTCAACAAGCGAAAAACGAGATAATATAAGATACTAAAACCGATAGCAAACAATGGCAATTATTAGCTGTTATAAACCGTTTTCTTGCTGGTATTTTTTATCTTTGTTATATAATTTATTTACTATCTATCGCGAAACAAATCAAATTGCTCTAAAGTTTTAAAAAGAACTGTCATGGTACGAAAGTTTCTAAATTCGTCATTACAGCAGCGTGAATTTCGTTATCGGGGCAAAGAAATATTTCGTATTGAAGGCCTAAGTGATGCTGTTTTTGCTTTTTCTGTCTCGCTTTTGGTCGCTTCGCTAGAAGTTCCACAGACTTTTTATGAGCTAAAAGAAATCACCAAAGGAGCGATTCCCTTTTTCTTAACCGTGGCCCTTGTTTTTCTTTTTTGGTATCGCCAATATATATTTTTTCGAAGATATGGACTTAATGATTTAATTACTATTATATTAAATTTGGCCTATTTGGCAATAGTCATATTCTATCTGTATCCATTAAAATTTCTATTTTCTCTTCTTATTTCATCATGGTTTGGTGTAGATTTATTTGCAAAAGCAAAACATGAAGGCCTTGTAATACTTTCTAATAATGATTTTCCGCAATTAATAATTTTATTCAGTTTAGGCTATTTCATGATTTGGCTTATCATTTTTTTACTGCATCAACACGTACTACAATTAGCTAATCAATTTGGCTTTTCTAAGTTTGAATTACTATTTACACAAAAAGAAGTTAAAGGTGCTTTGTTGAACAGCTTTATTGGATTGTTTGCATTGGCATTTGCCCCTGGGCATTGACTTTGGATTTTCTTAGATAGAAAAGGACTGTTATTCTTGCTTTCATTTTGGTAACCTTTAAATTGATAATTAATGTACTTTAATCGTCAATATAAGTCAAGATGTTCATTACGTGAACAGCTTGTTTTACTGGGGTTGAGCCAAAATTCGGTGCACTTTTTTCCCTCGGTGTCCCTGTGCACCGACTGTGCACCTATTTTTTGAGAAACAATGAATAATTTGGTTATTCGGTGAAAAGCAAAAACCCTTTAAACGTTGAGTTTAAAGGGTTTTGATTCATTTTGAGATTCACTCAGCGGAGAAAGAGGGATTCGAACCCCCGGACCTGTTACAGTCAACAGTTTTCAAGACTGCCGCATTCGACCGCTCTGCCATTTCTCCAGTATGTTGCTATCATTGCTGATTGCGAGTGCAAATATAAGAACCTTTTTTGGTTATGCAAATGTATTTTTAGAAAATTTACATCTAATTTTTAAAGGATTTTTTAATTGTTTCATTTGCTTTGTTTTAGCGAAAAAATAGTTATGAAAAAAATTGAAATGCTTAGTAAATAGATGCTGGTGCGCAGTGAATAATGATTTTTTTCATGCTTTTTAGATTAGCTGCATTCACTAATAAAAAAATCCTCCAAAATTATATTTTCAAGGATTCTGCAATTCACTTTTAACTATTTTCGTTTCACTTTAAAAAAACTAATACTTCACATAATCCTTAATTTCCAAGCCGTATCCTATCATACCAACGCGTTTGGTTTGTTCAGTGTTCGATAACAATCGAATTTTGGAGATGTCAATATCGTGTAAAATTTGAGCTCCTATACCAAAATCTTTATTGTCCATCTTGATTTGCGGTGCTTTAAATTCACCTTTGGCCTGCAAAACTTTCAATTCAGATATGCGGTTGAGTAGGTCTATCGATGCCACTTCTTGATTGATGAACAAAACAGCGCCTTTTCCTTCCTGATTAATCAATTGGAACATGTCGTCCAGTTTTTTGTTGGCATCATTGGTCAACGTTCCTAAAATATCATTGTTTACCGAAGTAGAATTGATGCGCGTCAATATTGGTTCTCCTATATTCCAGGTTCCTTTGGTCAGGGCAATATGTATTTGCTTGTTCGTCGTTTGTTGATAGGCTCTTAATCTAAAAGAACCAAAACGGGTTTCGATATCAAAATCTTCTTTTTTAACAATCAGACTATCGTGTTGCATTCTATAAGCCACCAATGCTTCGATAGAAACTAATTTTAGATCGAATTTCTTAGCAACTTTAGCCAATTGGGGTAGTCGGGCCATAGTACCGTCTTCATTCATGATTTCGACAATTACACCAGCCGATTTAAAACCTGCCAATCGTGCAAAATCAATTGCAGCTTCCGTATGACCTGTTCTTCTCAAAACACCACCTTGTTTGGCGATTAATGGAAATATGTGTCCTGGACGTGCCAAATCATGCGGTTTTGTATTCGAATCTACCAATGAAAGTATTGTTTTGGCTCTGTCAGCAGCAGAGATTCCTGTAGTTACTCCATTGCCTCTTAAATCTACCGAAACTGTAAAAGCAGTCTCCATGGGATCGGTGTTATTGCTTACCATTACGTGTAGTCCGAGTTCTTTGCAACGACTTTCGGTAAGTGGAGCACAGATTAGACCACGGCCGTGTGTTGCCATAAAGTTGATCATTTCCGGTGTTACTTTCTCGGCAGCAGCCAAAAAGTCACCTTCATTTTCACGATCTTCGTCATCAACAACAATGATTATTTTGCCTTGGCGAATGTCTTCAATAGCTTCTTCTATAGTGTTGAGTTGTATTTTTGAGGTTGACATCTTATTCTTTATTTTGAGATGGAATTATTTTTTGAAACAGTTTTTGAAATGCTTTTTGGATTGGTGCCAGTATCACATCTATATTAATTAAGCCAATATCATTGGTAGCACGATAGGTCAAGAGAATCGCCAGTGGCGTTAGAATCATCGATGACATCCATGACCCAAAGAATGGGGGTAATCCATCTTCCTGAGAAATTCTTTTCCCAAAAGTATTGATAAAATGGAAGGATATAAAAATTAAGACAGCAAATACTATCGGCAGTCCAAGTCCTCCTTTTCGGATAATGGCACCCAATGGAGCTCCTATAAAAAACATTAGGAAACAGGCATACACAATAACAAATTTATCATACAATGCCAGTACGTGTCCGTTGATGTTCTTTTTTTTATTGTCCAATTCGGTTCTGGTGACATCAATAGCATAATAAATACTTTCGGTATTGCTATTGGCAATTTTTAATATGTCTGATTTTTCTTTGTTTGTGTACAATGACAATAAATCTTTAACGAAAGGTTTTTTCTTTGGTGACGGTTTAGCATTATTATTGACTAATGCTCCAAGTCTTGCACCACTATTTTCTGAGAATGAGATAATGTCTGCATTTCTGTTTTTATTCAAAGAGTCCAATGTGTAATTCAAATCGCTTACATTAAGCATTGTATTGGTATTGGATATACTTTTTTCATCGGTGTCAATTTTGTTCAAACCGGATAAATCAATATTAATTCGGTATTTCTTAAACGAACTTTTGGCAAAAGGCAGTTTGTCGCGGTCTTCATATTTTTTTGGAATAATATCTTGGTAATAATTTCCGTTGTTCAAAACCAATTGCAAAATACTTGATTTATCACTACTGATGAGTTCTCCATCTTTGGCCCTAATTACTGTTTTGCTGCCATCTCCATTTTGGGCTTTTTGATGAATGGTAATTCCGGTAAGATGGTTTCCATTTTCTCCCGATTTTTTATTGACTTTGATATTGTACAGCCCCACATCACTAAATTGGCCTTCGGTAATGGCAAGTGCAGGTTTTGCCTGAGCAATATTTTTTCTGAAATTGACAAACTTGAATTCGGCATACGGAATGACGTTGTTGGCAAAGAAAAAAGCAACAATACTCAATAAAGTAATGGCAATAGTCAGGCTTCGCATCGCTCTTTGTAACGAAATACCTGAAGATTTCATAGCTGCAAATTCATAATGCTCGGATAAGTTTCCAAAAGACATTATCGAAGCCAATAATATGGAAAGCGGCAAAACCAATGGCACAATTCGAGGCATCGAAAAAGCCAAAAATTTAAGAACCATAACAAAATCAAGATCTTTACCGGCCAATTCTGCTATAAACAACCAAACGGTTTGTAATATGAATATAAAAAATAGAATCACAAATACCGTAGCAAATGTGCCCAAAAATGTTTTTAATAAGTATCTGTCTAGAATTTTCACCTAAATAATTAGTCTAATGTATTGATGTAGTATTTTGGATATTTACTTGCGGTAAAGGTAAATTGATTTTTTGGCAATGACTGGTTTGTTTTAAAAGAATTCACTGTCAAAGTTGTTTTGGTCCCTTTTTTATCCATTTCAATTACATTGTAGATGTTATTGGTTTTGGAATCAATTCCTACCAAAATCTCTTTTCTTTTGTCTTTTGCATTCGTCGGAACCAGTTTTACGTATTGTATCTTTTTACCATTTACATTTTGAACAATATCCATAGTAAACTTGTAACCCGTATTAAAAAAAGTCAGCATTTTTGAAGGAGTGATAGCCGTATCGTCCTTCTCATCCACTTTTGAAACAGTGATTTCTTCATCTTCAGGAACAATAGTATAGTTTTTTTTGCCGTCAAAAATCTTGGTAATTCCCATAAAATTCAACACATATTGATTTCCTTTCATCACCACAGTACCTTTACTGTCCTGATTGATGTTTTCTTTGGTATTGTTCAAAGAATATTTAAAATCGATGGTTATGTTGTCGTAGCTTTTTACTTTGGCCGTTACTTTGTCCAGTAAATCTTTTGCCTTTTTATCTTGCGCCTGAGTCGAAACCCCAATAAAAAAAGCCATCAAAAGTCCCAATACTGTTTTCATTCCTATCCTGTGTTGTACTCTCATTTTTCTGTGTTTTGTTGTATGCTTATTAATGTAATTATTTGGGCGTGCCCCCATTGAGAAAAGTGGCTTAATGATAGATCCGCTTACAAAGCCCCTTTTTTCAATGGGGTCGGGCTATCCGCGCTACTTCGGTAGCTAGCTATTATCCCTCACGCGTATTGGTGTGATTCCTATTTGGTGCAAATGTAAAGCGCAAACAAAATAAAAACCTCTAAAAAAAAGCTAAATTTCTGTAATTACGCTAAAGACTCTATATTCTAACTTCTATATTCTGAAATCTGAAATCTAAAATCTAAAATCTAAAATCTGAAATCTAAATCTAACTTTCATTATTAAAAAACTGATCCAGTCCTGTCATATCCTGTATGTTTACACTTCTGGCTTTACTTCCTTCAAAAGGACCCACAATTCCGGCAGCTTCTAGTTGGTCTATCAATCGTCCGGCTCTGTTGTAACCCAGTTTTAATTTTCGTTGCAATAACGACGCCGATCCCTGTTGCGCATTGACGATGACTTCGGCAGCTTCCCTAAACAAAGTATCTCTTTCAGAAATGTCCATTTCCAAATTAATTCCGCCATCTTCTCCAATAAATTCTGGAAGCAAATAAGCGGTGGCATAGGCTTTTTGCGAACCGATAAACTCAGTAATTTTTTCAACCTCTGGTGTATCGATGAAGGCACATTGTACACGAACGACATCATTTCCATTAGTATATAACATATCCCCGCGTCCTATCAATTGATCGGCACCTTGAGTATCCAAGATGGTTCTGGAATCAATTTTGGATGTTACCCTAAAAGCTATTCTCGCTGGAAAATTGGCTTTAATCAAACCTGTAATAACATTTACCGACGGCCTCTGTGTCGCAATGATCAAGTGAATACCAATAGCACGCGCCAATTGTGCCAAACGCGCAATCGGAACTTCGACCTCTTTACCGGCGGTCATAATCAAATCGGCAAACTCATCGACAACCAATACAATATATGGCAAAAAGCGGTGTCCGTTCTCCGGGTTTAATTTTCTTGCTTTGAATTTATCATTGTATTCCTTGATGTTTCTTACCATCGCGTCTTTCAATAACGAATAGCGATTGTCCATTTCTACACAAAGCGAATTCAATGTTGCGACAACTTTTGCATTATCAGTGATAATGGCATCTTCGGTATCAGGTAATTTGGCTAAATAATGTCTTTCTATTTTATTGAAAAGCGTGAGCTCTACTTTTTTAGGATCGACCAAGACAAATTTTACTTCGGCCGGGTGTTTTTTGTATAAAAGCGAAGTCAATACGGCATTCAATCCTACCGATTTTCCTTGTCCTGTAGCACCCGCCATCAATAAGTGGGGCATTTTGGCCAAATCGACCACAAAGGTTTCATTCGAAATGGTTTTTCCTAGTGCAATAGGCAATTCCATTTCTGCTTCCTGAAATTTGGCCGAACCAATAACACTTTTCATAGAAACCATCGTTGGATTCTTGTTCGGAACTTCGATACCAATAGTTCCTTTTCCGGGAATAGGAGCGATGATACGAATTCCCAATGCTGAAAGTGACAAGGCGATATCATCCTCCAAGCTTTTAATTTTCGAAATTCGAATTCCCGCTTCTGGGACAATTTCGTATAAAGTTACCGACGGTCCAACAGTCGCTTTGATTTGTGCTATTTCTATCTTGTAATTGCGAAGGGTATCTACAATTTTATTTTTGTTTTCTTCCAGTTCTTCCTGATTGATCGTAATACCGCCAGTCGAATATTCTTTTAATAAATCGATGGTTGGGTATTTATAATTGGATAAATCCAAAGTAGGGTCAAACAAACCAAAATCTGACACCAAGCGCGAAGCCAGGTTGTCTTCGATTATGTCTTCTTCAATAGCTTTTTCGATTACAAATGCTTCTTCTTTTATTGGTGCTGCCGTTGGCAAAATATCCATAGGAAGCGGTTTGAGTGTTGGTTCCAAATTAATTTCGGAGGCGTTTGAAATGGTTGGTTTTAAAGCCTCTTTGTTAATTTCGAATTGAGATCCTGAAGTTTTTAAATGAATATCATCCATTTCATTTTCCGGTTCCTCTACTGCAAATTCTTCCAGATTGTAAACGCTGTCGCTTGAAGAAGGCAAAGTGTTTGTTGCCAAATCTTCCTTGATTTCTTTTTTTGTGGTCTCAAAAAACGATTGTACCTTTTCGGGAGACAGTTGCATTTTGAAAATTAAATAAATGATTAACCCGAAAACGAGAACCAAAAGCGTTCCGGTTTTACCAATGTAATCCTGAGAGAATAAATTGAGTTCATATCCGATGGTTCCTCCCAATTCTGGTAATGAAGTGGCAAAAAAACCAAATAATACCGATACTATAATAATGACAAATAGATCCCAAAACCAAATGCCTTTTAGTTTTTTAATAGAAAGATCCAAAACTAAGTACATTCCTGTCAGGAAAAACAAACGTACAAATAAGAAAGAGGCTATTCCAAAACCTTGGTATACAATTAAATCGGCAAGATAGGCGCCAAATTTGCCCAGCCAGTTTTGAACTTCTTCTTTGCGGTCCGACAATTCAGAAACAGCACTCTGATCGATTTGTCCATAAATAAAAAAGGAAACAAATGCAACCAACAATGCTATTGAGAACAATACAAGAAGAAAACCCAGAACAATTTTGTGTTGTTTGGTGAATTTCCATGATCTTATGCCCTTAGACTCCGATTCGTTTTTTTTTTCTAAAGGTGCTGCTTTTGTAGATTTTGCCATTCTTGAATTTAGTTGAGCCTATATAAACTTTGGGATATAAATAATAAGACCAATTGCAATTGCTGTTAATGCTGCAAAAAATACGGCACCAGCTGCAATATCTTTAATAAAACCAATTCTTTCATGATAATTGGGGTGAATAAAATCGGCTATTTTTTCTACAGCTGTATTCAATCCTTCAATACTCATGATTAAACCAATGGCCATGGTTTGAAAAAGCCATTCGGTGGTTGTAATGTGAAAATAAAACCCGGCAATAGTCATAATGATTCCAATTGAAAATTGAACCATGATGCTGTGCTCGGTGGTAATTAATTTTACAGCACCGAGAAAAGCAAATTTCATGCTTTTCAATCGGCCTGTAAATAAAGTGTTGTCTTTTTGAAATTCCATATGGGTTATTAAAGTGCGGCTAAAGCAGCTTCATAATTTGGTTCGTTTGCAATTTCACCTACTTGTTCTGTATGGGTTACTATACCATTTTCATCAACTACAATGATAACACGAGAGTGTAATCCAGCTAGTGGCCCGTCAACAATGTTTAAACCGTTGGTTTTTCCGAAAGTTCCTTCCTGAAAATCAGATAAGTTTACTACATTTTCAAGACCTTCGGCGCCACAAAAACGTTTTTGGGCAAAAGGTAAATCTCTTGAAATACATAAAACTGTTGTGTTTGCCAAATTGCTTGCGCTTTCGTTGAATTTTCTAACTGAGGTTGCGCAAGTTCCTGTATCGATACTTGGAAAAATGTTTAAAACTAATTTTTTACCGGCAAAAGTGCTTAAATCAGCTACTGATAAATCGTTTTGAATTAATTTGAAGTCAGCTAGTTTTGACCCTACTTTTGGCAATTCGCCTGAAGTGTGTATTGGATTTCCTCCTAATGTTATTGATGCCATGATGTTTGTTTTTTTAATGAGGTTCAAAAGTAAGGATTAATATTTGAATCTAAAAGTATTTTTGCGGGTTGTGTGGCTTGAGTTTTGTGTTGTTGAGAATTGCTATGTTGTTTTGAAACGAAAGAGATTCCGCAATATTGTGGTAAAACTTTGGGGTAAGCTTAATTCTTCAATTTTGGATTTTTGTCATTTATTCCTTGACGTTCTTGTTTACCGCGAGAGGGATAGAAATAAGCTACCAAAGTAGCATGGATAGCCCGACAGCATTAGGGAAAGGGGGCGAATATTGCCAAAGAATGTTAGCCCCCTTTCCCTAATGGTGACTCGCCCATACGATCTTTTGCGAACGGACGGAGTAAACGCCTGTTTTTGTGGTATAAAAAAAACGCAGTCCATTTACGGAATGCGTTTGTGTAAGCTTGAGTGGTGATTTTATTTGTCGATCGATCCCAGTACTCTTTTCATAAAAGTATTTAGGGCCTCTTTTTTGTCGGTTCCTTCTTTTATCAATTTATGAACTTCGAGTGCACCATACATGTTCGAAATCAATTCGCCTATTACGTCCAGTTCTTCATCTTTCAATGATGCAATTTCGGTCATGGCTTCCAGTACTTCGATCGTTTCGATGATGTAATCCTGATCGTTTTCTTCAATGAATTGAGTCAGGTGTTTTATTACGGGTAATTTCATTTTTTTGTTAAAGTTTAAGGTTTAAAGTTTTTCGTAGCATTGTGCAGAAGATAAAGCTAATTTTTAAGACAAGCATTAAACTTTTTAGTCCTGTTGCTCAACTTTAAACTTTAAACTATTTCTTGAACCAATTCAATCAAAACTTCTTGTTTGTTCGTTTGGGTTTCGTTTACCAATTTTCCGTTTACGAAAGTGGCAAAAGTGGGCAAGTTGTTTACGTTGGCCAATTTTCTGGATTCTGGAGAATTTTCGGCATCTACCAAAACAAATGTCAAAGCTTCATTTTCTGAAGCCAATTTTTTGAATTTTGGTTTCATTATTCTGCAATTTCCACACCATGAGGCTGAAAATTGAACCACCACTTTTTCGTTTTGTGCAATTAATGCACCTAACGTATCTTCGTTTAATTCGATTAACATATCTTTTTTTTTAGTTTCTAAGTTTCTAAGATTCTAAGTTTAAAATCTCAGAATCTTAGTTGCTTAGTGTCTTTTTTGAATTAGTTTAGACTTAAATATTCAGCAGTACTTTTTCTGTCAGCGCTCATTGCATCTTTACCAGCTTCCCAGTTTGCAGGACAAACTTCTCCTTTTTCCTGAATGTGCGTATATGCATCAACCATACGCAAATATTCGTTTACGTTACGTCCTAGTGGCATATCGTTTACACTTTCGTGAAAGATTTTTCCAGTTTCGTCAATCAAGTAAGTCGCTCTAAAAGTTACGTTTGAACCTTCTATGATAACTGAATCTGTTTCTTCACTGTATTCTGTAGAATCGATATCAAGAATTCCTAAAATGTTCGATAAGTTTCTGTTAGTGTCTGCAAGGATTGGGTAAGTAACGCCTTCGATTCCACCATTGTTTTTTGGAGTATTTAACCAAGCAAAATGCACTTCGTTTGTATCACAAGAAGCACCAATTACGATCGTATTTCTTTTTTCGAATTCCGGTAAAGCGGCTTGAAAAGCGTGTAATTCAGTTGGACATACAAAAGTGAAATCTTTTGGGTACCAAAACAAAAGTACTTTTTTGTTGTTTTTTGTTGCTTCTTCGAAAATGTTGATTTTTAAATTATCGCCCATTTCTGAGATAGCGTCTACTGCAATACTTGGGAATTTTTTACCTACTAATGACATATTTTATAAATTTTAGTTGTTTGATTTTTTACTGCTGCAAATATAAGGCATATAAAAAGGCTATTAGAATAAATTTTTATTATTAATATTTATTTTAAAATAGTTTTTTACTATTAAAAAAGATTAAACTCCTGTTATTGAAACCGGTAAGCTTCCTTTTCCTTTTTTGTCTTCCAATAATTGTTCGGCTGCACTTTCCTGAAACTCTGGAAAATCCTGGTACATTTCTACAATTCCGATTGTAAATTCGAGATTTGGAATCACTTGTAACGCATACGGATTTCCAAAAACATACAAAATACATTTTTTGGTTTGAAATAATTGTCCTAAAAACTCCAAAACAGAATCTTCCAATTCAAATTTATTGTGTGGTTTGGCTTTGGGTATAAATAAAGAAATGAGAACGGTATCAAAAGGTGCCAGATCTTCTTTTAGTGTTGTGTTTAGTAAATCATTGGCATCTTCAATAGCATATTCCGGTGATGGCAAGAACGAAGCCAAAGTATTAAAAAACGGATTGTCGATGGTTTTGTAAACACTCAGCTTCGCCAGACGTTCTCTGTTTTTGGCATCAAAAACGATTATAGAACTGTTGTTGTCTTTGATATCCGTAATACAATAATCGGCTATTTTCCGATTTAACTCAGCAGTGATTTTAAAGTCAAAAGCGCGAGTAATGGTCGGTTCAGTTTCAAAAAGTCCTGCTTTCTGTTTGCATTTCATAATGCGGTTCAAACTGGATTCGATACGTTCTGGTGTTGCATTTTTAAGGATTTCTTGAATGCCTTCGGCTACGTTTTCGGCAAAACAAAGTACATCGTTTCCGGCATTGAAAGCTTCCCATTCCAGTTGACCCTTAACCTCATATAATTTGGAAACACTATGCATATTCAAAGCATCCGAAATAACCAATCCGTTGTAACCTAATTTCTCTCGTAACAATTTTTCTATAATATTTTTGGATAGCGTGGCGGAGGTTTCTTTCCCATCATTCAACTCGGGGACTGCCAAATGTCCAATCATAATAGAATCGACATGGTTTTCGATTCCTTTTATAAACGGAACCAGTTCGTTTTCAAGTAATTCTTCAAGGCTTTCCTGTAGAACGGGTAATCCCAAATGCGAATCGACACTGGTATTGCCATGTCCCGGAAAGTGCTTTAAACAGCCCAAAATTCCCACATCGGACATTCCACGAAGGTATTCCAACGCATATTGAGCTACTTTGTCTTTATTGGAACCGAAAGAGCGGTACCCAATCACGGGATTGTTGGGGTTATTATTGATATCGGCCAAAGGCGCCAAATTATAATGAATTCCTGCCGATTTTAGGTCCAATGCAATTTGTTTTCCCACTTCGTAAACCAAATCTATTTTTCTTTCGGGCAAAGCTCCGAGTGTAATAGCGTATGGATATTGCGGTGTTTTTTCGACGCGCATCGCTAAGCCCCATTCGGCATCAATGCTCATTAATAGGGGAGTGGTGGCACATTTTTGATAACGCACGATTAGATCTTTCAATCGCTGAAAGCTATCATCATTGAATTCCACCTTTTTCTTCGATTCATAGTTGGTAGCCGCACTGGCTCTACTATGAAAAAAAGTCAATCCGCCAATGTTGTGTTCTTTGATTAATCTTTCTGTTTCCAGGATATTCTCCTCGGTATCATTGATAAAAACTGCCGGGAAAAAGAATTGCCCTATTTTTTGTTCTAGTGTCATTTTGAAATGAATATGATTTTAATTTTGAACATATCAGTCATTTAAGTTGAAGTCGCTATTGTTATTAAACTTAAGGATTTTTAAATAGTCTTTATTTTAACGGACTTATATTTTATAAAACGCTAGTGTTTATTTCTCCTCCACTTTCTTACCAAATTCCGCTGGATACTTTAAGAATTGCGATAAAATCAATCCAGGAAGTGTAGCACAAAATACCCAAATAAAGAAATTGCCATAGCCTAAATATTGCTGTATAAAACCACTCGCCATACCAGGAAGCATCATACCCAAAGCCATAAACCCTGTTGCAATGGAATAGTGCGAAGTTTTTGATTCCCCTTCCGCAACGTAAATTAAGTACATCATAAAGGCTGCAAAACCAAAACCGTATCCAAACTGCTCTGCAATAACTGTTGCATAAATATAATAAACCGATGTTGGATGAAAATGTGACAATAGGATAAATCCAATTATTGGTAAATGCATGGCCAAAAACATCGGTAACATCCATTTGCGCAATCCTCCTTTTGAAATGGCTATTCCGCCCAGAATTCCGCCGACAACAAGTGCTGCGACTCCAAATGTTCCGTAAATAATTCCCACATCTTCAGTGGTTAACCCCATACCACCTTTGGCCTTTTCGTCAATCAAAAAGGGAGTCAGCATTTTTAATAATTGTGATTCCCCCAATCGGAACAGCAAAATGAAAGCCAATACAAGACCGATTTGTTTCTTTTGGAAAAATGTAGCAAACACTTCACCGAAGCTTACTTTGTGTGTTGTTTCGGTTTCTGTGCTTTCCTCAACTTTTGGAGTGGTGAAAAAGTTGTAAATGGTCAAAAAAGCCATAATTAATGCCACTACAATCATCGTGTACGACCAGGCTTTGGTTTTGTCCCCAAATTTTTGTTCCAAAAAGCCTCCCAGAATCACAATCAACCCATTGGCGGTAAGCATCGAAAGGCGGTAAAACGTACTTCGAATTCCAAGAAAGAAAGACTGTTGTTCTTTTTCTAACGCTAGCATATAAAAACCATCACTCGCCACATCATTGGACGCCGAGGCAAATGCCGCTACCCAAAAAAGCGCTAAACTCAACATAAAAAAATGATTCATCGGAATCGTTAATCCCACAATCAAAAACGCAATAGCAATAGCCAATTGCATGGCTAGAAACCATTTTCTTTTGGTGGCATACAAATCAATAAACGGACTCCAAAGCGGTTTGATTACCCAAGGCAAATACAATAAACTGGTATAAACCCCGATGTCTTCGTTGGCAATACCCAGATTTTTATACATAATCACCGAAACCGAAATAATAATGGCATACGGAAAACCCGAAGCAAAATTTAAAAACGGAATCCAATACCACGGTTTGTTGTCTTTCATTGTATGAGAAGGTTTAAAAGTTTAAATTGTTTAAGGGTTTAAAGTTTAAAGTTATTTTTAGTTAAAGGTTGATTATAAGTGAAACAATTAAACTTGAAACCTTAAACTTGAAACTTTACTTTGTTTGTGTTTCTACCTGCAAATCGATTATGGTTTCGGGACTTTCATTGGCATAATAATCTACGAAGGTGAAGGCAAAAGCCGTTTTGCCGATCATTTTATAATCGGGTACTTCGATGTTGAATCCTTCATTTTCTTCAGTAACAGCAATTTTATCCAGTATTTGGCTGGCATCATTGGTATTTATTTTAGAAACATCTTTGGCACCATATACCACTATATATCTAACTTTTGCCAATTGTTTTGGTTTCTGAAACGAAATGTAATAACTGGTGGTGTCTTTGGTTATCGAATTGATCAGTAAACTTTCAGTAATTTCCTTTTTAAAATTTGGAACAGGCAAAGGCAATGCTGGATATTTGTATTCATAATCCTTTAGTACCTTAACTACATCCTGGTTTTTGTTCATGAAACATTTGGCACTAAAAAAACCATTTCCCTGTACGTTTTCAAAACTACGGGTGAGGTCGATTTGATTTGTGATTTCAAATTTATTATTCCAATGTTTGTCTGAATCGGCTTTGATTTTATAACTGCTGTTTCCTATGTATAGTGCCGTATTGTTTGGTACATTTTCTGACCACCATTTGATTAATTTGGCATACGAAGCTGTTTTATGGTCAATACTCCAGTACAATTGTGGTACGATGTAATCGATCCAGTTGTTTTGCATCCAGTCAACCGGGTCGGCGTATAAATCATCATAATTGGTTTGACCTGAAGATGTATCTGAGCCTTTTGGGTCAACCGATTTGTTGCGCCAAACCCCAAACGGACTGATGCCAAATTGTACCCAAGGTTTTAGTTTTTTGATTCCAGCAGAAATATTTTTGACAAAAGTAGTGACATTGGAACGTCTCCAATCGCCCAGCGAAAGCCCGTTACCGGATTTTTGATAGGAAGCAGCGTCATTGAATTCGATGCCTTTAATTTTGTACGGATAAAAATAATCATCAAAGTGTATGGCGTCAATATCGTATTTGATTACCACCTCTTCGACCAAAGAACTCAGGTGTTGCTGTACTTCGGGCAGGGCAGGGTTGTAGTAGTATTTTCCACCGTATTCAATCATCCATTCAGGATGTTTGTAGTAATCGTGGTTGGGACTCAATGTTTCGGTTTTTAAGTCGAAAGTGGCGCGATAGGGATTGAGCCAGGCGTGAAATTCGAAACCACGTGCATGGGCTTCGGTAATCATCCATTCGAGTACGTCATAATTGGGGTTGGGTGCTTTACCTTCCTTTCCTGTCAGGTAGCGGGACCAAGGTGCCAATATGGTTGGATAAAAAGCATCGCCTACAGACCGTATTTGCACAATAACGGCATTGAAATTGAGCTTTTGGTAGGTGTCCAGAATCTCGATAAAATCTGTTTTTTGCTTCTCTACCGAGTCTGTACTGTTTTTGGGCCAGTCGATGTTGACCACCGTGGCAATCCAAACGGCCCTGAACTCATTTTTGGGATGCATCTCTCTTTTTTGAGCCTGTCCAATGACAGCAAAAAACAGGAGGTATATAGTTGGGAATAGCAGGGACTTCTTTAGAATCATTTTTACTCTTTTTATGCAGCATTCAAAAGTAGTTTTTTTAGCCAAGTTTTTTAAATTAATTGGCAATAAAATTTGGTCTAGCGTTTTTGTTTTGCATTATTGGTAAAATAATTATTTATGCGCCTGATCCAGCTATCCGCTATAGCCCTCGATTGTAACTCTTTTTTTACTAGCCACTACAGGAGCTTCCTTTAGTCGCTCTGTAGTTGCTGTAAAAAATAGCGTTCCAATTATCTGAGCTATAGCTGCTATCTGGGGCGGGGATTCAGTGCATTTATGAAGCTTTTTAGTTATGATTGGAAAATATTCAATTCTAATAATATTCACATAAAAAGTCAGGAGACTTTTATCGCATTTACGATTTTAAGAACATTTAAAGAAACGCAAAAGTCGGGAGATTTTTATCACATTTACGATTTTTAAGCACTTTTAAAAAAACGCAAAGTCATGAGACTTCGCTGAGCGGGGAGCTGGGGGGTAAAAAATAGCGTACCAATTCTCGCGGCTGCCGCTTTTATCTGGGCCGGGGACTCGCTGCATTGATGGTTTTTAAGGGCCTTAATAGAAGTTCGAAGTCGGAAGACTTCGGAGTAACGACACTTTGGGGAGCTATGTTAAACTCTTGCATAATCGCCTTTCCAGTTTTTAATTTCTTTTTTGATTTCAGTTCCTGAAAGTTTATTAAAAAGTGTTTTTTCGATGAGCTCCTCCAATTCATCATCTGAAGCAAAACGCAATGCAAACAATTGTTCATCCTTTAACCGATATTCAAAATCCTCCAGTCTTTTTCCCGTAAGAGAAAAATAACGGTATCGGAGTTCCAGACGCACAATTCTGTTCTGTAAAGTAAGCGCATAATGTTGACGGAGCATAAAAGCCAGAAAAAACAAAACAATAAAAACAGCACTGATAAAACTCCAAATCAATTGGTTATCGGATGTGAAAATAAAATACACACTAAAAGCAAGCAATATCATTATAATTGGATAATAAATAAAATGATGCGGTGTGTAATATCGAATGTGATTTTTAAAGGATTGTCTTTTCATGCTTCAGTTATTTTATAACATGCTAACCGATTTATTTTACACATGTGCACTCATCAGATTATCAAAAATCCCGAATACTTTGAGTAGCCAGACAATCACAAAGATTACAACAACTATGTTAAAAATATTTTTAATTTTAGAATCCATCGGGATGTAAGTGTTAACAAGCCAAAGAAGGACACCTACAACAATTAATACGAGTAATACAGTAACTAATGGCATATCATGAGGTTTTAGAGTTATATCCAAATGTATTTCATTTTTTATTGAATTACTTTATATAATTATTTAAAACTGTTACATAATTCAAGCCTATGCTTTTATTTTTCCCCCCTGGCGCTCGCATGCTACAAGTGCCAGTGGTAGTCATGAGAATTCGCGGAGTGGGTGTGAGGTATTATTGACGAACTCTTCGTGGAACGGGGTATTTATCAATCTTCGATTTTTAAACCTGAATATTTATATAACATCATACCAGACCATAAGTATTGTTTCTGATATAGACTAATTTGTGTGTTTATTTGAACTGCTTATTGAACAAGTATTGTTATTGTAGAGGAATTGGTCAGAGGCATTATTGCCTAATATGCTATCCGATTATACAACGTAAAACATGTTCCAGCTGAAGGCCAGAATAGCTACAGAATTCCTCTATTGAAATTAACTGATGAGGTTCTTTATTCAAGTTGTCTTTAATTTTATTTAAATACAACCTTGCCTGTCTGTATGTTTTACCGGTAATACGTTGTACATCTTTTGGATAAATACATACCCTGATGTTTCCTGCTATCACATTACTCGTTTTAATACATTATCCATACTTAGGGTACGGCTTTGGGTACCTTCATTGTATGCATCAAAAATACTAAAAATATTTTGTTTCTGATTGACTAAAAGCGGCTATTATAGGCTTTTTAGTACCGTTTTTGACACTGTGCTTTTGAAATGTGCTTGAAATGTTGAAATATTTGCTGAGATCATTCCCGATTTAGTTGCAACGAATATTCAGGATGAAAGAGTAGATCAATCATTTTTTAATTTAAATTTTAAACAATTATGGCAAAACAGAAAGGCATAATTAAATTGAAAGGTACTATCGGAGATATTACTTTTTATAAATCAAAGGATGGGTATATTGCCCGTGAAAAAGGTGGCATTGATGCCAAACGAATTGCCAGCGATCCTGCGTTTCAGCGTACCCGCGAGAACGGGTCGGAATTTGGCAGAGCGGGCAAGGCTGGAAAAACCTTGCGTTTGGCATTGCGTACCTTACTGCTTAATTCCTCAGACAGCAGAATGGTCAGCAGACTTACTCAGCTGATGGTAAAAGTGATTCAGGCCGATGCAACGAATGACCGTGGACTTCGAAACGTTATCGATGGCGAAGCCGAATTGCTTAATGGCTTTGATTTTAATATCACTGGAAAATTGGGGACGACGCTATTTGCTCCTTTTGTGGGAGGAATTGATCGTGTTAGCGGTGAAATCACCGTTGATTTGGAATCGTTTATACCTGCCGATATGATTGCTGCACCAAGTGGTACCACTCATTTTAAAATCATATCGGCTGGTGCTGAAATTGATTTTGAAGCAGAAACATTTGTTACCGCCACGTCTGAAACGGCTATTTTGCCTTGGGATAATACCCCTACAGCGGTCATCACCCATTTAAATGCTGTGACTGCCAATAGCACAAAACCTTTGTTTTTGGCACTGGGACTGGAGTTTTATCAGGCTGTGAACGGTAAAATGTATACGCTGAAAAATGGTGCCTACAATCCATTGTCATTGGTTCAGGTCAGTGGACTGTAGCTGTATATAGTATTTCTAGACTTATTTCCCTGATGGAACTATCTGAAAACTCAAATGTGAGGACAGAATCATTTGTTATACCATTGAATTGCCTTGCCTCAATAATGAGAAAGGGGTTTCCTGTATTCCAGAGGGGGAGTATTTATTGAGACAGCGTTACAGTCGGAAATAGCAACGGCATATGGAGGTATTTGATGAGAAAACAGAAGTTCTATATTGCTTTCTCCTGCCAATAATGCTCCATAAGAATTAATGGCTGTATTGCTCCTATAAAACATAACCTTTTCTAACTGGTTTAGGTCTGCAGTCCAGACGAGCTTTTGCTAAAGTTAAAAATTTGGTTTATCAAGCTTTGGACTGTTCAGAAAAGGTTTCATTAATTGTTTAATCTAATCCTTCGACTCCGCTCAGGACGACAAGGCTAAAAACCAAATAAATAAATTATGAATATAGTAAAAAGGGCGAAAGCCCCAACTCCAAAATTTTTCAAAGTGCTTCGAAATATTGGACTCGCTTTGGCAGCAGTTGGCGGAACTATCGCCGCTGCACCAATAGCTTTACCACTAGTAGTTAGTTCTATCGGAGGTTATCTTGCAGTTGCCGGGGGCATATTGTCGGCGGTTAGTCAGATTACTACCCATAACGAAGGGGGTCTTCAAGAAGTTGAGGATGACTAGCGGTAATCCAACATTAATTGGTACTGCAGGCGGTACTTTTTTGAGTGTAGTCCCGAATTTGCATTCGGAGGATGTTTTAAAAACTGTTTTATTGGCTGCGATTGGAGCGATAGTCAGTTTTATATTGTCCCTTACTCTTAAATTTATCGTCAAGAAGCACAAGAAGAAGTAGTTATTGGTGTTAATTGTTTAACGCTTAACTAAATGAAGCCCAAACCGTAAAGGATTGGGCTTTTTTATTGTTGGATTGTTTGTTTCATGATCCCAGCCGCTTCGCTAGGGGGTAATCTCAACGGCCAACGCTCAAATCCTTACCGTGATTTTCTGGAGTAAAACTGTAAGGAGGGAAGATGAAGATGAAGAAGAACGTGATTTTTGTTATAGAAACTAATTTGTCAATTGTATTACATTACTAATATATTAGTTAAAATATTAATCAATTAGTTTTGCTACTAATTAATTAGTAGTTATATTTGTCAAAATATTTTTGACTATGATAAAATTAGCTAAACGAGAAGAACAGATTATGCAAGTCTTTTGGGATTTGAACAAAGCCTTTATTAGAGATATCATTCCATTGCTGCCAGACCCGAAACCGCATTACAACAGTGTGGCAACAATAGTGAAGATACTGGAAGAAAAAGGGTTCTTGAATCATGAAACAACAGGGAATATGCATTGCTTTTTTCCGGTTATCAGCAGGGAAGAGTATCAGCAGTTTGCGCTGAAGGATGTCGTAAGTCAGTATTTTGATAACTCGTATCCCCGAATGCTTGCTTTTTTTGCCAAAGAGCAAAAGCTTACCGAAAAGGATCTGGATGAAATTGTAAACATCATTAAAAAAGATAAAGTATGATACCATATATTTTGTACACAGCGCTAATTCTTTCTGCTTGCCTTTTGTTTTATAAAATGCTTTTACAGAAAGAAACGTTCTTCCACTTGAACAGATTTGTCTTGCTTGGTTGTATGATTTTGGCTTTTATTTTGCCATTGCTTCCTATTCCGCAGCAATTATCTTTACGAAAAGTTGCAATAGAAAAGCACGTTCCTTTGGCGAAAACGGCTGTTGACAAAAGTAAGGCTATCGTGCTAAAAGCACCGCCAGTGCAGGAAGTGATTGTTGATCAGGCGAAACAGACTTTTGATGTGGACTTGCTACTGCAATGGCTGGTTTATTTGTATTGGTTTGGTGTACTGCTATTTGGTGTTAATTTTTTAATGCAGGCTTGCGTGTTGCTGTACAGAGCGTATTCTTTATCGGCAATTCAGGACGGGAAATTCCGCATTGTCGAAATCACTGGTGACAAAGCTCCTTGTTCATTTGCCAACAGTATTTTTATCAATCCCGAAAAGTACGAGTGGGAAACATACAATCAGATTTTGCTGCATGAAAAAATTCATATTGAGCAAAAACATACTGTTGATTTATTGCTTGCCGAAGCCGTTATTATTTTTCAGTGGTTTAATCCTTTTGCATGGCAATGGCGAAAAGCATTGGAGAGTAATCTTGAATTTTTGACTGACAACGAAATGCTGCAACAAGACACTGTCGAAAAAGAGAGTTATCAGTTTAGCCTGCTCAAAGTGGCGGCGCCCCATTTTCCGTTGAGTCTTACAACTAATTATAATCAATCATTAATCAAAAAACGAATCATTATGATGAATTCAAAAAAATCAAGCGTACACACCACATGGAAATATTTTTTCCTGTTGCCTTTATTGATCTTGTTTGTCTGCCTTTTTAATCAGCCGGTAGCACAAGGTCAAAACCTAAATTTGAATGAAACTCCTAAAACGCAGTCAAACATTCAAAACGGAATGGATACCGAAGGCAGCTGGTTTGCTGTTATCAAAGGCACTACAGTAAATATTCAGTTTAGGAATGATGATGGTGATAATTTGTCAACTACTTTTCCGTTGAGTGAATTGACAGGACTGACAAAGGACATGAAAGGCGAGTTTACGTTGACGCGCGAAGCGGGAACCATGAATTTTGAAGGAAAATTTGACGGGAACAATGGAATGGGAACTTATACATTTACTGCCAATAAAAATTTCAGCACAGCAATGGCACAAGAAGGAGTTGCAGTTGCAGCTGAAAGTGACCTTATGGCTTTCTTTATGGTAAATGTGAAAATTTCGTATGTAAAAATGTTGAAGAAAAACGGATACAAGACTATTGACAAAGATCAATTGATTCCGTTGGCTGCATTAGGTGCTGATGAGGCATATGTTACTTCTATCAAAGAAGCTGGAATTCCTGATTTTGATTTGGAAGATTTGATTCCTTTTAAATCAATGGGTATCGATAAAGCTTTTATTGACGAAATACGCCAAGCTGGTTATAAAAATATCACTGCCGATAATATTATTGCCTTAAAATCTCAAGGTATTAACGGTAAATTTATTACTGATTTTCATAATTCAACCAACGGTAATGGCGATGATGAAAATGGGGATAATATCATTGCATTTAAATCTTTAAATATCGATGCCGCATTTATTGATTCTTTTAAAGCTATAGGGTATACTGATCTTTCGAACGATGATCTTATGGCCTTGAAATCTTTAAATATTACACCAAATTATATTAGTGAGTTTGAAAAGATTGGCTATAAAAATATCAAACCTGATGATTTGTTTGCTTTGAAATCGCTAAATGTTACGCCAAAATACATTACTGATTTTGAAAAAGCAGGTTTCAGCAACATCAAAATAGATGATTTAGTTGCCATGAAATCACAAAATATAACTCATGACTTAATCAAAGAATATAAAAATCTTGGATTTACTGACTTGAATGTTGATGATGTTATTGGAGCTAACTCTATGGGAGTTTCTCCAGCCTTTATTAAATCGATGAAAGAAAAGGGACATAATTTTAAAACCCTAGAAAAGTATATGGAATTGAAAGCTGTTGTTGGTACTAATTAAGCCGATTTACCACTATTTTCATAACTGAACAGGACTGTTAATACAGTTTTAGTGCAGAATATTAAGTTGTAAGACTAGATTAAGTAAGCCCAAACCGCAAGGAATGGGCTTTTTTTTGATGTTGGATAATTGTGTTCTTGAAAAATTGGAATTGACATTCTTTATTTAGCATCTTTCCTGTGAATTTGTTTTTGAAACTACTTGCTAATAATAGATTTTTCGGTTTTATATACTTATTTCTTAAAACATCAAGATAACTTTTATTTGTTCTCGCCTCTTAGGAGCTGCCTTTGACTTTGCATGCAACAACAGACCATTTTGATTTTGAATGTATTTTGAAGTGCTGAATGATGTTTTTTCTGAGTAATGAAAAAACAAAAAAGCCTGTAAATCTTAGGATTTACAGGCTTTTGATTTCATTTAAAATGAATTTGTGGAATCGCCGGGAATCGAACCCGGGTCCAAACAAGCAACTAAAGAGCTTTCTACACGCTTATTTCCTGAATAGATTTTCGACGGGGAGTTAGGTCAGAAACAACCACTCTTTGCTTATCTTCTTTAGTTTCGAAATCCACCCGAAGCTCATGGAAATCTAGGTTTAAATTTACGATTCACCTTAATCGACCGCTATAAACCAAAGCTTTCGAGGTGAATCCTGCTTTCCTACCTGGTAGGACGAGGCTAATCTTACTATAATTCAGATTATGCAGCAAGAGCGTAGTTTCCTTCGCCGTGTAAAATGTTTGAGACCTTTTATTTACGAGAATTGTCCCAGTTCTCGACGTGCTTACTTTTCAATTCGACTTGCTGTCAAAACCAGTCGACCCCATTTTTATTTTAGATTTATACTATTGGATTTTATAATTCAATAGTATAAAAATACAATGTTTTGCAAAGGTACATTAATTTAGATGGTTTTCCAATGGTAATAACAATGGCACTATCAAAAATTTACTCATCTTCGATTTTAAAAGGATAGTCCCCAAACAAAACCGATAGTTTTCGAACGGCATAAGTGCTTCTCGTAAATTTATTGGACAACGCAATTATAGTCACATTTTCATCTTTGAGCGGAATATAGGAAGATGTAAAACCATGCCACCAACCGTTATGAAAATAGAAATTTTTACCATTGTCCCAGTTAATCATTCGAATACCCAATCCGTAATTTTTGGTTCCTTTTCGTTCGTTACTATAACCCGTGTAAACTTGGGCTAATAATTCTGGTTCTAAAAAAGATGGAGAATTTCGGGCTCTATCAAATTTTAATAAATCTCGGGGAGTAGAATAGATGTTTTTGTCACCATACACTTTGTCCAGATAATCAATACCAATTTCTACTCTATTGGCTTTGTAGGATGGAGCAACATTGTGTTTGTCTTTGTCAAAATCTAAAACAAAAGTATTTGTCATTCCCAATGGTTTAAAAATGATTTGAGACATTGCCTCTCTGTAAGACAGTTTAGTTACTTTTTCTATAATCAATGCCAACATCGCATAATTGGTATTGCAATAAGCAAAACGGGTTCCTGTTCTTTGTTCTAAACCTATATTTTTGGTTCCCATAATGGTTAAAATGTCTTGATTCGTCAGCGTATTGTGCCTGTCCCAGACATTTTTATCCCGATCTGTAAAATAAGCATAGCTGCGCATACCGCTTCTATGAGAAAGCAGCATTCTTATGGTAACATCCGGATATGGAAATTCAGGTAAAAAATCAGTTACTTTCTGATCCAAGTCGATTCTTTTTGCATTAACTAATTTTAAAACTGCTGTAGCCGTTAGTACTTTGCTTACAGAAGCAATATGGATAGGAGTGGTGCTCGTTATTGGAGTCTTATCTCTAAGGTTTGCATAACCTTCATATTTTTCATAAATAATTTGACCGTTTTGCGCCACAAGAAACCCGCCGTTCATACTATTATTAGGCCAGTTTTTTCTATAAAAAGAATCAATTTTTTTTCTCTTCTCTTCTATATAGGACGCAGTTAGTTTTGGAGTCTCATTTTGTAAAGGTTTCATTTTAGGCAATGAACTTTTTGGAAGATCAGCATCTTTTATTTCTGGTTTGGTATTTTTCTTTGTTTCGTTTTTACATGAACCAACGATCAGCATTAGAACGAGTAAATGTAGTATATTTGCCTTTTTTATAAAATTCATTTTCGAGGTACTTGAAGGGCAAATATATAGAATACAATGGTTTTGTTTTTCTTTTTTTTAAATATTAACAACTCTTTTATATTGTAAAATAAAAAGTATTTTTTTTAATACTTCTTTAATCATCACTATCTTAAGTTTTTTCAAAATCAAATTTTTTATAAAATCATTGAAATTTGTTTTATATTGTTATATTTGTAACAAATAAGTCAAATTAAGTTATAATATTGCAATTAAAATTTAAAAAATGAAATTCGGTATACTAAAAGAACGAAAAAATCCACCAGATAGAAGAGTTGTTTTTTCCCCAAACGAATTGGCGAAAATTAAACAGTTGTATCATGGAGCAACAATCAAAGTAGAAAGTTCAGATATACGCGTTTTTACCGATGCTCAATATCAAAGTATGGGTATTGATGTGGTTACAGATATCAGTGATTGTGATGTACTTTTTGGAGTAAAAGAAGTTCCGGTTGAAGATTTGATTCCAAATAAATCCTATTTTATTTTTTCGCATACTATAAAAAAACAACCTTACAACAGAAAGTTGTTGCAAGCTATTCTTGAAAAAAATATTGAATTGTATGATCATGAAACCATAGTTGACGTTCATAATCGTCGATTGATAGGTTTTGGAAGATACGCCGGAATTGTAGGAGCGTATAATGCTTTTCGCGCTTTCGGAATAAAATTCGAGTTGTTTAAAATGCCAAAAGCGGAAACCCTTTCTGGAAAAGAAGCGTTGATTACCCATTTAAAAAGATTGATTTTGCCACCTTTGAAAATTGTAGTGACGGGAACAGGAAAAGTGGGCAATGGGGTAAAAGAGATTCTTGATGCCATGAAAATAAAAGAAGTATCTGTCGAAAATTATTTGACAAAAAACTTCACTCAAGCTGTTTATACACAGATTGACGTTTTAGAATACAATAAAAGAAAGGACGGGCAAGTTTTAGATTTTACCGATTTTCATAATAATCCAACCGAATATGTTTCTGATTTTGAGCGTTTCACCAAGGTTTCGGATATTTATATCACGGGACATTTTTATGCTAATGACGCTCCTATTATTTTAACACGCGAAATGCTTCAGGCCAATGATTGCAAGATAAAAGTAGTAGCTGACGTATCTTGTGATGTAAATGGACCCATTGCCTGTACTTTGCGTTCTTCGACAATTGTAGAACCTTTGTATGGTTATTTGCCAAGCGAAAACAAAGAAGTCGATGTTTTTCATCCCGCTGCCATTGTGGTTATGGCCGTAGATAATTTACCTTGCGAATTGCCAAAAGATGCCAGTGAAGGTTTTGGCGAAATGTTTTCGGAGCACGTTATTCCTGCCTTTTTTAACGGAGATAAAGATGGTATTCTAAAAAGAGCCAAAATGACTGAAAACGGTAAACTTACCGAACGTTTTAGCTATTTACAGGATTATGTAGATGGGAAATAAGTATGAATTATGAGTTATGAATTAGTGGGAGTTGTGAATTTTAAAATTCTACAACTCATAATTCATAATTGTTTTAAACCATATTTTCCGGTTTTACCCAATCATCAAATTCTTCGGGAGTTACATACCCCAATCGTACGGCTTCTTCTTTGAGTGTCGTTCCGTTTTTGTGGGCGGTTTGGGCAATTTCTGCCGATTTATAATACCCAATTTTGGTGTTTAAAGCGGTAACCAACATCAAAGAATTATTGACCAATTCTTGAATACGTTTGTAATTGGGTTCAATGCCCTGTGCACAATGTATGTCGAAGGAATGACAGGCATCTCCAAGCAATTCTGCTGATTGGAGGAAGTTGGCCGCCATCATTGGTTTAAAGACGTTCAGTTCATATTGACCCTGTAAACCCCCAACTGTAATGGCCATATCATTTCCTATTACTTGTGCACAGACCATAGTGAGTGCTTCGCATTGGGTCGGGTTTACTTTTCCTGGCATAATTGATGAACCAGGCTCGTTTTCGGGAATAAGAATTTCACCAATTCCGGAGCGTGGTCCCGAAGCCAGCATTCGGATGTCATTGGCTATTTTATTCAAAGAAACGGCCAATTGTTTGAGTGCACCATGCGTTTCTACAATAGCGTCATGAGCAGCAAGTGCTTCAAACTTATTTAGTGCTGTGACAAAAGGATGTCCCGTAAAAAGGGAAATATATTCGGCTACTTTTGTATCATATCCTTTTGGAGCATTCAATCCTGTCCCAACGGCAGTTCCGCCCAAAGCAATTTGGGATAAATGTGCTAATGTATTTTTGACAGCTTTCAAACCATAATTCAATTGCGCCACGTAACCAGATATTTCTTGGCCTAGAGTTAGCGGAGTGGCATCCATTAAATGAGTACGGCCAATTTTGACTACCGATTGAAATTTTTCTGCCTTTTTTTGAAGTGTATTTCTTAATTTTTCGACATTTGGAATGGTATTTTCTACAACTGCTTTATATGCTGCAATATGCATTGCCGTTGGAAAAGTATCATTGGACGATTGGGATTTATTGACATCATCATTAGCCTTGATATAAGGTTCGTCTTTTTCAATAGTTAGCCCTTTTAAAACTTGAGCCCGATTCGCAATTACTTCATTGACATTCATATTGCTTTGTGTACCAGAACCTGTTTGCCAGACTACAAGAGGAAATTCCTCAGAAAGTTGTCCTGCAAGAATTTCATCACACACCAATGCAATGTAATCCCTTTTCTCAACCGATAAAATACCCAATTCACAATTGGTATAGGCTGCTGCTTTTTTGAGATAGGCAAAACCTTCAATTATGGTTTTTGGCATAGAAGCTGCAGACCCGATTTTGAAATTGTTTCGAGAACGTTCGGTTTGGGCTCCCCAATATCTATCGGATGGAACTTGTACTTCGCCCATTGTATCTTTTTCAATTCTAAACTCCATTTTGTGATCTTTTTATATGTTAAAAAACACTGTATTGATAATCTCCAATAAATTTAAGCTTTTTTACTTTGAAGCTTTCTATTTGGTGCAAAAAAAAAAGGTATTGATTGCTCAATACCTTTTACTATTTGAATACTATTATTGTTCAAATGTAGCATTCTTAGAATCTCAGATGCCTAAAAATTATATTTTGATAAAGTCTCCAGCATTAACAATTACGAATTTCTTTGAATCAAAATATTTGACAAAAGCGGCATTTATTTTTTGTACATCCAATGCTTTAACTTTAGTTTCATATTCTTCATAGTCCTTAAAAGTTTTTCCTTGATCTAAGTTTTCTCTCAATTCACGCACCAAAAACTCATCCGTTCCAAGCATGGTTTGTCTATTTTGTAGCCAAGATTTTAATGAACTGTCAAATTCTTCTTTGGTAAAACCTTTGGCAATTGCTTTTTGTATTTCTTCATTAAGCGCAGTTGCCAATTTATCTTTCATGGTTGGATTATAAATTGCATATATACCCCAACTACTGTTAGGGTCAAGCACATTTGGCTGTAAATAAGAGCCGGCACCATAGCTTAATCCTTCGGTTTCACGAAGACGCTGCGGAATTCTGGAGGACATGAAAGAGCCTCCTCCCAATAATTCATTTGCCATATCTACGGCTGGATAATCTGCGCTTGATTCTGAAATATTCAAATTTATTTTACCCAATAAAAAGGCATTTGTTTTATCATTAATTTGAATTGTTTTAGTTTCTGATTTTACATCAAAATATTCAGTCGGAATTCTTTTATAGGCCGTTTTCGGAATCCAATTATCAAATGTGCTGCTTAAGAAACTTTTTATAACAGGCTTGTCAAGTCCGCCTACAAAGGTTGCAATGCTGTTTGAACCTCCATAAAAAGAAGTGTAAAATTGCTTAACATCCTCAATCGTTGTTTGATTTAATGTTGTTAAGCTCTCATCAATTGTTTCCGTATAAAACGGATGTGTTTTAGGGTACAAATCGGTTAATTTTGTCAAATCCATGCTCGCAACAGCCTGTGGTTCATTTCTGTTGGCTTCCAAACTGTTTTTGGTTTCCAGTTTAAGCTTTTCAAATTCATTAGTATCAAATGATGGATTTTTTAGAATATCCTGAACTAAGTTTAAAGCATTGCTTAAATTGGCTTTATCGGTACTAATTCTAATATACACGCCATCTACTGTTGCAGCTACACTCAAATTGATTTTATATTGATCCAGTTGGTCGTTGATGTCCTTTTTGCTTCTGGTTTTTGTACCTAATTTTAACATACCTGCTGTTAAACTGGCTATCATTGCTTTTTGGCTCAATGTTTTTTCATCCCCCATTCTCAAAAGGATTCTTCCTTCGATTTTATTTCCTTTAGAAGGTTTTTCCAATAATGCATATTTCAATCCCGAAGGCAATTTTCCTTCTTCCGTAGATTTTATGATATTTGCAACTGAGGTTTCAAAGGTATTGGTATTGGCTTCCATCACTTTTCCTTTATAACCTGCAACTACTGCTGCAATATCTTTTGTGTCACTCACTTTTGTTCTTTGACTGTCAGCTTCTGGAATAAAACGTCCCCAGGTTCTATTGCTTTGCAAATAGTATTTTTTGGCAGCGTTTTGAATATCGGCGAGGGTCAAAGCTTCTATATTGTCTCTGTCTATAAAAAACAAGCGCCAGTCACCAGATCCAATATATTCTGTCATGGCAACACTTAAATTAATGGTTTTGTTATACGTATTTTCAAATTGTTTGAGCAATTCGTTTTTGGCACGTTTCAAATCATCCTCCGTAAATGTCATCTGTGGAACTGTATTCATGGTTTCCAAGAAGGCTTTCTGGACAGGTAAAATGTCTTTATCCTTGGCAATTTCACATGCAAAATAGCTGAATGCAGGGTCTTTCAAAGTTATGGTATATCCATACACATTTGTAGACAATTTGCTCTCAACTAATGTTTTATATAATATTCCTGAAGGATTGTTTGTCAATATTGAAACCAACGCATTGTTGGCGGCATATTCTTTATCCGAATAACTGGGTGTGTGGTATGCCATCGCTACATATTGAATGTCACCATTTCTTTTCAATTCTACAAATCGTTCTCCGTCCTGAGCAGGTTCAACAGTATAGGTTTGTTCAATTGGGTTTTTTGATTTTGGAATTGAAGCAAAGTATTGTTTGATCCAACCAAGTGTTTTTTTCTCATCAAATTTTCCTCCAATGATAAGAGTAGCATTATTGGGTTGGTAATACTTTTGATAAAATACTTTTAAACGGCTGGCAGGAACACGCTCAATATCTTCCTTACTGCCGATAGTCGATTTTCCATAATTATGCCATAGATAGGCAGTAGAAAGAATTCGCTCGTTTAAAATTCCAGAAGGATCATTTTCTCCCATTTCAAATTCATTTCGAACGACAGTAAATTCGGTATCTAAATCTGATTGAAGGATGGCCGAAGTAATCATTCTATCCGATTCCATATCTAGAGCCCATTTTAGATTTTCATCTGTGGCAGGCAAAATTTCGTAATAATTGGTGCGGTCATAATAAGTGGTTCCATTGGCTTGAGCCCCTTTATCGGCAATTGTTTTTTTGATATCGGTAAACTTGGAAGAACGTTTAAAAAGCATATGTTCCAGTAAATGCGCCATACCAGATTCTCCATAACCTTCATGACGGGAGCCAACACCATAAACGATATTTACAATAACATTGGATTGTGCTGCGTCTGGAATTAATAAAATTTTCATTCCATTGGGTAAGCTGTATTCTTTTATTCCTTCGACCGAAGTGACAAAAGTAGCATCTTGTGCGAAGGAATTTGTCGACAGAAAGGTTATAAATGACAGGGCAAGAATTATTTTTTTCATTTTTTATTGGTTTGCTGTAAGTTAATATTGTAAAAATATGTATTTTTTTGAAAGAATAATCATTTGTTTTGATAATTTTAAGAACTGTTTTTGTCTACTAGCACTATTTATTTTATTATTTTGTTAAATTTATAAAATGTTTCTCACGATAAAGGTTGATTTTTTTTGAAGTATTTGAAAATCAGTATTTAATATTTTATTATGGAAGGTAAAAAGTTGGCAATCGAATTGGCCAAAAATTATTTGAGGGGAGAAGATATTTCAAATACAATTAACATTGATGAATTGTATGAAAATCTTACTCAATATGAGCAATATGGCTATGCAGCTGAAGTTTTGATGAAAAAAATTGCAGACAATGAAGCAGAGGGAACTGAAATAAAATTGTCTAAATATCAAGATTTAGCTGATAACGTCTACAAAGATTCGACTTTGTCTTCGTACTTTAAATTTGATAAAGCCATCAACATACTTAAATCTTTTTGTGATTTAGAACACACCAAGAATTCTAGGACACTTGGTATTGCAGGTGAAATCTATAAAAACAAATGGAAGTTTGATCATCAGTTTCACAATTTATTGCAGTCTCGAGCTTATTACAAAAAAGGCTATTTGATTTGGAAAAACAAAATGCATAAATCCATCCAAACCGAAACCGATTGTGTCAATACTGCCGTAAATTATGCTCATCTCAATGAACTAATTGTAATTGAAAACTTAGAACGTCTCTCAGAAACTTCTGAAATTACCAGCGAAACCCTAGAGCGATTTGAAACGGCTCAAGCTACAAGGAGAGAAATTGTAGAAGCTTATTTAATCGATGCTGAACAAGTCATTTTTTATGATGGAATTGATGCCAAAGAAAAATTATACGCAGCTTTAGCAGAAGCTTTCTTCGGCTTGCGAATGTATAAAAAAGCCCTTCATTTCATTAAACTTTATACCGAAGATAAAGCAGAGAATTGGAAAATAAAATCCTTTAGTAAACAAATTTATAATTTGGCCGATTACCAAAAAAAAGAAAAAAATCAAATATCTACAAACAAAGATCCTTTTCATAAGAGCGAAATCTTAGATGAAGCTCAAAATGAATGTTTGAGAGCTTTAAATATTCAATTTGACCAAAAAGAGGGTGCAAATTCCGTAAAGCAAAAAGCACAAAACAAATTTGGATTGGGACTTTCTGGAGGGGGTTTTAGAGCGGCTTTATTTCATATAGGAGTTTTGGCAGCATTGGCCGAAAAAGGAAAATTAAAAGATATTGAAGTCATTTCGTGTGTTTCTGGAGGGTCAATCATAGGCACATTTTATTATCTAAAAATCAAACAATTATTCGAAAGTAAGTCGGATAAGGATATTATTCAAGAAGATTACATTAAAATAATAAAAGAAATTGAAACAGAGTTTTTGGAAGCCGTTCAAAAAAACATTCGGATGCGTTTGTTGACCAATTTTTCCAAGAATATAAAAATGTGGATGGGAGATTCCTATTCCCGTTCCAATCGATTGGGGGAATTGTACGAAGAGTTTTTCTATAAACCACTCATTGCAAAAGATTTAAAATTATGCAAACAGGATACTATTTGCATGAATGATTTATTTATTACTCCTTTTGGTACCGAAAATTTTAAATTAAGCAATGACAACTGGGAAAGGAAAAATAAAATTCCGCAGTTAATTCTAAATGCAACCGCAGTAAATACGGGACATAACTGGCAATTTACAGCTTCGTGGATGGGAGAACCACCAACTTATATTTCGGATGATTTTGATGTAAAACCCCGCTTAAGAAGGATGTACTATGAAAACGCTCCAGAGGAATATAAAAAATTCAGATTGGGATATGCCGTTGCCGCTTCTTCTTGCGTTCCCGTTTTGTTTCAGCCTTTGGTACTTAAAAATTTGTATAAAAATATTGATTTAGAATTGATTGATGGCGGTGTGCACGACAATCAGGGGATTGCTTCTATTTTGGAGCAAGAATGCAATGAAATTATTGTAAGTGATGGAAGTGCCCAAATGCCCGATGACGCAAAAAATACAGGAAGTTCGGTTTCTTTGTTTTTTCGAGTTGATTCTATTTTGCAAGAGCGATTACGGGAAATTCAATTGTTGGATTTAAAATCGCGTAAATACACTTCAATTCTCAATAAACTTACAATTGTACATTTGAAAAATGGATTGGCACAACTTCCTGTAAGTTGGTTAAATTGTACAGATGTAAATCGAAGCATTCTATACGATAAGGAGGTTGAAGATGAAAATTCACTTTTGAAGTATGGTATTATGAAGAAAATCCAAAAAGGACTTAGTGAAGTAAGAACCGATTTGGATTCTTTCAATGATCTTGAGGCTTATGCATTAATGTATAGTGGTTACCAACAAATGATGCATGAAAACACTTCGCTAAATTTAAAAAGAGAAAACTGGAATTTTTTAAAAGTAGCTGAAAGTTGTACGCTTCCAGAAAAAGAAAAAAAACTTGTTAATCAATTGAAAGTAAGTAGTTTTGTTCCTTTTAAGATTGTTCGAATGTCGAAACCTTTTAGTTATTCTGTTTTGGGTATAGGTGTTTTGGTCCTAATTTATATTTTGTATGTATTGATTATCCATTGGAATAATACTGCTCCTTTGTATCAATTTGATGTTTCTTATAGTTTTATTGGACTAACATTGATTGTTTTTTTAGTTGGATTTTTGTCTAAATTTTTGGCCAAAGTGATCAATATCGAAAGTGTGATTAAGAGAAAAGCGGCTCTGTTGCTGTTATTAACTGTTGGCTGCGTGTTTTTTAAAATTTATATTCAAATTTTCAACCCATTTTATAATAAGTTAGGGAAAATAAAATAATTTACCATTCAAATTTCGAATTTGATTGGCTTTGCTTTTTCTTAATTATCGAGTCTCTTAAAAGTATTTATTTAGACTTATTTTGTTTTGTATAATTTTCTGTATTCAAGTAATTTATGATGATTTAATCCGCAAAATTGCTTAAATTTGAGTGTAAAATATTCTTTATTTTATAAAGGCTAAATTTAATTTTTTTGGTTTAAAGTAGTTCTACATTTAAATTAGTATAGTATGGCATTTATAGATTATTACAAGGTATTAGAAATTGATAAAAGCGCAACGGAAGCCGATATAAAAAAGGCATACCGAAAATTAGCGCGCAAGTACCATCCTGATTTAAATCCAAACGATAAAGAAGCTGAAAGAAAATTTAAGGAACTCAATGAAGCCAATGAAGTTTTGAGCCATCCTGAGAATCGTAAAAAATATGATCAGTATGGAGAAAATTGGCAACATGGCGAGGAATATGAAAAAGCACGACAACAGCAACAGCAATATCAAAACAGTGGCGGTCAGCAAGGCGGTTTTGGAGGCTTTTCTGGAGGAGGAGATTATTCAGATTTTTTCGAGTCCATGTTTGGAGGAGGTGCTTCAAGAGGAAGAGGTCGAACAGCCGCTTTTAAAGGACAGGATTTTAATGCCGAATTGCACTTGGACTTAAAAGATGTTTATACTACTCACAAACGTACGCTTACAATCAATGGAAAAAACATACGTTTGACCATTCCTGCCGGCGTTGAAAATGGTCAAGTTATAAAGATTTCTGGTCAAGGTGGTGAAGGAGCAAATGGTGGTTCTAAAGGGGATTTGTACCTTACTTTTACAATAGAAAATCATACTAATTTTAAATTGGACAAAAACAATTTATACACAACCGTTGATTTAAATTTATATACAGCCATTTTGGGAGGAGAAATTACCGCCAACACTTTTGACGGGAAAGTAAAATTAACCGTAAAACCGGGAACTCAAAATGGAACCAAAGTCAAACTAAAAGGAAAAGGCTTTCCTATTTATAAAAAAGAAGGCGAATTTGGAGATTTATACATTTCCTATCAAATTGTAATCCCCACAAATCTTACTGAAAAAGAAAAAGGACTATTCATTGAACTTGCTAAGCTTAGAACGATATGAGAACCGATAACTTAATACTTTTAAAAGCAGTTAGCTCTCATTATCAAATAGAGCTTTCTTTCTTTACTCATCTTAATGATTTAGGATTAATTGAAATTGAAATTATGGAAGAATCTCCTTATATTCACGAAAATCAAATGCATAATTTGGAAAGAATGATTCGAATACACCACGAATTGGAAGTGAATCCGGAAGGAATTGATGTTGTTTTTAATCTTTTACAGAAAATTGAACATTTGAAAAAAGATTTGATTGCAACTCAAAACAGACTTCGATTATATGAAAGTTAGATTCCTCATAAGATTTATTTTGGAACTAATATTACAAAGAAACTTAATGGAATATTTGTAAAGTGCGAGTGTCATTAGTAGTAGAAATTAATTTATAAACTGCATGGATAGTATTTATAGAATTATAGAATTATTCAAAGCTTTTCTTCTAGAAATTGGCGAATTGTCCTATTTTGCAGGCCGTTTTTTTAAAGAAGTTTTCAAACCTCCTTTAGAATTTAAAGAATTTCTCAGACAGTGTTATAATATGGGAAACCGATCTTTACTGCTAGTAGGGGTCACGGGTTTTATTATAGGATTGGTTTTTACTTTGCAGTCTAGACCCACTTTGCAGCAATTTGGTGCTGTTTCCTGGATTCCTGCCATGGTGAGTGTCTCTATCATTAGAGAAATTGGGCCTATTATTACAGCGTTAATTTGTGCGGGTCGAATAGGTTCTGGAATTGGAGCCGAATTGGGTTCAATGCGTGTTACAGAACAAATCGACGCGATGGAAGTTTCTGGTACAAACCCTTTTAAATATTTGGTTGTTACTCGAATATTAGCCACCACTTTAATGCTTCCCGTTTTAGTTTTTTTTGGTGATGCAGTAGCCCTTTTGGGTTCGTTTTTGGTCGAAAATCTAAAAGGAGATGTATCCCTTTTGCTGTATTTAACACAGGTTTTTAATCATCTTGAATTTTTTGATGTTATACCTTCAACCATAAAAACATTCTTTTTTGGTTTTGCCATAGGCTTGGTCGGATGTTTTAAAGGATATTATTGTAACAAAGGAACTGCAGGAGTAGGGCTTGCCGCAAACTCAGCAGTAGTGTTTTCATCGATGTTGCTTTTTATAATAGATTTTATAGCTGTTTTTGTTTCTAATATTTTTTATGATGTCTGATACTTTCCAACCAAATTCGACTGCAACAAATCCAATTATTATAATTAAAGATTTGAAAAAAAGCTATGGTGAAAATCATGTTTTGAATGGGTTTAATATGGAGTTGAATGAAGGAGAGAATTTGGTCATTATGGGCAAATCGGGTTCAGGTAAATCGGTAATGATAAAATGCTTGATTGGATTGGATCAGCCCGATAGCGGGAGTATAGAAGTAATGGGAAAAAATATTCTCGCCCTTTCCAGAGAAGCACTAGACGAACTTCGAACCGAAGTGGGTTTTCTATTTCAAGGTAGTGCTCTCTATGATTCGATGTCAGTACGCGAAAATCTGGAATTTCCTTTGCGAAGACACACCAAAAAATTTGGATATATAAAAGATACCACCCCATTAGTTATGGAGGCGTTAGAAAGTGTTGGCCTTGCCAATACTATAGATTTAATGCCCAATGAGCTTTCGGGCGGAATGAAACGAAGAATTGCTTTGGCAAGAACTTTAATTTTATTACCAAAAATTATCTTGTATGACGAACCCACAACAGGATTGGATCCTATTACATCCAAAGAAATTCTATTGTTGATGAAGTCTATTCAAAAAAAATACAACACTTCGTCTATAATTATAACACACGATGTGGATTGTGCTAGAATGATATCCAATCGAATGATTTTATTAATTGATGGAATAAATTATGCTGAAGGAACTTTTGAAAGTTTATCAATTTCTAAAGATCCAAAAGTACAAGCTTTCTTTAAATAAGTTTAAAGGTTTAAAGTTTAAGGTTTAAGAGTTTAAAAGTTACTGAGAGTCAAGAATTTGGATCAAAGAAAAATAGTGTTGATAATATTAAAAAAAATAGCTTTATAAGTTCGTAAATACGACTAAATTAATTTAGCATTTGGAAGCAATTATTAACTTTTAGATACTTAGGAACTTAGTATCTTAGAAACTAATATAAAAAAAATGGAAAAAACAGCTTCAGAAAAAATCAAATTGGCTCTTTTTGTAATCATAGGGGGGATACTCTTCGTATTGGTGGTTTATTTTATTGGCAACAAGCAAAAAATGTTTGGAAAAACCGATCATATAACAGCTGTTTTTAATAATGTTAATGGTCTGCAATTGGGAAATAACGTTCGGTATTCGGGTATAAATGTTGGTACCGTTCGAGGCATCGAAATGATTAATGATTCTACCATAAATGTAGATTTGATTATCGATAAATCTATTTTTCCGCATATCAAAAAAAATGCTGTTGCAACTATTGGTTCTGATGGATTGGTAGGAAGCATGGTCATCAATATCATTCCAGGCAAAGGAAATCAACCGCAAATCCAGCCTGGAGATGTCATTCAATCGTTAGGACGTATTCGAACTGATGAACTGTTGAGTACTTTGAGTGTGACCAATAAAAATGCTGCTTTACTTACAGCCGATTTACTTAAAATAACCAAAGAAATAACGAAAGGAAAAGGAACTGTAGGTACTTTGGTCAACGACACTCTTATGGCTTCAGATTTGAAACAAACGATGCAATATCTCAAAATGACAACCCAAGGAACGGCTACAACTGTTGATAATTTGAATAAAATTGTCGTATCGTTAAATGATAAAAATAGTGTAATTGGAGTCCTTAAAGATACGGCTGTAGCCAATAAATTAAAAAAAATAATTGTTAATTTAGACAATTCAAGTAATGAAATTAACAAAGTAGTAACCAATTTAAACGGAACTATTTTGAATATGAAAAATGGAAAAGGAGCTATAAATTATTTGTCGAATGACCCAAAACTGGTAAAGAAAATAGATTCTACAATGACGAATATAAATCAGGCCAGTATAAAATTAAACGAAGATTTAGAAGCTCTAAAAAGTAATTTTTTGTTTCGAGGATACTTCAAACAACAAGAAAAAGAGAAAAAGAAAGCGCTAAAAAATTAATTAAAAAATCAACGATTCCAACTTTGGCCAAAAACCACATAATAGCCCCAACTGTCCGGGCCTTTTGCAATATCAATACCGGTTCTTAATCCGAAAGCTCTGGCCAGATAATATCGAAAACCGGTTCCGTAATTATAAACTGTTGTTCCAGAATTAAAATTTTGAGTTTTGCTAATTGCTTTTCCAATTCCTCCAAAACCTACAATACTCCAGCGAAAGCTTAGATCAAAACGTTGTTCAGTTTCAAGCACCAGTGTCGTTTCTCCTTGATAACGTGCCGTAGGGATTCCTTGCATATCAATATCCGGCAAAAGATAAAAAGGAGTTTCTCCAAAAGCTTGTTGCGCATCAAAGTGTAAACCACTTATCCAATTTGACTTTATTGGGATAAACCAATTGATGTATCCATGCAATCGCTCGTATTTATAATCGCTTCCAGTCCAATTGTCATCAACGCTAAAAAGTAAATTTACTTTATAACCTTTATCTGGCGTAAAGATGGTGTTTCTAGTGTCATAGTCTAAGAACATTCCCAAAGACCCAACTTTGCTATTTAAATCTTTTGCAGTAATGTAATCCGGTAAATCTTCTTTGAAATCTGGCTTAAGGATATTTTTTGAATATAAATACTGCATGCCCAAATATACATTCTCTTTATTTATTTTTTTTGAAACAGAAAGAAAAATTGGTACTGCTTTAATATTAAATTCCAATTTTTCTTCACCAACAACTTCAAATTGATGGTAATAATCGATATTAATGTTATTGTATCCAGTAGCAATTTTATATTTTAGGCCAAGACTTGGAAAACTACCCATTCTAAATAAATCGGTTCCCCAACTTTTGTTTGCGGTATACATTGCAAAACCACCCGTGATGTCTGGAGGAATGTAGCCTTTATAGCCTTCGGGTCTTTTTTTGGGTGTAATAAAGACAGGGGCAATTGCACCTCCAAAACCACCCAAAGCAGGTTGTGTTATGAGTATAGGAATTGGGACAAATCCGTGGGCTTTTATGATGTAATTGCTTAAATCAAGTTTGCCGTCTAAGGTGTCCTTCAGCATTTCCCATTTGCTTTCTTTTGTAACTTGGGCTGAGCAGATAAATGATGACAACAAAAAAGAAAAAATGAGGTAAAATTTAAAATAGACAGATTTGAGTGTTGAGGTATATCCCATTCTGAAAACAAATTTGTGGTTGGAAACAGTCATCTCAAATTTAAAGATAATTTTCCTGCTTTCAAATTGTAATGTTCAATTTTATAAAAAATATGTTTATTTAATCTTTAATTCGAAAATCGAATTATTCAAAGGTAAATTTTATCCAAGTAATCTTATTACTATAAACTTCAGTTAATTTTTTTTGAAGCAACCTTTAAAATACAAATATACCAGATTTAAAGTGGCATGAATTTTGTAAAACGTTTAATTATTAATCATTTAAAAAAAGAATATGAAAAAAATTGCTTTAGTCCTATTAGTTATTATAGGTATAACTGCTTGTAGCTCTGATGACGGTTACAATTATCATTATGAGACGCTTCCTGTTGCAACTTATCAGGTGCCAGACACATTTGAATTAGGTAAAACCTATGAAATTAAAATGAAATACCTTAGACCTTCAACTTGTTATAAATATACAGGTATTTATTTTGACAAAGATTTCAGTACGAGAACAATTGCTATTGACAATTTGATTGTAGAAGATCCAACTTGTAAAACTTTAGTTTCAGACTCGATTGCTGTTTCTTTTAATTTTTTGGTAGTCAATAAAGAACCGTATACTTTTAAATTTTATAAAGGTGAAGATGCAGACGGTAAAAATATTTTTGATGAAGTAGTAATACCAGTGAAGTAGTTTAAAATTTATTCATGATCTCAAAGGTGCTATGACTAAAAGTTTTCTCTATTTGAGTCTCTGCATCTTTGAGTTTTCTTTTTTTTGTATTATAAATTTAAATGCTTTTTAAAGCTTCAATTAATAAATCAACTTCTTCTTTGGTGTTGAAATGACTAAATGAAATACGAAGGCTAGGTTTTTTCAAATCACTTTCGGATAGCATTTCTGCCAAAACATGTGAGGGTCTGATACTTCCCGATTGACAGGCGCTTCCTCTAGCAATTGCAATTCCCTTCATATCCAAATTGAATAAAAGCATGGATGTTTTACTTTCGTCAAAAGGCAAAATAACATTGAGTAAATTGTAAAAAGTATTTTCTCCGTTAATTTTAAAACCAGGAAAATCAAGGCTTAATCGTTCAACTAAATAGCTTTTTACTACCGAAATGTGATTTCTGTCTGCTTCCAAATTGTTAATAGAAAGTTCCAGGGCTTTTGCCATTCCCGCAATTTGATGTACAGCTTCGGTTCCCGGACGTTGTCCTTTTTCTTGTTCTCCTCCAAAAAACAAGGGTTGCAATCCGGAATTTTTTCGAACAAAAGCAAAGCCAACACCCTTTGGCCCATGAAATTTATGTGCACTCGCTACGATAAAATCAATAGGTAATTTTTGCAAATCAATAGCAGTCTTTCCAATAGATTGCACGGTATCTGAATGGAATAAGGTATTATGCTCTTGACAAATTTGACTCACTTTTTCCAAATCCAAAATGGTTCCGGTTTCGTTATTGACATGCATTAAGGAAACCAAAGTCTTTTTTTCATCGGATAATAATTCAACCAAATGAGTCAAATCTATTTCTCCATTTGGTTTTACTTTCACAAAATCAACTTGAATTCCATATTCATACTGCAAAGCTTGAGCAGTATACAATACGGCATGATGCTCTATTTTGCTGGTAATAATTCGTTCTACTTTCAAATCTTTTACTGCAGATTGTAGAATCCAATTGTTGGCTTCGGTTCCACAAGAAGTAAAAATAATTTCTTGTGCAGTAGCATTTATTTGTTTGGCAATTGATTTTCTAGAAAGTTCCAGTATGTTTTTGGCAGAGCGTCCTAAACTATGGGTAGAGGATGGATTGCCATAATCCTCGGTCATGACTTTGGTCATTTCCAAAATTACTTCGGGATGGATTGGAGTTGTAGAAGCGTTATCGAAATATACTTTTTTCATGGTTTTAAATAGAATTTGAATCCTCAACTACTTTGAGTTTTTTATTTTTATTGGATAAAATAACTTTCTCATTAAAAATAAGAATCGACATTAAAATTAAGGAATAAGCAATCATTTGCACTACTGTTACTTCTTCTTTAAAATGAAAAATAGCCAAGCAAAAATTGATAATAGGGTTGATGTACATCAAAATTCCCACCGTAGAAGAGTTGATTCCTTTTAAGGCATACAAATTTAGGAATAAAGGTATAATTGTAAAAAAGAATACGATACAAAACAGGCAAATATAAAATAATGGTTCTGATGGAATTACACCACTATATTTTGGGTAAAAAGGCAAAATAATTAAGGCTATAAATAACAATTGTATGTTCAAAACTAGGAATTTATCAATTTCGCTATTCTTGCGTTGGCTTACCAAATACAAAGCATACGTTGAGGCAATAACTAGACTAAAAAAAATATCATGAAAATGATTCAGTGATAATAAAACACAGCTAAAAGCACTAATAGTAACTGCCACCCACTGCCATTTGCTTAATTTTTCGTGTAATAAAAAATAGGCAAAAACGGTGGTCAGGATTGGGCAAATCAAGTAGGCCAGCGAACCCGCTTTTACACTAACATGATTGACCACAAAGATAAAAATAAACCAATTGGAGGCCAAAATCAAACTACCAACCAAGGTTAAAACGGTGATGCTTTTTCTTCGTTGTTTTGGCATTGTTTTAAAATCTGTCCAGTTTTTTCGGATGGCATTTTGTCTAAACAATAGATTAATAAAAGTCATGGCAACCACACTAAAAAATACCCGATAGAATAAAATATCCAAAGAAGGATAATTGGAAATAGGTTTCAAAGCCAGACTAAAAAAGCCCCAGATAAAAAAAGCCAAAAAGGCAGCAATATAATAGTTGTATTTTTTCATTCAGAAAAAGTAAATTACGGCAAAGATAAGGAATTCTGCCTCCATTGAATTTTTAGAATACAATCATTTTTTATTAAATTGAAGCGAGGCGTTTTAAGTAGCTAATAGGAATTGAGACCCAATTTGATGTTAAAAAATGTGTTTTTGTTCCTTAAACTTTAAGAAACAAATTAAAAATTCTATTTTTGTTTAAAATAATAAATAATGAAACAATTTCTAGGAATAGTAGTTTGTGCATTGGCTTTAAACAGTTGTGATGATGGTAATTTAATTGTAGAAAATATTGATTTTACTGATGTACCTACACAAAGTTGCACGACTAATGATTTACTTTATAAACTGAATGATCAAGAATCATTGATTCTCAATATTCCATCAACTACTTTTAGCAACAACCCAACTGATGTTGGTGATCCTATAAGTTTAGATATTAATTCTACCAACCAGGTAGTATACACTTTTTATAACGGAAAAGTCGTTACTGCCAATATATGTGACGTAATAAAACCGCCCACGCCATCTGTAAACAGCCAATGGAATGCGACCTCCGGTAAAATTCAAATTACGGTCACACAGCAATCAACATCCGATGCAACAAACAATAGTACGACCATTACAGGATATAATAATAATATAGTTTTCAAGAACATCACTTTTGATAAAGGAGACGGTACGACTCAGTTTTATGAAACATTTTCATATGGTGATTATTTGGTTAAGGCGGTTCCTTTGCCATTTGCATTTAATGGAATACTGAGTAAGTGTGACAACAGCAACGAAGTCTATGATTTTAGCCCAAGTGAATCCTTTACTTTAATTATTGATCCTCTACTTATTGCCAATGAAGTTACACTCCCAAACAAACCAAGAATTGGAGTAATAGGAGCGACAGTAAATAAACTAGCCTATCGTTTGTTTACAAATGGTGTGGTAACCAAAAGCTATTTTTGTAACGCTACCGTTCCAGTTTTACCCTCAGTAAGTCAAGAATGGTTAGGAAAAGTAGGAGGAACGATTGAGGTAACAACAACAACATTAACCGCAAATAGTTTTACACACACTATTGTTCTTAAAAATGTGACACTCCTAAAAGGAAATAGTAGTTTTCTACTGGGAGACAATTATAAATATGGGGAGCTTATAACCATAAAATAATTAAATATATTGAAAGAAAAAACGTCAATGGCTATTATTGCACATTGACGTTTTTTTTATGGTTCTAAGTGAGTTTACTTATTCTGTTTGAAATAAACCTCCGTAGCACCAGCTCCATATTTTTGATAATTGGCATCCTGGAAAACGATGTTATCATAACGTCCCAATAAAAAGTCCAATTCCGATTTCAATACGCCTTCTCCCACACCGTGAATAAAAACAATCTTCGGAATTCTATTGCGAATTGCAAATTCAATATGGCGTTTGGCCGTTTCCGACTGTAAAGTCAAAATATCATAATTGGACATTCCACGTTTATTGGGTACCAGTTTTTCAATATGCAAATCAAACTCTGGAGCTACAAATTCATTCTTGTCTTTTTTCTCTTTGACAAAACTTCTTGGTTTTGGAATTTCCTTTTCTTTGTTGATTTCGTTAATGTTAATGCCTTTAATTCCATCCATCAAGTTGCCTGAATCACCAATTTTAATGAGTTCATTGGCAGCAAAATTCATCACAAAACCATCTACAGTTTCAATAGTCACCACTTTGTCTTTTACAGACAAAACCACACCATCCACTGCTTCGTCCAATACTGAAACTTTATCTCCTTTGTTAAACATCGTCTTCTTCGTTATCTTGATTTTTACTTGGAGTCCTGCTACTCAGCTGCATCATTCCCATCATAAAAACGACTATGGCAATCACCATTACATAAACGTTTTTTTCGGCACTTACCTGCTCATACAAAGCAATCCCAATGGCAAAAGCCATTATCAGAATTATAAATTTTTTCATCATTTTGTTTTCAATCTTCAAAAATACTAAACTTTTTGACTTATTGAGACGAATCAGTTTGCAGTTTTCAGTATTCGGGCAAAAACAAAAGAAAATACAAATATAAAATGGGCTGTCTAAAATCTAAAACCTTCAAGAAGGGATATCACATAAAAACATCCAATTAACATTTTAGCAATCTAGCTCTATATTATTTTTTAATTTTTGATTACTATGAAATCTGATGAAATAATCCTTCAGTTTTTCAATGCAAGTGTGCTTTTTTTGTGAGATTTATTAATTATTTTTAGCTTTTTAGATGTATTTCATCGATAATATTTGGTCTTCATCTTACTTTTATTTTAAATTTGATTAGTTATAAGTATTTGAAGATAAGCGATTTCTAAAAAATAGAGATTATTTTAGAGTCAAAAACCACTATAAAATTATAAAGTTTAACATAAAATAAAATCGATATGTATTTATTATTAGAAATTGGAATCGTTGCAGGAATTTTACTTTTACATCAACTTTTTTCTTCTGCCATAAGTAAAAGACTTTCAAAGATACAAAACCACAAATAAATTGGTGCTGAATTGAAATTATCAGTTTCAATTTCTCGTCAACTTTTTCCAGAGTACACTTTTAAATTTTTTAATTCACAAAACAGAATCCACAAAGTAACGATTTGTTATTTTGTGGATTTTATTTTTTTAAAATTTCTTCAGATTAATGCAGAATAAATCAAAAATGCGATTGCATTTATGAAGCCTTGTCCTGATACCTTTTTGTCTCCTTTTTAGAAGGCAAAAGATACATGCGAATAGCAGGAATAGCTCCTAATTATTCTACTTTATTTATTCCAATCAATCTTTCTCGAGAAGTACATTACGGCTGCAAGTATTCCAAACAAACCGATACTTCCTACCAATAATGCGTAGTTTTCCAATTGAATAATGACATAGATAAAAGCATACAGTCCTGTTAGCGATGCGGCGATAAACAGGGGGAATTTGTTGCCCTTTAAGATCGAAACGGAGTAGAGCGAGATTAAAGCGATGACAGCTATGGCAGCGATTAAGTAAGCTTTCATAAAACTGCTGTGTTCAGTTATCGAAATAAGCAATGTGTAAAATAGAATAAGAGCCAGTCCAATCATCGAATACTGGAAAATATGTATTCTGATTTTGCTGATGGATTGGATTAGGAAAAAAATCAAAAACGTCAGGCCGATTACCAGAAAACCATATTTGGCTGCTCTTTCGTTTTGTTGGTATTGGTTTACCGGAATTACAAAATCGACTCCAAAAGCATAAACGCCCAAATCGGGTAAATTTTCAAAGAATTGTTGCGAAAAAGCTCTGTTGATGTGAAGAATTTTCCAGTTGGCCACAAAACCATTATTGTCGATTTTTTTGGTTTTGTCGTCGGGAAGAAAGTTACCGGTAAAACTCGGCGAACTCCAATTAGACTGCATACTCATTAGAGTAGTTTTGCCAATTGGAACCATTTTTATCTGCTTGCTTCCGTTGTAGGTAATGTCAAAATTAAAGTTGGTTTTGTCTGTTTTTAAAATAGTTTTCAAATCGATATAACCGGTTTCCAAGGCTTGGGTAGTATCGTTTGAGTTTGTGCTGTAAACGGGTTCGAAAGTAAATTTATTACTACCAAGATTAATTTTTACTTCGTCTTTGATGCTTTTTAGGTTGGTGGTTTTTATCAAAATAGAGGCTTTATTCCACTGAATATTTTCGGTCGGAATGTTTTTGCTGCTAAAATCGGGCTGAATATAATTACCGGCAAAATTCATTTTGGAACTGTATACCACCGATTCATAATTGTTTCGATTGAGCACTTTGGTCATAACATTCGATTTGGCTTTCAAATCTTCAGGAAAGAAATAGGCATATTTGGTAATGGCTTTTCGTTGTTTTACTGTTTCATTTGTTTTTTGGTTGATCGACAGTGTTTCATCAAAAGTAGTGTAAGGCACTTTCAATATCGGGCCGTAAAAAAAGACGCTTTCGCCCCATTTATCGTTGATTTCGGAGATGACTTCTTCCTGACGATTGGAGCGTTCAAATATCAAACTTTTGACAAATTCCAGCGGAATAAGCAAAATCAGGGTTAATATTCCAACCATTATCATTTTGGCAGTATTGGATTGAAAAAAAGGAGTTGGAGTTGGGTTTTGGTTTTCTGGTGTTTCCATGTTTTTTTGTTTTAGGATTATTAATTTAAAAGCTGAATTATAGTAGTTTATAAATATTTAAAAAACTGTAGTATAGAAATGCAATGGGAATATTGCTCAACAGAATTATAATTTTAATACCGATGTTTTTTCGCTGTTGGGGCAAAATATAAAAATGATGCAGCAAATGACCAAGCATGATTGCATTGAGAGGCAAAGCCATGATGATAAAAATACAGTTAATAATAAACACGAAAGAAGTGTCCTGTAGTGTCAGAAAAAGAATAAAAAAGAATGTGCCAATGGTAAAACAACCAACAGCAAGTTCTGTAGAAGTTTTGCCTTCAAAAGGTTCTTCTTGGGTTAGGGTAGTTTGCATGATTTAAATTTTAAAAGTTTGTTTAATTGTTGAAATTGGAATCAGAAGCATTTTTGAAAAATCAAGACAATGAAAACGATAAGCTATTTTTCCTTTGCGAAATTCCAAGAAGAAATATTTGATATTAGTAAGATAGAAGAGCGTTCCAGCAAGAACGACTAGGTATAAATACAAACTTTTTTTTTCCATTTCCCAATAGGTAATATTGCATTCCTATTTCTTCTCGAACGCTTACACCAGTGTTTGTGAGTACGTGTATAATATCGTGATCTTCTAGTTTGGGTTGAATGTCAAAATTATTTTTTAGTAGAAATTGTCCCAAATGATAGCCTAATGTTTCTTCAGGATAATCGAGTAATCCTTGTTTGTCAATCTCCCAAGCTTTTTTGTTTTTAAAGAATCGCTGATATGGCTTTTTGCTCCATTCGTACATTTTTTCAATTAGTTTGTCTTTCATTGTTTTTTTTTTGTTACTATTCTTTCTTTTGTATTTACTGTTTTTGTGTATTTAAAAGTACTTTGAAATTCAAAGTTTAAAAACAAAAAAATACCTTATCGTTTCTGTATTAATTTTTCGAGTGCATTAATGTGATCTTCGAATGCTTTACGGCCATCTTTGGTTGCTTTGTAGCTTGTGTTCGGTTTTTTGCCAATGAACTGTTTTTCGATAGCAATGTAATTTTCGATTTCTAGAGCTTTGGTATGGCTGGCGAGATTACCATCAGTAACACCCAGCAATTCTTTTAAAGTACTAAAATCGGCCGATTCATTGACCATCAAAACCGACATGATACCAAGTCGTATGCGGTGGTCAAAAGCTTTATTTATATTTTGAATAATGTTTTTCAAATCTTAGTAAGTATCTATAATTGTTGTAACTGTTTTGGCATTTTCTAGATTGGCAGGAGCAACAACGCTTTCTTCCAACGGAATAGTATTCCCATATCTTTCGTCTAATATTGCTTGAACTTTCGGGTCTTTTAAATTGAAATCTTTTAATTTTTGAAGCGGGCATAATTCGATTCCAGCTCCATTTTTATATATTTTCCAGATTAATTCGGAGCAATACATTTTATCATGAGACCATTCAAAATACAAATCATAGTCTTTATTTTTTAACTGATTCCCATAATTCTTCATTTTTCGAATCGTTAATGAATCTAAAAGTGAAGGCGCATTTTTAATTCTTGTTACCACAAAACGACCGTCTTTTCCGCGATTGATCCAGACTTCGAGCGGAGTATTTTTTACGGGTTGTACTGCTTCAAATACATATTTTTTACCCTTTTCAATAAATACAATTCCGCAATGAGAAAATTTGGAGTTGGTTGCTATTCGAATGGCTTCACATTGTTTGGATTGTGAAGTTTGAAAAATCATATCGCCTTCTTGTATTTTATCTAATAGAGTAACAGTTCGAGCACCAAAAAGTATATTTCCAAACATTGAATTAGCAATGAATAAAGCACATCCAAAACTCATTAGAAAGGTAACTATGGCAAAAATGTATTTTGTTTTTTTCATCTTTTCATGTTAGATATTTTTTTCATCTGCATTTTAAAATCTAATTCCTGTCGTATTTAAAATACATCATGCTTCCGTAAATGATATGGCAAATTCCAAAACCTAATGCCCAAAACTCCAATGCGTATCCCGACAATTCAGTAGAAATAAGACCTAAGATTATAATTGTGATTCCGAGATAGCGAACGTCTCTAAAAGTGTATTTACTTGCGTTTACACAAGACAATCCATAAAAAATCAGTGTAACCGGTGCTATTAAACCATAGCTTCCGTTTCGTAATAATAACAAGCCAAAAATTCCTCCGGTAACCAAGGGAATCAAGAAATTGGTCAGCAATCTTTTGGTCGTAGCATTCCATACAGTTTCTCCCTCTTTTTTTGCTTTTTTAAAGGTTAGTAATGAAGCGGTAGTTATAGACAAAAACAATACAACAAAAGCTGTCAATAAAATAAGTTTGAAAGTTGTGCTTTCTAAAGTTATAATGTAGTTGTTGTTATTTTGGATTAATTTATGGGCTATGTAAGCGCCTATCAAAGCATATGCGCCAGCCATTATTCCAGCCAAACCACTCAATGATATAAACTGAGATGATTTGTTCATCATGTTCTTGATGTCACTAATGTCTTGTAAATATTTATCTTCCATATATAAAGTACTTTGAATTGCAAAGTAAGTAATAAAATTTTACAAATCCAATACTTTTTAATTATTTTTATTGAATGAAATTGACCGATGAATACATTTGGCGCCAATCACAAAAACATCAAATGATGCTATTGCATTTGATCAGTGTTTTTATACGTGAAATTCCAGATTTAGAAATGCATTTTAAATGGGGAATGCCTTATCTGTATTATAAAAAAAGGATGTTTTGCTATTTGATTTCTAATTCAAAAAAAGACTTTGTTGATGCTGGTTTTGCCAGAGGATTTCAATTAAAAAGAAATCAAGAAAGTCTTGTTGATGAAAAGAGAAATACTGTAAAGTCACTTCGTTATTTTAATTTGGAAGAGATTGACAATGCTATTTTGCAAGATGTGATTCTGGAAGCCAAAACGTTGTATAAATAAAAAAATCTCCCGAAGGAGATTTTATAGTATAATTTGAAAAGATTAAACTCGAAATATAGCACCAAAAGAAATAATAGTTTCTCCGTAAAAAAAATGGTGTTGAGCATGATCATTTGTATATGTTGTTCTTACATCAGTCATGTTAATATAACCCCCTTTTAACTCAGTTGTCATGTAAAAATGTTTGAAGAATGTAAAATTCAAACCAGCATCTGCAGAAAAACCATAGCCTGAAATGTGAAACTCATCATGTCTTTGGTTTTGTAAAACTGTAGCATCTGTTCTCGGAACCAAAAATCCCATTCCAACTCCTTCTGTAAAATTTAGTTGAAAAATATCGGTATTTGTAATTCCAAAAAATGAGGAAATATCAGTATAATAAGCTGCTTCGGTAAAGACATAATTTAATCCATTTGTATGTTCAAATTTTAAAAATTTACCGTCAGTTAAATCTACTGGTTCGTTATTGTAGGTTCCGTTAAATTGAGAGCCAGGGTGAGTCGAAGGCAAATTAATAGTTCCATTAATCATTGCTGTTTGATTTTGAGTCATCACATATTTCATATGATCAATCCCAATAGAAACATTAAACTTATCTTTGATAAAATACCCAATTTTCCAATTGGTTTGTGAAGAAGTTAAGCTTCCTGGTTTAATGTAATCGATATTCCAGCCTTTTGGTAAATCATGAGCTTGTGCATTTTCTACTGTAAAATTGTATCCTTCTCCTTCAAAATGAATGTCTGAAGTAGTGTAATAACTTCTGTTTCCGCCCCATTGTGCAAAGAACTTTCCTTTGTTGTGTGCTGTATATCTTTCAGTAGAGGGTACATCTTCTTGCGCAAAAGCATTAATCGATAAAAAAAGAACTAAAAAAGCAGCGTATAAAAAATTTGTTTTCAATGTATCTTATTTAAATTTAAAATTGATTTATGGTTTTTCTGATGGCAACCAATTTTGTCATTAATGGCTCAAAGTAGTCTAAGTGCAACATATTGGCACCGTCGCTTTTGGCATGTGCTGGATCAAAATGAGTTTCGATAAAGATACCATCAACACCAACAGCTATTCCTGCTTTGGCAACCGTTTCAATCATATCGGGTCTTCCTCCAGTTACGCCAGCAGTTTGGTTGGGTTGTTGTAAAGAATGAGTAACATCTAGAACCGTTGTAGCGTATTGCTGCATCGTTGGGATACCACGGTAATCAACAATCATGTCTTGGTAGCCAAACATAGTGCCACGATCCGTTACCATTACGTTTTGATTATTACAATCCAAAACTTTTTGAACAGCGTGTTTCATACTTTCCGGGCTCATGAATTGTCCTTTTTTCAAGTTGACTACTTTTCCGGTATTGGCAGCAGCCACAACCAAATCCGTTTGACGAACAAGAAATGCAGGAATTTGTAACACATCTACGTATTCTGCAGCCATTGCAGCATCTTCATTAGTGTGGATATCCGTAACGGTTGGTACACCAAAAGTTTTAGAAACTTTTTCTAGTATTTTAAGTGCTTTTTCGTCTCCAATTCCTGAAAAACTGTCTATTCGGGAACGATTTGCTTTCTTAAAAGAACCTTTGAAAACAAAAGGAATTTGTAGTTTATCGGTAATACCTACTAGCTTTTCTGCAATTCGCATCGCCATTTCTTCGCCTTCAATGGCGCAAGGGCCAGCAAGCAAAAAAAAGTTACCGCTCTCAGTATGTTTGATTTGTGGAATATGATGTATGTTCATAGTGTGTTTTTTTTGAAAGTGCAAATGTAGTTAGGAAATACGATTTTCGAATTACATTTTGTAAATAATTTTTGGAAGAGTAAAGAGTCTAATTACGAGCTATACCTGCTATCTTTTGCAATCTTTTCCTTCAGGGTGAGGTTTTCAAAGATTTCAATTACATTTTCTTCAAGCTAAGACCAACAGGAACCATCAATAGCCCTCTTTCGTAAATGTTCAGATACAAAAGAACAGGTTTTTTTAAACCTTCCCATTGCAATTCGTAAACATCTAAAAACCCGGCACCAACGTCACTGTTTTTTGTCGGGAAAGGGCAACAGTTTTCCAATTTGGTGTAGGTTATCTTTTCTCCTTTGGGCCCAGCAAGGGCTTTCAGGAAATATTTTTGGTTGATGGTGTCGTTTTTGGTACCTCTATAATAGATATTGATGGGGTAGTCCTTGTCATAACCGTATCTTTTGTCTTTACTATACTCAGTGATTACAAAGGTGTTATTTTTGCCTAATACAGGAACTGGAGCATTATTGTCAATATTTTTTAGGGATGATTTAATACTCCCACAAGAAACCATTAAAAGGAGTAAAGCAATAAATACCAATATTTTTTTCATTAGATTAGTTTATAAATTTAAAATGATGTTTTTTGTACCACAAATATAAAAAGAACTTTGCGCTATTGTCAACTTCAGGCTATATTCCTTGTAAATTTTTATCAAAAAGGATCAATTTCTCTGATTTTGACTAAAACCTTTTATATTTGTAATTGAAACAATAAATATAATAAATATGGATGTAATTTCGCATACTTGGCCTTGGTATGTTTCTGGATTCTTAATCGGAATGATTATGCTTTCCCTGATTTATTTTGGAAAGAATTTTGGCATGTCAACCAATCTCCAATCCTTATGTTCGATGACCGGCTTGGGAAAACGTTTTGAATATTTTGATTTTGACTGGAGGGCCAATCGTTGGAATTTTCTCGTGGTGCTGGGAGCTATGGCTGGAGGTTTTGTAGCGGTTCATTTTATGAGTGATCCTTCAAATGTTTCCATTAATCCCAAAACGATTACACAACTTGCACAACTGGGGATTGATGCTCCTGATGGCAAATTAATGCCTAATGCACTTTTTGGAGAACAAATTTGGCAGTCACCCAGAAGTATTTTGATTTTATTAATTGGTGGAATCTTTATAGGTTTTGGAACGCGCTATGCAGGTGGCTGCACATCAGGGCACGCCATTTCTGGATTGAGTAATTTGCAATTGCCTTCGCTTAAAGCCGTTATTGGGTTCTTTATTGGTGGATTGATAATGGCTCATTTTATATTACCCTTAATTTTCTAGACTATGACTGTATTAAAATATTTTCTCGTTGGTTTTCTTTTTGGAATCGTTCTCACCAAGTCGGAAGCCGTTTCTTGGTATCGTATTTATGAAATGTTTCAATTTCAATCCTTTCATATGTATGGCATTATTGGAGTTGCCGTTGCGACTGGAATAACTGGGATTCAGATTATAAAAAGAAAAAATATAAAGGACATCAATGGGTTGCCTATCGAAATTCTCGAAAAAGAAAAAGGTTCTCTAAGGTATTTGATAGGAGGAGTTTCGTTTGGTTTGGGTTGGGCGCTGGTAGGCTCTTGTCCCGGACCTATTTTTATATTGATTGGCGCTGGGTTTATGCCAGTAATTATAGTGCTAATTGGAGCACTTATCGGAACTATTATTTATGGTGCTTTAAAAAGTAAATTGCCTCATTGATTACCCAAAGTTTTGTAATAAAAAAAGCATTTTCTAAATCGGAAAATGCTTTTTTTTATTTTTATTTTTTGTCTTATTAGCGATAAGCCCTAAAGATCATTCCTATCGTTGCTATTAAGTTTTAAAATTCCAGCCACGATTAAATATTGCGCCACACAATATGTTGCCATGATGAAAAACGAAGCCTGAGTTATAGGTGCATAAAACTTGTTGAAAGCCAAAATACTATCGGAACTTACAAATACTATCGCCCCAATCAAAATGTAATTATTTGCCGGAATTGACCATTTTAGACTGCCTTTGAAAGCAAAGAAAAGCATTGTAGTTATTACAATTGCATATACCAAAACCGGAATCTTTAGTGGGCCAAGTTTTGGAAATAAAGTGTTAATCATGAAAATAAAATAAGATAGTATAGCAACAAATCCGACCCAAAATAGAACTTTGTTGCTGTAGGTTCTTGTGCTTTGTTGTTTGCTGAAAAGAACAATATAAACCAAGTGAGATATGAGGAAAGCTATTAATCCGAATATAAAATAGAGTTCGCCTTTGTCTGTAAACAAAAGTATAATGTCTCCGATCCATGAAAAAGTCAAGGCAATCAAAAGGATTTTTTTGGTCGAAAAATCTTCAGAGACAGCAACTGCTGCCAGTAAAATTGGGAGTAAAACCGGTTTCATAAACACGTCAAAACCTTCCAGATTGAAAAAGAGAAGGCCTAGATAAATAATAGTAAAACCCATATAGGTTTTGAGAAGTGAATTTGTTTTCATAGATTTTTTAAGAAGTTGCTAGAACGGGTTTTTCTTTATCAAAATTGGTGTTTACAAAATAAATCGTAACTATTAACGATAGAGCCAAATACCCTATTATAATGTAACTGGCAAAAGGGAAAAGGCGATTCATCCCGAACCAGTCTCCCAAATAAGCAACAATTCCTATTCCGAAAAAGAACCTAAGTCCTTCCCAAAACAATGAAATCTTTCGGGTATCCATCAACTCGGTGTAGCTATAAACGGTAAGAAATACAAACGCACCATAAATAAACACATTTGGCAAGCCGATTTCGGCTATGGAATTATACAGATAAGTAATCAACAACAATGTAATTACGGCTTGAAATAATGCCCAAAACATCAATTTATTGGAATGCTGAGTGCCATACTTTTCGAACCCATAAACATCTGTAATTTTGTTTACAGGATATTTTTCTTCAAAATTTTCGGGACGCCAACCAGTGGGTTTGAACCAAATAGTAAGTTTGTCTTTCCACTTTTCGGCCCGCCAAGCATCGGTAATCAGTAACCAAAGGTGCTGAAAATTGATACGTATGGGATTCCAAGTTTGAGCTGGTCTCGTAATACCAAAAACAGGAGGAACGCTATCTAATTCTTCTTGAAAAGTTCCGAAAATTTTGTCCCAAATAATAAAAATTTGCGAATGATTTTTGTCCATATAAATGGGATTGATAGCATGATGGACACGGTGGTGTGATGGAGTTACCAATATTTGTTCCAGAAACCCCATTTTTTTGATATGCTTTGTATGATACCAAAATTGTAAAAACAAATGAATAGGAAGTATAATGGCAATTACTTTTGGCGGTACGCCCAAAAGAGCTGCTGGAATTAATAAAAAAGTAAAAAGATTGACAAAACTAGAAACGGTTTGGCGCAAAGCACAAGCAAGATTAAATTCTTCGCTGCTATGGTGTATAGCGTGCTTATTCCATAAAAAATTGATTTGGTGTGACAACCGATGGCTCCAATAACCATAAAAATCAATAACTATAAATCCTATAATATAGGCTAAAATTGTTGGTTCCAAGTGGAAAATAGCAAACTTGTTTTCGAACCAATCATAAGTGATTAGTGTAATGCTTATTCCCAGAACATCTTTTACGGAATTAACCATTCCGGAGCTTACACTCGAAACAGAATCCATAGTAGGTGACGTGTCTTCTCCTTTATAATGCCCATATATCTTTTCGATTATAATTAGTATTAAAAAAATGGGCATAACAAAAACTAAAATTTTACCATATTCCTCCATAAAAGCTATTTTTTTTTCAAATATAAAATAATTGTTGATATTGTATGTTTTTTTGATATTTTTTTGTGTATTATTTTTAGTTTTTAACAATTGAACTTTTTTCGGTAAGAAGCAATAAAAAAGCCCATTTGAGACTGGTATTGTCTCAAATAGGCTTCATCAAAAACTCGTTTTTGGAAACGGTATTGTAGCTTAGATTATTTCTGCGGTTAAACCAGCATCTAATAATCTGGTGCATTGTATTTTTAACTTATCATATTCGCCTGTTTTTACAGTGCATTTTCCATTGTAATGTACGATTAAAGAACATTGTTCTGCCTGAATAGAGGTGTGTCCACAAACTCTGATTAAGGTGTCTATAACATGATCAAAAGTATTTACATCGTCATTGTATACTATAATTTCGTTATTGATAGAAGTTATTTCTTCTACACTAACTCTTTCTCTTATTTTTTCTTTTGTACTCATGTTTTTAGGTTTTTGTACTTATTGGATTAATAAAGAAAACAGATACTAATTTACGTATTTTAATGATACCCAGTTGTTTCTTTGAAATTTTTTAACATATGTTAGTCCTTTACCGGTGCAAGATGCATCAATATAAGGGATGTCTTCTTCATAAAAACCACTAAATAATATTGTTCCTTTTGGATTTAAGCAATCGACATAACTTTGCATATCATTCAATAAAATGTTTCTATTGATGTTGGCAATGATTAAATCGTATTTTTTGTCTTTTAACAAAGCAGCATCTCCTTCATAAACAGTGATGTGTTTGCAGTTATTGCGTTCGGCATTTTCTATAGAATTCAGGTAACACCAATTGTCAATATCAATAGCATCAATGGGTTGAGCGCCTTTCATTTCGGCAAGTATTGCAAGAATTGCTGTTCCGCAACCCATATCCAATGTTTTCAATCCAGTAACATTCATTTCTAATAAATGTTGAATCATCATGTGTGTCGTTTCGTGATGTCCTGTCCCAAAACTCATTTTTGGCTCAATCACAATGTCATATTCAGCATCTGTTTTTGGATGAAATGGTGCGCGTACATGACAATTTCCTTCTACATCAATGGGTTCAAAGTTCTTTTCCCATTCTTCGTTCCAGTTTACTTGTTCAATTTCTTCAAAAGTATAATCGATTTTGAATTCTTCTGATTGTAATATCTGAATGCCTTCCAATATAGTTTCATCCCAAAGGTCTTTTTGAACAAAGGCAGAAATACCTGTTTCGGTCTCAGTAAAGCTTTCGAAGGCTTTTTCGCCCAATTCTGCAATTAGTATTTCTGATCCAAGTTCTTTTGGTTCGATGGTAAAATGATATCCGATGTATATATTTGACATGTTTAATTTTTTTGCAAAGGTAACAATAGGATGCAATGCTTTTTTGAATTTTAAAAATAATTTAATATTTATTAACTTGAGTTTAATTCTCAATTCTTTTTTTATCAACTCTGCGCAAGTAATTTTTATTTAAAAAAGATTCTCTTTGTTATGTCACGGTTTTTCTGGTCAAAGCGAGTAATAACCAATTGAAAATGAATAGTTAGTGTTTTTTTTGATTGTTGAAAGTGTTGTTTTCTGATTTTAGAACTCATATTTTGGTTATAGTTATACCTTTTTTACGCATATAAAAAATGATTTTTATCATGTTTTTAAAAATATAACTTGCTGAATTATAGATAATTAATTGCTAAAACCTGCTGTTTTTGTTTTATATTATTTTATATTTGTACAGTTGTATTATTCCAATTTAATGCAGCACTATTTTAATATTCAAATTAATAAATCTACCATGAAAAAAGTTTTTATTTATACCGTCGCAACACTATTTTCTGTTTTTTTGGGGCAAGCGCAGGATATAAAACAAGCAAAAATTGCTATTGATGCCGAACAATATGAAAAAGCAAAAAATATTTTAGAAACCATTTCAACCGCTAAGCCTTCTGATGGCTATGCCAAATTTCTTTTGGGAAATGTTTGTCTGCTACAAGGAGATTATTCAGCGGCCAAAAAGCATTTTGACGAAGGAATTAAATGCTCAACCAAAGGAAATTTTACCTACATTGGATTGGGATACATTGCATTAGATAAAGGAGATAAAGCTGAAGCGGAAAAGGATTTTGCATTGGCCACTCAAAATAGCGGTAAAAAAGATTTGGAAGAAACCGTATATATTGGCAAAGCCTATACTTATTCAGATCACCCAGATTATAAAAAAGCAATTGAGATTTTAAGTAATTCCAGATTGGTTGATCCTGCGAATACAACAGTGTTGTTGGCTTTGGGTGATGCTTATAAATTCAATAAAAAGCAAAACAATGCTTATGAATGTTATCGTGAAGCCTTCCGATTAGACAATACATTGCTAAGAGCAAAAATGGGATTGGGAACTTTAATTAAAAATGCACACAATTTTCCTGTGGCCAAAACTTCATTTGATGAAGTAATTGCTCTAAATCCTAATTATGGTCCAGTTTATCGTGAATTGGCTGAAACCGAATATTTATGGGCTATGAATGATGCAGGAAAATATGATATGCATATTTCAAAGGGGTTGGGATATTATGAGAAATACATGAGTTTAACTGATTATTCGTTGGAATCCCGTATGCGCCACGCCGATTTTCTAATTTTAGCAAAAGACTACAAAGCACTTGAAGCGGAGGCGAACGAAATGAGTAAATTGGATAAAGTAAATCCAAGAATTTATCGTTATTTAGGGTATTCGGCATATTATAACAACAATTTTGACACCGCTATATCTTCGCTAACTACTTTTGTTTCAAATCCGTCCAATAGAGTTATTGCCAGAGATTATTACTATATAGGTGCCGCAAAATTAAGCAAAGCATTGAATGCAACTCCTATTGATAATTTAGAAGTAGATAATGCTATTTTGGATTTTAAAAAAGCATTTGAAATGAGTCCTGCAATTGCAAGTGAACTTCCTGAATTTGCAAAAAAATTGTATGATAAGAAATTATACATTCAAGCGGCTACTATTTATGAAATCGCAATTGCAAACCCAGAAACAAAATCATTTTTGATGGATAATTTCTATTTTGCCTCTTCAGTATATTGGGCTTGTAATGGTATTGAAAATTTAAGTCCACAACAAATCGAGCAATTGAAAAAAGCGGATGTGGCCTTAGATACTGTTATTGCAGCCTCTCCATCAACTCAGGATGCTTACCTTTTTAAAGCTAGAATTCAAGTATTGCTCAAAAACGATATATTAGTAACCAAAAATTATGAAGATTTCATTGCAACAGCCAATAAGAAAGATGCAGCCGAATTATCTACAAAAGGTATGAAAGCCAAGTTAATGGAAGCCTACAATAATTTGGGTGTTATTTATTCAAATACTGATAAAGTAAAGGCAAAAGACAGTTTTACAAAAACACTAGGTATTGATCCCGCCAATCAATACGCGATTGATCAATTGAAGTCATTAAAATAAACTGGATTTATAATTTGATTGTCGAAAAAACCAACGGTATTCCTGTCGTTGGTTTTTTTGTGGAAATTGATGTTTGATTTTTGAAAAAAAACATAGTAATCAAAAAACAGTATAATTGTTCTCAATTATTCATTCTTGCTCAAAAAAAATAAATTATTAAACAAAAAAAAAGCGATACAAAATGTTTTGTATCGCTTTTTGAGTATTTGAAAATAACTTTTAGATAGAAGTTACTATGGCAATAAAATCTTTTGCATTAAGAGCAGCTCCACCAATAAGACCTCCGTCAACATCTGGTTTAGAGAAAATTTCTTTGGCATTATCAGGTTTTACACTTCCACCATAAAGAATTGAAACATCTTCTGCAATATCACTACCGTAAGCTTTACGAACAGTTTCTCTGATAAAAGCATGCATTTCTTGTGCTTGATCTGGAGAAGCAGTTTCTCCTGTACCAATAGCCCAAACTGGCTCATAAGCCAAAACGATTTTTTCCCAATCTTTGGCTTCAATGTGGAATAAACCATCTTTCAATTGGTTTTCAACAATATTGAAATGATTTCCTGATTGACGGTCTTTTAATTCTTCGCCGAAACAGAAAATAACAGTCATGTCATGTTTCAAAGCAGTATTTACTTTACTTGCAATTATAGCATCTGTTTCATGAAAAATAGCTCTACGCTCTGAGTGGCCCAGAATTACATTTTTCACACCAATGCTTGTTAGCATTTCAGCAGATATCTCACCTGTAAAGGCTCCGCTTTCGGCTTGGTGAACGTTTTGCGCAGCAACACCTATGTTTGAGTGGGTTAAATTATCTACGGCTGATACAAGGTTTACAAACGTAGGGGCAACAATTACTTCAGCAGAAGTTTCTGCTGGGATTTGAGATAATAATTCGTTTAATAATTCTTTTGTTTGTGCAGCATTTTTATGCATTTTCCAGTTTCCTGCAACAATCTTCTTTCTCATTTTTGTAGTATTTATATTTGTATAATAGATTTCTTTAATATTTTATTTTTCAATTACTATTGCAATTGTTTCAAAGTTGCATTAATTTGATCAAAGTCGGTTTCTATGGCACGATAAAGAACTATTTTTCCGGTTTTGTCTATAATGATGTATCTCGGAATCCAATCTAAGTCAATTGCTTTACCAAACGCACCTTTCATACCATCGTTTGCCATGTATTGTAAACCATTTAATTGGTGTTTATCGATGCCTTCTTTCCATTTATCAGCGGTTTTGTCCATAGAGATAAAAACATAAGATACTGTTGGGTTATTGGCTTGAAGTTCTTTTATTTTAGGCATTGCTTTTACACAATCTCCGCACCATGAAGCCCAAACTTCAATTACGGTTGTTTTGCCTTTTTGGGCTTTTAAAATATCTTTGAAGGAAACCTGACTTCCGTCAGTTGCTAATAAAGTTTCGGAAAGTGCTTTTTTAGAAAATTCCGTTTTTTGTGCCTGTGTACATGAGAATGTTACAAAAGCAATAATTAAAAGAGCAATTTTTTTCATTTAAATTTAATTTTCACAAAGTTAACTAAAGAATTGTAAATAAGGTAAACAGATTTTGGAATTTTGATGAGAAAATCTTCAAATTTTCATACAATATCGTTATAGTTGATATTTTTTTGTGATTTAAATTTTAATTCCACAGTTACAACTAAAAAAAAACCTTGTAGAAAAATGTTATTCCTACAAGGTTGATATTTTTGGTGTAAAATTGAAAATTAAAAAATTAAATCTTCTGTGTCATTATAGTGAACTTTTTGTTTTACCGTCCCTTTTTCAAGAATGACAAAACTTGGGTTGGCTCTTTCGATTGTTTTTAATGGAATAGCATCACAGAAATAGAAATCAAAAGTGATGCCGTATTGCTTTTTGATTTTGGTAATTTCGTCGGGAGCCGAAGCCGTCATTCCAATCACTTTGTACCCTTTTAGAACTGCCGTTTTATTAATTTGTTCCATTTTGGCAAGACCATCTGCATTTGCCAATGCCAAATCATAGGAAACAATCATCAATAATTTGGGCTCTTGAAGTAGTTCTTCCTTATAGTCGGATCCATCTTTTTCCATAACAAAATCATGAATAGGAGGGATGTAACCTTCGGTAATTACTTTGTCTTTTCTGTCTACAAAAGTGGCGCCTGCTGGAATATTGGCCAAATCTTTCTCGGTAAATTCTTTGTCAACTCCATTCACTTTGTAAATGAAAATCATTTCAACTACCGATTTTGGAGCATCTTCCGGAATTTCCATTCCTTTTTGGATATTATTTCCCACTTTGAAAGCGCGGAAATCCTTCAGCGGCAAGTGATTGATTACCCAATAACCCATAAATGCACAAAGAAAAACAGTCAGTACAGCCAAGATGTTTTGAATTTTATTGCTGAATAAAGGTTTTACCAATTTCATATTGATAAAAAGGATTACTATAAAAAACAATAAAACAACGTCTTTAGTAAAGGATTGCCAAGGGGTAAGGTGCAAGGCATCTCCAAAGCATCCACAGTCTTTTACGACGTCAAAATAAGCGGAATAGAATGTTAGGAATGTAAATTTGATGATTAATAAAAGCAGCAGCCAAATCGTTAATTTTGATTTGAAACCTATCAGCAGCATTACGCCCAAAACCACTTCTAGAATCACTATAAATAAAGCGATGGCCAACGAATAAGGAACAAAAAAAGGCATGTTAAAAACAGGCTCACTAAAATATTCTGCCAGTTTATAAGAGAAACCAACAGGGTCATTCAGTTTTATAAATCCTGAGATTATAAAGAGAACTCCAACGAATATTCGGGAGAATTGAGTAATAATGTTTTTCATTTTTTATGTTTTTGATAAAGATAAATAGAGTCGTTATTATTTTTGTTAATGAGTTGTTATTTCTTAAAACCCATTAGAATCAAGGCAAAAATAGAATAATTAATCATGTCCTGATAATTGGCATCTATTCCTTCTGACACAATTGTTTTTCCTTTGTTGTCTTCTATTTGTTTTACCCGAAGTAATTTTTGCAAAATCAAATCAGTTAGTGAGCTTACACGCATTTCGCGCCAAGCTTCTCCATAATCATGGTTTTTGTTTTCCATTAGTTCTTTGGTCAACGCTACTTTGGCATCGTATAATTGAGTTGCTTTTTCGGTATCCAAATCGGGTTGATCGACTACTCCCAATTCCAATTGAATCAATGCCATAATCGAATAATTGATAATACCAATGAATTCTCCGGTTTCGTCTTCATCGACTTTTCGGATTTCATTTTCCTGTAAACTTCTAATTCTTTGGGCTTTTATAAAAATTTGATCGGTTAGAGAAGGAAGTCTCAAAATGCGCCAGGCACTACCATAATCTTTCATTTTGTTGATAAACAGTGAGCGACAAATGGCAATCACGTTATCATATTCTTGTGAAGTATTCTTCATTATTGATGTATATTTGTCTAAAATTGCATCAAAAATAAGAATAATTTTTTTGAATGCAGTATTTAAGTTTTCTAAAACCAAATTGGAATGACAATAAATTGCAAAGAACAACTCATAGACTTATCTACACCAAAAGTAATGGGAATTTTGAATGTAACTCCCAATTCTTTTTTTGATGGTGGGAAGTATAAAAATGAAAACGAACTTCTGGAACGAGTGGAGAAAATGCTCAGAGAGGGAGCCGCTTTTATTGATGTTGGAGCATATTCGAGTAAGCCCAATGCCGAATTTGTTTCGGAGGAAGAGGAGATCTCGAGAATTATTCCTGTTGTTAATTTGCTGCAAAAACATTTTCCTGAAATTATACTTTCAATAGATACTTTTAGGGCTGGAGTGGCTAAAATATGTATCGAAAATGGAGCAGCGATTATCAATGATATTTCGGCCGGGAAACTCGATGATAAAATGTTGGAAACTATTGCTAAATATAATGTTCCGTATATCATGATGCACATGAAAGGAACGCCACAAACGATGCAAACGCTTACGCAATATGAAGATATAATCAAGGAAATGTTGTTCTATTTTTCGGAGCGGATTGCTGCTGCAAGATCGCTTGGAATAAATGATATAATTGTGGATCCTGGTTTTGGTTTTGCCAAAACACTGGCCCAAAATTATGATGTGATGCAAAAATTAGAATTGTTTCAAATGCTGGATTTGCCATTATTGGTTGGGATTTCCAGAAAATCGATGATTTACAAAATATTGGATTCGAATGCAGAAATGGCGCTGAACGGTACCACAGTTCTGAATACGATTGCGTTGATCAAAGGGGCTAAAATCCTTAGGGTCCACGATGTAAAAGAAGCGGTCGAATGCATTACTTTGTTTAATAAACTAAATTAAAAGGATGAAATATTTATTTGGAATTGTACTCTTATTTTGTGTTTCTTGTGGGAATAAAGAAGATGTTTTATTGCCAAAATCAGATCGATCGATTGTAAAAGACGTAGTTGATCTTTCGCCAATTTATATTTTTTTCAGAGTGAACGGCAAAGATACTCTGGCCGAAGTAAACAGAAAAAACAGCATTATTACAACCAATTGGATTTTGAATATTGATAAGCGACTGCCTTTGCGTTTGGTCATTCCTGAAGTGATGAAATTACAGCAACGCAAACGCGAGGAAAAAGAACATAGAAATGAATTGGCACTTAATTATTATTCTTATGCCGATACTATTGGCAAAAACTTGGCTTTTATTCCTTTCACGCAAGTGTATTATAAAATGGAGAAGCCGTTTATTTTGGATAGTTTTATATGTTTTAAAAAGAATGGTTTGGTCAAAATTAATGACAGTATTTATTCTGTCAATGAATTATCAAATTTGAATAATTTATTTATTGAAAGAGAATGTGAAATTATATTTTCGTTTGATAAAAATTTATCTTTTGGAGAATATATTCAAGACAAGATTTTGATTGAAAAATTGGTTATAAAAAAGAAAGGAATCTGGATCAATCACAATAAAGAGTTTGTTTATTAATTCGTTTTTTTTTATGATAATGGCTTATTTTTTTGATTTGAAAGGTGTTTTTGTTTGATAAAGATTATAAGTGCTAGTTCGTAAATTATTGAAAAAAACAGTGTCAAAGATAATTTCTTAATTTACCACCTCGCCAAGGGTACCGACACAGCTACCGCAACCTCCGCCAGGGCTATTTGTGATGAGTTGTCCCCTTATTTCTCCTTCCGGAAAAGTATCGCTGCATAGATTTATATAAAAAGAATTGTACATAAGTAGGCTTTCTTGAAATGAATTTAAAGCAGGACTGGTAAAAGTTATTGGGGAGGTTAAATTTGTAAACGTATATAGAGCATCACCATTAATGTCTTTGGCACCAACATGTACGTGTCCTGAGGTAGGGGTTAAGCCAGAATATGTTACAGTTAATGTAAAAATTCTGGTGGTTTTATCATAACTCAATTTCGCTGTACCTTTTGCATCTGATATGGTCGGAGGTACTTCATTTGCTCCTTTTAAAGTAGCATTAAAAGATACAACCGGAGAGTTAGGGGAATCATCACTATTGGAACAAGAAACGGAGCTAATAAATAGGAGTGAAACTGATAAATAAATAATAATCTTAAGCATAATAATATATTTTTAAATTAATAAATGGTTTTAAAAAAATATAATTATTAAATTTAATTTTAAAAAAAATTAAACATATCAAAGGTACTCTTTTGTTTTTAATTGATTAATTTTTGTTGGGTAAAAAATTGATTATAGGCATGTTGTGAAGTATTGAATTTGCATTTTAATCTAGGGATTTTCGGCAATGTATTTATTGATGATGATATGGTTCATTTCTCAAAATAGTAAAGCCACGATACAATTGTTCGATAAAAAATAACCGCACCATTTGATGCGAAAATGTCATTAACGAAAGCGAAATCTTTCCATTTGCCTTAGCGTAGACGGTATCCGAAAAGCCGTAAGGACCACCAATTACAAATACCAATGTTTTTACTCCCGAGTTCATCTTCTTTTGTAATTCGTCTGAAAAGGCAACGCTGGAAAAGGTTTTTCCGTTTTCGTCCAATAAAATGAGCTGATCTGTTGGAGTAATTTTGGCCAAAATAAGCTCGCCTTCTTTCTCTTTTTGCTGACTTTCGGATAAGTTTTTCACGTTTTTGATATCTGGAATAATCTCCAGATCAAACTTGATATAAAACGACAACCGTTTGGTGTAATCATCAATTAAGGTTTGTAATGCTTTATTGTCTGTTTTGCCGATGGCGATAAGTTTGATATTCATCTTTAGTGTTTCAAATGGCCAAAGTTACAAAAGGACTTCTTTAGTTTTTATAAAGTATTAATAGAAAAAAAATTAAAATACTTTTGTGTATAACAATCCAATATAATTTGATTTTTGTGTAAAATCTCTAATATAATTGATATTGAACTGATGTTTTCGGTTTGATAAAAAGGTCAAATCAATGGCAGTGAAAGTGTCAAGGGATTCTTTAAAATAAGCTAATGTTTTTTGACCATTTATAGAAATCTCAATTAATGTTTTTGGGGATAAATAATAATCGAGTTCCAAGGACAATACAAATAGGTCTGTAGAATGGTAATAATTCAGATAATCAATAGAATAGTCAATTTCGGCTTTTTCATTGATTTTTGTGCTAAAATTTAAATCTATTTCGGATATGTATTCATTGGGATCATCGAAAAAAGCAGTAAAATAATAATTAACAGTAAACTGATCCAATATAAGTATCTTGAAGTCGGGATTGAATTGATATAATGCACCGAAAGTGTAAGGATTGATTTCGGTATTGGATTCGCTGAAAGTGTTGCTTTTTACTTTGGTTATATTTAATGAGGTTTGACCTTGTATTTCAAAATGACTATCGAAAGCATATCGCACTAAAAAAGAGGGTACCGCAAATTGGGTATTTTTCTCTTCTCCAGTTTTAAACCAGGTTACATTTGTACCCAATTGTAATGCCAGCCCTTGATGGTTTATGTTTGTCAGGTCTGATAAATCATCAAGATAGAGCTGAGTTTCTTTATTGTTTTGCGAGAAAGATTTAACAGTTATGAAAATTAATAGTAAAGTTATAATAATGCCTTGCTGCTGCATAATTGCGAATAGTAGTATTTGTTAATTTAAATGCACAATTTAGTCTTTTTTATAAACAGAAAATAAAAATTTATATAAAAATAACGGTTATATGGTTTAATTGCTGTTTTTTTTTCTATTGCATTACGGTAAAGATGATTGTAATGTTTCTTGAGATTCATGGTGTTTTTTGTTATTTGACAGTTGAATTAATCGATTAATTATGTTTGAATACAAAGGTATGTCAAATTAGATTTCTAGACATTTACTAATGATGTTAGAACCGCAAGATGATTACTTCACTATTTATATATTTTCATTGAGTTCAGTGAATTTCATTTGACGGAAGTTACCGAAGTAGCCCGACCGCATTTTGTAAAGAGGCGGAATAGGCATTTGCTATATTTGGCCTCTTTACATAATGGGGACTTGCCTAACCAATTCTTAAAATGTCAGTTTGTCATATTAATTTATGCCAATTGTAAAGAAAACTGACAATTTACTCGGTTTTTTATATTGGCATAAAGATTGCCTTAGAGTCTTCGAGCCGTTAAAATAAGTATACAATAAAATTAAATATATTAAAAATGGGTAAAATAATCGGAATTGATTTAGGTACAACAAACTCTTGTGTTTCTGTAATGGAAGGTAATGAAGCAGTAGTAATCCCTAATGCTGAAGGAAAAAGAACAACACCATCTATCATCGCTTTTGTTGAAGGTGGAGAAATTAAAGTAGGTGATCCTGCTAAAAGACAAGCGGTAACTAATCCAACTAAGACTATTGCTTCTATCAAACGTTTTATGGGTCATTCCTTTGCAGAAATCACTGAAGAAGCAAAGAGAGTACCATATTCTGTAGTTAAAGGTGACAATAATACACCACGTGTAGATATCGATGGTCGTTTGTACACTGCTCAAGAATTGTCAGCTATGACACTTCAAAAAATGAAAAAAACAGCTGAAGACTATTTAGGTCAAACTGTTACTGAAGCAGTTATCACTGTTCCTGCTTACTTTAATGATGCACAACGTCAAGCTACAAAAGAAGCTGGAGAAATTGCTGGTCTTAAAGTAATGCGTATTATCAACGAACCAACTGCTGCAGCTTTGGCTTACGGTTTGGATAAAAAAGGTAAAGATCAAAAAATTGCTGTTTACGATTTAGGTGGAGGTACATTTGATATCTCAGTTCTTGAATTAGGGGACGGAGTTTTCGAAGTATTGTCTACAGATGGAGATACTCACTTAGGAGGTGATGATTTTGACCACGAAATTATTGACTGGTTAGCTGACGAATTTAAAGCTGAAGAAGGTATCGATTTGCGTTTGGACCCAATGTCATTGCAACGTATCAAAGAAGCTGCTGAAAAAGCAAAAATTGAGTTGTCTTCTTCTGCAGAGACTGAAATCAACTTGCCATACGTGACTGCTACGGCTTCTGGACCAAAACACTTAGTTAAAAAATTAACTAGAGCTCAATTTGAAAAATTAACTGATTCATTAGTAAAACGTTCAATGGCACCAGTTGCTAAAGCGTTGAAAAATGCAAATTTAACAGTAAATGATATAGACGAAGTTATCTTGGTAGGAGGTTCTACTCGTATCCCAAGAATCGTTGAAGAAGTTGAAAAATTCTTTGGTAAAAAAGCATCTAAAGGAGTTAATCCTGATGAAGTTGTTGCAATTGGAGCAGCTATCCAAGGTGGAGTTCTTTCTGGAGATGTAAAAGATGTATTGTTACTTGACGTTACACCTTTGTCTTTAGGAATTGAAACTATGGGTGGAGTTATGACTACATTAATTGAAGCTAACACAACTATACCAACTAAAAAATCTCAAGTTTTCTCTACAGCTGCAGATTCTCAACCAACTGTTGAATTACACGTTCTTCAAGGTGCAAGAGCAATGGCTGCTGATAACAAAACTATCGGTCGTTTCAACTTAGACGGTATTCCACCAGCACCAAGAGGAGTTCCTCAAATTGAAGTAACTTTTGATATTGATGCTAATGGTATCATCAAAGTTTCTGCAACAGATAAAGGAACTGGTAAATCTCATGATATTCGTATCGAAGCTTCTTCTGGATTGACAGCTGAAGAAATCGAAAGAATGAAAAAAGATGCCGAAGCAAATGCTGATGCTGACAAAATTGCAAGAGAAAGAGCTGAAAAATTGAACGAAGCAGACGGAATGATTTTCCAAACTGAGTCTCAATTGAAAGAACTTGGTGCTAAATTATCTGATGATAACAAAGTAGCGATCGAGTATGCATTGACTGAATTGAGAATGGCTCACCAATCTCAAGACATTCCTGCAATTCAAACAGCCCTTGACAACATCAATGCAGCTTGGAAAACAGCTACAGAAGCTATGTACGCTCAAGGAGAACAAGGTCAACAAGCTGCTTCTGAGCCACAAGCTCAAGCACAAGGTGACAATGTTGAAGATGTTGAATTTGAAGAAGTAAAATAAGTATTAAGAAATTAGTACAAAGTATTAAGATTAAAACCGAGTTAGCAATAGCTCGGTTTTTTTTATGCTATAAAGTCAAACAATTATTTATTTTTTGTAATATTACTATACAAATTATTTTATGAGAAAGATTAAATACAAGAAAGGAAAGCGATTGCAGCCGTTTAGTCTCGAATATACAGGTTTACACAGAAACAAAGAGATTGAAATGCAATTGTTTGTTTATGATGACTGTACCGTAAGCGAATATGAGAATGGTACTATTGCCAACTTGGAAAAGCATATTGATTATACTAAAACAAACTGGTTGAATATTCACGGATTGAGCGATATTGATTTGCTTAAAGAGGTTGCAGACTATTTTAAAATCGATAATTTTATGCTTGCTGATATTCTAAATACCACCAGAAGAACCAAACTCGAGGAGGAACACGACGTTTTGTTTTTTAATATAAAATCAATGTTGCCTTCTGAAACTACAGATGATATAAGGGTTGAACAGATTAGTTTTTTGTTAAAGAAAGGAATCTTAATTTCTTTTCAAGAAAAAAGAAGTGATTTTTTTACCCACATTCGCGAGCGCATTCGAACCAATTCTGGAATTGTTCGAGCCAAAAAAGCTGATTATTTATTGTATATTCTGTTGGATGCAATTATTGGAAATTTTTATATAACCATTGAAAACGAGGAAGATAAAATTGAAGATTTAATAAATCTAACTAAAAGTAGTGCCGATCCTATTATTTTAGAAAAAATAGAAAAGCATAGGGATAATTTCAATTTCCTGAAACGTTCCATTATCCCGCTTAGGGACTCATTGTATGATATAAAAAGTATAAAAGAAGACGATGTGTTTAACGAAATCGATTCGGATAATTTTAGTTTTTTCAGTCGTTTGCATCAAAAATGTTTGGAACTTTTGGAACAAATAGAATCGGATATGGGATCTTTGGAAAGCGCATCTAATTTCTTTTTTGCAGCACAAACGCACAAGATGAATGAGATAATGAAAACACTGACCATTATCTCTGTTATATTTATACCGCTTACTTTTATTGTGGGAGTTTACGGGATGAATTTTGATATTATGCCTGAATTGAGATATCATAATGGTTATTATATGGTGATGGGGTTTATGTTTTTGGTGGTAATTGGGATGGTTTTTTATTTTAAAAAGCGAAACTGGTTCTGATTTATTATTATATACAGCAGTTTATTATTTAAAACTGATTTTGGTCATATTTAAAGGGAAATTAAATACATAATTTTGTACAAAACATGTTGGTGATTATATTTTAAAATTTTAAGTATGAATAAAGCTATATATATTGCAACTATAGAAGAAAATTGCGGTAAAACGATAATTACTTTAGGGTTGATGAGAACACTTTTGGGAAGAACAGCCAAAGTTGGTTATTTCAGGCCAATAATAGAAGATTATGAGGAAGGAAAAAAAGATACTCACATCGAAATGGTTATTTCTCATTTTGATTTAGATATCGATTATGACGATGCTTATGCTATTACCAAAAGTAAGTTAATCAAGAAAAAAAATAAAGGAAAACTGGGTGAGGTTGTCGATCTCATTATTGAAAAATACAAAAAATTAGAAGAGCGTTTTGACTTTGTTCTGGTTGAAGGTACTAGTTTTTCGGGCGAAGGCACGGTAATCGAGCTGGATATGAACGTACTTATCGCAAAAAATCTTGGGATACCAACGATAATTGTAGGTTCTGGAGAAGGAAAAACGTTGGATGAATTGGTCGATAATCTAAATTTGGCCTATAATTCATTTAAAGTGAAGGAGGTAGAAGTATTGGCAGTAATAGCCAATAAAGTGCAACCGGAAAATTTGGATTTGGTAACTTCAAGTCTTCAAAAAAGTTTGCCAAAATCAATAGTAATAAATTCAATTCCATTAATTTCTAGCTTGCATAATCCTACAATTCAAGAAATTGTTGAAGTTTTGGATGCCAAAATTTTATTTGGACATGAATATTTAAATAATCAAAGCGGGAGTTACAGTATTGGAGCAATGCAGTTGTGTAACTATTTGTTGCATCTAAAAGAAAATGGACTTATCATTACGCCTGGCGATAGAGCCGATATAATTCTTGGAGCATTACAAGCCAACGAATCTGCAAATTATCCATCGGTTTCGGGTATAGTTTTGACAGGTAATATCATACCGGAAGAAAGTATTTTAAAGCTGATAGAAGGTCTTTCTACCGTTGTGCCAATCATTACTGTTGAAGGCGGAACCTATCATATTGCCAATAAGATTGGAAATATTAAATCTAAAATTTATGCTGGTAATTTGCAGAAAATTGAGACTTCCATTAATACTTTCGACAAATATGTAGATTTGGATGCATTAACCAATAAATTCAATGCTTTTGAAGCAGAAGGCATGACTCCAAAAATGTTTCAGTACAACTTGGTTAAAAGAGCCAAAGAGCATAGAAAACATATTGTTTTGCCGGAAGGAAATGATGAAAGAATTATTATAGCTGCAGCGCGTCTACAAGCGATGGATGTGGTTGATATTTCGATTATTGGGAATAAAAAACAAATTGAAAATAAAGTTGCCGAGTTAGGTTTGGATTTTGACTTTTCGAAAGTGCCTATTATTAATCCAAAAGAATCTGAAAATTATGATGATTATGTAAATACGTATTATGAATTGCGTAAGGCTAAAAATGTAACACTCGGAATGGCCAAAGATTTACTGGAAGACGTTTCGTATTTTGGTACTATGATGGTCTATAAAGGACATGCTGACGGAATGGTTTCTGGAGCGGCGCACACTACACAGCACACTATTTTGCCTGCATTGCAGTTCATTAAAACCAAACCAAATTCTTCGGTAGTATCCTCTATATTTTTTATGTGTTTGGAAGACCGTGTTTCTATTTTTGGTGATTGTGCGATCAACCCAAATCCAACTGCAGAGCAATTGGCCGAAATCGCAATTTCATCAGCCGATTCCAGTATTGCTTTTGGAATAGAGCCCAAAATTGCGATGCTTTCCTATTCATCGGGTTCATCTGGAAAAGGAGATGAAGTAGATAAAGTGAGAGCAGCTACCGAAATAGTAAAACATAAACGTCCGGATCTTAAAATTGAAGGACCAATACAATATGATGCAGCCGTAGATTTAGAAGTTGGACAAAGCAAAATGCCAAATTCTGAAGTAGCGGGTCATGCAAGTGTTTTGATTTTTCCTGATTTAAATACAGGAAATAACACTTACAAAGCAGTGCAAAGAGAAACAGGAGCATTAGCCATCGGACCAATGTTACAAGGTTTGAATAAACCAGTAAACGATTTAAGTCGAGGTTGCACAGTAGATGATATTATTAACACCGTCGTGATTACGGCAATTCAAGCACAAGGACTATAATATGAAAATAGTAATAATAAATTCCGGGAGTTCCTCTATTAAATATCAAATGATTGATATGCCTTCCAATGAAGTAATTTGCAGCGGAATGATTGATAGAATTGGTTTGGAAACTTCAAACTTGAGTTATGTTACCAATTTAGTAAAAATTGAAGAATCATTGCCTATTGCCAATCATAAAATAGGATTGCAGAAAATTGCTCAATTATTGATGGATGAGCAAGTAGGTGTTATAAAAAGCACTAAGGAAGTTGAAGCTGTTGGACATCGTGTGGTTCATGGTGGAAGTACTTTCTCTAATACTGTTGTTATAAATGATGATGTAAAAAATGAAATTAAACATCTTTTCGAATTAGCGCCATTGCATAATCCGGCAAATTTTGAAGGTATAATTGTTGCCGAAGAAATTTTTGCCAATGCAAAACAGGTTGCTGTTTTTGATACTGCTTTTCATCAAACAATTCCCGTAGTTGCTCATAAATATGCAATTCCAAATTATCTTTTGACAGAAAATAAAGTTCGTGTTTACGGTTTTCATGGAACCAGTCATAAATATGTTTCGGAAAATGCTATTCAATTTTTGCAAGCCAATTCGGTAAATAAAACTTCAAATATTATTACAATACATCTAGGAAATGGTTGTAGTATGACCGCTATAAAAGACGGGAAAAGCATCGATACCACACTCGGATTTGGTCCAATGAATGGTTTGATTATGGGAACTCGTTCTGGAGATATCGATCAATCAGTCATTTTTTATCTGGTAAAAACTTTAGGATATACTGTAGATGAAGTAAATACTTTATTGCAAAAACAAAGCGGAATGCTTGGTCTTACAGGATATAGTGATTTAAGAGACATAGAAGCAAATGCCGAAAAAGGCAATGTAGATTGTCAATTGGCATTGGCAATGAATGCTTATCGAATTAAGAAATTTATAGGTTCGTATTCTGCAGCTTTAAATGGTTTGGATGCTATCGTTTTTACGGCAGGAATTGGAGAAAATTCATCCTACATCAGAAAATTGGTGTGTACCGATATGGAATATTTCGGATTGGAATTGGATCATTCCAAAAATGAAGTTCGTTCCAAAGAAATGAGAGAAATAAATACACCTGAATCAAAAACAAAAATTTTGGTTATCCCTACCAATGAAGAGATTGAAATAGCAAATCAGGTCTATGAATTGTTATTGAGTTAAAATTTAATTTTATTTTTTAAAAAGCTTCTGTATTCAGAGGCTTTTTTTTATGCAGTAAATTCAATAAATGTGTTTATATTTGAGGGTTAATCGTTTTATTTTGGATTCGAATTTTTAAAAAAAAAGTTCGAAATATAAATATAATTCCCTGTTTCTTTTTAAAAGTAATTTGCAGCTCCATATGAAAAATAATGTCTTTAGTTTAATTCTATTTTGTTTTATTTCATTCAATTCGTTAGGGCAAGGATTGTTGCCGTTTGTTGAAAATTACAGCAAATCCAATTATCAGGGAGATAATCAAATTTGGAGTCTGGCTCAAGGAAAAGATAACGCGATGTATTTTGCCAATAACCATTATTTATTGCGCTATGATGGCGTTAAATGGGAAAAAAACATGTTGCCCAATAAAACTATCATCCGTTCAATTATGGTTGAAGGCGATCGTATTTATTCAGGTTCTTATAAAGAATTTGGTTATTGGTATCGAAAGGATGGAGTAATGAAATACGTTTCTATATCAAATTCAGAGAGCGTTTTTAATGGTAAAGAAAATGAAGAAATTTGGAAAATTTTTAAATTTAATTCCAAAATTTATTTTCAATCTTTCAATGAAATTTTTGTTTATGATGGTACAAAAATCAAGAAACTGAAACTTCCATATCTTATATCCTATTGTTTTGTAATTGACAACCAGCTTTTGATAGCAACGGTCGAAAAAGGGGTTTATAAAATGGTTGGTTCACGTTTTATTCCCATAAAGGGGTGGAGTGTTTTAGAAAAAAAAGTAATCCATTCTATCGAAAAATTTGAAGATAAAACTTTTGTTTTCACTCAAAAAAACGGTGTTTTTATAGCACAAAAAGGAGTCCTCAAGCCTTGGAATTCTCCATTGAATGAAACCTTAAAAACAGCCATAATAAACGATGCACAGTTTATAAAAAACAATAAGCTTGTTATTGGAACCGCAAGTAAAGGCGCTTATGTATATAATCTAAAGGATAATACTTTTATAGATATTAATCGCAATAACGTTCTAGAGAATAATTCGGTATTGACAATTAACCAAGACAGGGAGAATAATTTGTGGTTAGGGCTTGATAATGGAATCGCGTTTGTTGAGGTAAATTCGAACATTACAATTTTCTATGATAATTCGGGGACTCTAGGTTCTGTTTATTCAGTTGCTGCTGCTGATAATGGTTATATAATGGCTTCTAACCATGGTGTTTTTAAATACGCAAACAATACTTTTTCATTGATTCCCAACACCCAAGGGCAAGCATGGAATATCAGTAAAATAAACAACAGTTATCTTATTGGACACAACGAAGGAAATTTACTGTATAAGAATGGTGTTTTTTCTAAGTTAAATAATATAAATGGCGGTTGGAATTTAACAAAAAGCAATGCAAATAACAGCTATTTGCAAGCAACATATAGCGGAATAGTGTTGTATACAGATCCTAACGATTTATCGATTTATAAGGTTATAGATGGGCTTTTAAAACCAATAAAACAAGTCGCCCAGAATACTAAAAATGAAATTTGGGCTGCAGATAATTATAGAGGATTGTATCGAATTATACTCAACGAAAAAAATGAAACCCAAAAAGTATATAACATCACTAATCTCAATAAAATTTCAAATGATTTTGGTGTAAAAATTTTTGAATTTCGAAATGATATCCTTTTCTTGATTGACAACACTTGGTATACTTATAATTCAATAACTGAAAAATTAGAAAAAAATGCATTGTTTAATGCCAATTTCAAGAACATTTCAGACATCGTTTCTATAGATGAAAACCATTTTTTGGTATACCAAAACGGGCTTTTATATCATATTTACGCCAATAAAAATAATTTTGTATGGAATGCCATTCAGGAGAAATATTATAAAGGCAAAATTATAAATGATAATTTGAGAATTTTTAAATCTGGAGACCACTATTTATTGAACCTGGACGATGGATTTATTTCACTCCAACTAAAGTTTGAAAACAAACACAAGAATATTTTGAAAGTGGAGGCTTTTAACAATGACGTTTTAGTTCAAAACCATTCCAAAATAAAATACAATTCCGAAATTAGAATTAACATTATTTCAGGAATTTATGGAATATCAAAGCCCAATTTGTTTTACAAACTTGATGATCTTAAGGATTTGATTCCTGTTGAAAATGGAACTGTGGTTTTGAATAATTTGAAAAGTGGATCCCATGAAATTAGTTTTTATTATCATGATGGGTTGCATTATAAACAGGCTGTTAGTTTTGAATTTAGCGTCAATAAGCCCTGGTATTTTTCTTTTTGGATGATTGCATTATATCTTGTTGTTATTGTTTTTTTCTTCTTTTTATATTACAAATGGAACAAAATGCGATATCTTCAAAAGTTGGCTTTACAAGAGGAAGAGCTGAAACACCAAAAAGAGATTTTAGAAATGGAACTCAAAGCCGAAAATGAATTGAACAGCCAGGAATATGAAAAACATATTTTGGAATTAAATTTGCAAACCAAGGCTTCTGAGGTGGCCGGCAAATCGCTTTCAATAGCAAAACAAAGCGAAATGATTGAGAATATTCAAAGGATTTTGGATTCTGAAACCGATTTTAATAAGCTTAAAAGCGAGATTAGAAAAGCCATAAAAATTAATGCAGTCAACAAGCATGAATGGGAAACTTTTGAAACCAATCTGAATCAAATCAATAATGAATTTATAAACAGTCTCTCCAAAAAATATCCTGCCTTAACGTCAAAGGATATTAAGCTTTGTATTTACTTAAAAATGAATCTTTCTTCGAAAGAAATTGCGCCTATGATGAATATTTCATTCAGAGGAGTCGAATTGCATCGATATAGACTGAGAAAAAAGTTGAACCTTTTGCAAGAAGAAAGCCTTTCTAAATTTTTATTAAATTTATAATATTCCTTCTTTTTATTTCGAATTATGTTATTTTATCTTAAATTATTACATAATTCCAATACATCATTACTACATCATACTGTAGTTTTGACTTTCTTTTTTACACTAATTTTTTGTTCAATTCATTGATATATCTTACTCTATTATTATGATGATGTAGTTATGTAGTAGCTCAATATTGCGTACTACAACGTTGTAATTGGCTAATTTAGCTTCATTGAATTTAACAAATCATTAATATATGAGAAATTTTGTATTTAGCTTTTTAGCACTAATTCTTCTTCCAGCCTATATGTCTGGACAAGAAATAAAAGGAAAAGTAATCGATAGTAAAGGAATTGGAATTCCAGGAGCTATAGTTGTGGCTACGGTTTCCAATATTTCTGCAGAAACCGATTTTGACGGACAATTTAGTATCAAAGCCAAAGTAGGTGAGGTATTAAACATTAGTATGTTGGGTTTTGATGCTGTTTCATTGGCAGCAACTTCAGAACCAATGAATGTCATTTTAAAAGATTCAAAAGAAAATGAATTAAAAGAGATTGTCGTTATTGGTTATGGTACCCGTAAAAAAGCGGATATTACAGGAGCGATTTCAAATGTATCTGGAGCTACTATTACAAAAGCAAAAGTGGCCAATGTGACGCAATCCATTCAAGGAAATGCTGCTGGGGCTCAAGTTATCGGAACTGATGTACCAGGAAGTTCACCTTCACTTATAATTAGAGGTATCGGAACATTTGGTGCTGACAGAACGCCATTGTATGTTGTAGATGGTATTCCTACCAAAAATATTTCTAATTTAAATCCCAACGACATTGCTACACTTGAGGTCATAAAAGATGCTTCTGCTTCTGGAATTTATGGTAACCAGGCTGCAAATGGTGTTGTAATTATTAGTACAAAAAGAGGTAAGGGAGATAAAACTACAATTACGTATGATGGATTTTATGGTGTAAAGACTACTTTGAAGAAAGTAAAAATGGCCGCTGCAAATCATTATGCTTATTATTCTGATGTGGCATTGCAGAACCCCACATTTTCTACAGATCAGTTGTATAACACCAATTGGTATGATGAAATTACACGAACTGGAAATTATTCATCCAATAATGTTTCGCTGTCAGGAAGTACCGAAAAAATTAATTATTTATTGAGTATTAATAATTATACCGAACAGGGAATTCTAAATGGATTGGACTATCAAAGATTTACGATTAGAAACAACAATGATTTTAAAGTTTCGGATAAGTTAAAAATAACCCAAACGTTGAGTATTGCCAATACCAATTCAGATCCAAAACCATTGTCGGCTTTTACGGCAGCCTACAAGCAATCTCCTATAGTTCCGGTGAAATATCCAAACGGACAATGGGGATGGCCAATTGTTGGGGCTGATGGTCAGGCTTCTACTACGGGATCTTTTTTCAATAATGTTGGAAATCCTGTTGCTCAGTTGGAATATTACACCGAGAAACAAAACAGTATGCTATTGCAGGGAAGTTTGGGTCTAGATTATCAAATTCTTGATTTTCTAAAATTCAATTCAAGTGTTGGTGTTGAGTATAATAATTTTAGATCATTTATTTATACTCCTTCCAGAAATCTGTGGCTGCTCGCTGATCCTTCAAGAACAGAAGCCGCTTATCCTTCTAGTTTGCCTATAAATGAATTGGCCAATACAACAAGTAATTACTTCAACTGGAATTTTGATAATTTCTTTACCTTTTCAAAGAAATTTGCCGACATACATGATGTAGAGGTAATGGTGGGTATGTCTGCCCAAGAGTGGGGAAGCATAGGAAAAATGACTACCAATGGTAGAAACGTTCCTGAAAATTCAAACTATTGGAGTTTAAAATTATCTTCTTCTCCTAGCTTTAATGTAGGTAGTACCGAAATGAGTAACCAGAAAGACTTAATAGGTTATTTTGGAAGGTTACAATATAAATTAATGGACAGATACCTTTTTACGGGTACACTTCGTAGAGATGGTTCTTCGCAATTTCAAACAGGCTATCAATGGGGAACTTTCCCAGCATTTAGTGTTGGTTGGATTATTTCTGAGGAAGAATTCTTGAAAGACAGCAAAACTATCAGTTTTTTAAAACTTCGTGGTGGTTGGGGAAAAGTGGGAAATCAAAACGTTCCTATTAACGATCAGACTTTTGTATCGGGTGCAGGTTATAGTTATGATTTTGGCGGATCGCTTTATTCAGGAACAACTATTGGCGCTTTTGTTGATCCTACTTTGGGTTGGGAAATTACTGAAGAAACTTCTGTTGGTTTGGATGTGAAATTTCTGGATAACAGATTGTCAGGTACTTTTGATTGGTATAATAAAATCACTTCTAATGTGATTCTAAATGTTACACCGCCTCTTACCGTAGGTACAGGAAGTACACCTGCTCATGCCGGAGAAATCACAAATAAAGGGTTTGAAATAGCTTTGCGCTGGGAAGATAATATTACTGACAATCTTAAATATTGGGTAGGTGGTAATTATTCGAATAATAAAAATGAAGTTTCTAATATTTACAATCCTTTGGCTATCAAGCAGCAAGGTGGAAATATTGATAATGGGCAATACACTAAATTATTATCAGAAGGTGAGCCTTTGGGAAGCTTTTATTTATATGAAGTTGCAGGGTATGATGCGGCAGGAAATTTTACGTATTATGATGCAAATCACAATATCACTTCAGCGCCGGTAGAAGCGGACAGAAAGTTTTTTGGCTCGTCTTTACCGACTTATTATTACGGAATAAACTTAGGTCTTCAATACAAAAATATCGACTTCTCTGTAGATGGTTATGGCGTTGGAGGAAATGTAGTTTATAATGGTAAAAAAGCACAACGTTTTGGTAACGAAAATATTGAAGCCTCCGTTGCCTCCGATTTTTGGACACCAACCAATACAGGTGCACCTAATCCAACTCCTTTTAATGCGGTGCCAATTTCTTCTAATTATTACTTAGAATCTGGGGATTATTTTAGAATAAATAACATCACGTTGGGCTATACTTTAGACAAATTATTAAATAGTAGCACTTCTGTTCGATTTTATCTAACAGCTACAAATCCTTTTATAACTCAAAAATTCTCGGGTTATACTCCTGAATTAAATAATGATGGAGATCCTATGGGAACACAAGGAATAGAGCTTAATGCTTATCCTGCAATCAGTTCTTACCTTTTTGGTGTTAATTTAAAATTTTAATTGATTATGAAAAAAATATATAGACCATTAGCACTGGCAACATTCCTGATTTTTAGTAATAGTTGTTCAAACGACTTTATAGATGTTGCCCCTACAGAAAATATTGCCGAAGCAGATTTGCTATCAATTTACAATAACAATGAAGGAGCAGAAAGTTTTGTAACGGCTGTTTATAATAAAGAACTGAGTTGGAATATAAGTTCCTTTTCTTGGAACGGATTATCCAGTATTTCGTCTGATGATGCAGACAAAGGCTCGTCTCCAAGTGATACTGGTTCAGATAAAGATAAATGCGATGCTTTAACATTAGATTCAGGTTCTCAATCCGTTCAGGATGTTTTTGAAGGGAATTATCAAGGAATAAGTAGAGCCAATATTGCTCTTTTGTACTTACCAAAATTAGATAAAGCCGACGCAAATCTTAAGGCTAGATTAACAGGTGAGGCCAAATTTCTTAGAGCATTAATGTATTTTAATTTGGTTCGTTGTTTTGGCGGAGTACCGATTGTAGATCATGTTCCTGTTCCATCATCAACAGCCGATACCGATATGACGCTTACAAGCAGATCACGAGAAGATGTATATGCCTTCATAGAAAGTGATTTATTGGCTGCCATTGCTGTATTACCCGAAAAAGGAGGATACGCTGCTTCTAATCTAGGCAGAGCTACCAAAGGTGCTGCTCATGCATTATTAGCAAAAGTATATTTATATCAAAAAAATTGGCAAGGTGTTTTAAGTCAATGTGCATTGGTTACGGGCTATGATTTATTTCCGGATTATGCTTCGCTTTGGAGAGAAGTGGGTGAAGATTGTAATGAATCCATTTTTGAAATTAGAGGAAATGGTGGCAATCCATCAAAAGGAGTAGAGGGTTACATGGTGACTCAAGGCGCACGTGGAAATAGTGGCTGGGGCTGGGGTTTCAATACACCAAGCGTGGTTTTAGCCAATTCCTATGAAGCGGGTGATGTTCGAAAAGATGCAACCATAATTTTTGCAGGGGAAACCATGTGGGACGGTAGAGTTGTATCGCCTCTTGTTGAAAATCCGATGTATAATGAAAAAGCGTATGTGAGCCAAACCAAAGAAACTTTTAATGGCGGAGATTGGGAAACCACAAAAAATATACGTGTCTTGCGTTATGCCGAAGTTTTATTAATGCAAGCCGAAGCAGCAAACGAAATAGGTTCTGGAGATGTTACCGGACCGCTAAACAAAGTGAGAAACAGAGCAGGTTTGCCCAATACTACAGCGGTTGGTCAAGTTCCTTTGAGAAATGCTATCTGGGCAGAAAGAAGACACGAGTTAGCTTTTGAACATGATAGATGGTTTGATTTGGTGCGAACTGGACAAGCAAAAGCAGCAATGGCTCTCGATGGTAAAACTTTTGTGGATGGAAAGAACGAATTGTTTCCAATTCCTCAAAAATTCATCAATCAGGCCAATGGGAAAACGGTGCAGAATCCTGGATATTAAATCCAGTTGTATTGCAACGCCGTTTGATTTAACTTTTTCAAAGTTCAATGCTAGAAAGAGTGGTTTAGTTATAAATTAAACGGCTTTGTTTTCAATTTTATAAAATAAAAAATGATAAAGTATTTAACATTAGTTGTTCTGTTTACTTTTCTGGGATGTGATTCTTCTGGAGCAAGTCCTATTGTAGACCCGCCAATAACTCCACCGGTAACTCCACCAGTTACAAAATTAACAGATGAGGAACTTATGGACGTGGTGCAAAAACAAACCTTTGCCTATTTCTGGAACTATGCACATGTCAATTCGGGAATGGCAAGAGAGCGTTATTTTCCAAATGACCCTTCTTTTGAGGCTAATATTGTTACAACTGGAGGTTCTGGTTTTGGTTTAATGGCTCTGGTTTCGGGAATGTCACGAGGGTATATTACTAGAGAGCAAGGCACGGAAAGATTAAATAAAATTGCTGGTTTTTTGGCTACAGCAGATCGATTTCACGGTGCCTGGTCGCATTGGATTGACGGTAATACTGGCAAAGTAATTCCTTTTGGAACATTTGATAATGGAGGGGATTTGGTCGAAACTTCCTTTTTGGTAGCTGGAATGATAACCGTTCGGGAATACCTGAAAAACGGAACAGCTGCCGAAAAAGAAGTAGCGCAAAAATACGATATCCTTTGGAAAGGAGTCAATTGGCAATGGTACACCAACAACAAAAATGTGTTGTATTGGCATTGGTCTCCCAATTATGAGTGGCAAAAGAACTTTCCTATTGAGGGATACAACGAATGTCTAATAACTTATATCATGGCCGCATCATCGACAACACACCCTATAAACCCAATTGCCTATCACGAAGGCTGGGCTAGGAGTGGTGCTATTGTTTCGGCCAAAACCAAATACAATATTCCGTTGATTCTAAAACACAATGGTGCTGAGGAATTTGGAGGACCATTGTTTTGGTCACATTATTCGTATTTGGGTTTAGATCCAAATCAGTTGTCAGATCAATACGCCAATTACTGGGATGTAAATGTAAATCAAACAAAAATTGATTATTTGTACTGCGTGGCAAATCCTAAAAAGTTCAAAGGGTATGGCAATAATTATTGGGGATTAACAGCCTCTTATTCTCGAAATGATGATGGTTCAATAGGATACGATGCACACATGCCCAGCAATGACAAAGGCATTATTTCGCCTACTGCAGCCATAAGTTCTATAGTATATACTCCAACTGAATCGAAAGCGCTGATGCGCAATTTATATGAGAATTTTAAGAAAGACACTTGGGGCGTGGCAGGATTTTATGATGCCCACAGTCAACATTATAATTGGACAGCACCTCGATATCTTGCGATAGACCAGGGGCCAGAAGTGGTCATGCTTGAAAATTATCGTACCGGTTTGTTGTGGCAATTATTTATGGATGCTCCCGAGGTAAAACAAGGTTTGATTGCTCTGGGTTTTCATTCCGGAAAATATGGGTTCTAATAAAATAGAAAAATTAATATTCTTTAAAACTAAAAAAATATGAAAAATATAAAAATGATAGTGCTAGTTATGGCTGTTGCTTTGCAGCTATTTGTTGGTTGTTCAGACAATTTAGATTCCAATGAACCGCTTCCTTATCCACCCATAGGAACTTATAATACATCGGATGAGGTAAATGCTGATAATCTAATTGCAAAATGGAGTTTTGATAACACTATTGATGATACAAAAGGAGGACTAAAAGGGATTGGGACAAATGTTGCTTATGCCGAAGGTGTAAAAGGACAGGCTTATCAAGGATCAAATACACAAGAACGTTATGCTATTTACAATAATGCAACAGCTGTTGGGGCGTTGAGTAGTTTTAGTTTCAGTTTTTGGATGAATTCGGGACAAACTGTTCCAGATGGAGGATCTCCAGGACAAGGTAAAGGAATTCAAGGGATATTCTCTTTGGTAAATCCTGCTGGTTTTTGGGGTGGATTGAATCTTTTCTTAGAAAATGTGGACAATTCAAAACCCAATACACTTCGTTTAAAAATGGGTATAGAAAATAAAAGAGTGGCTTGGGGTGGACAAGGACCAATATTCAATATTGACGGTTCTTTGGACACTTGGATTCATATTGTTTTGACCTATGATGATGTGACGGCCAAGTATACCGTGTACAAAAATGGAGCAATTGGAACGAATAGTATTTACGGAACTCCATACGGTCCATTTACAAATCAAAACGGATATGCTGTACTTTATGGAGATAATCCAGGAGGACCTGATGGTAGTAATGCCAATCCAAATGCTGCTCCTTTATATGGCGCATTAGTTTTTGCAACACCAAATTTATCGCAATTGGTAATTGGTTCCAATCAATTTAGTACAACACCATCACTTACGACTGCTCATGGTGATGAAGGTTGGGCAACTGATTATGCAGGATTATTGGACGAATTTAGAATTTACAAAACGGCTTTAACTCCAAGTGAAGTAAATGCTTTATATAAATTGGAAAGTTCAAATAGATAAAAAATGAAGAACAAACTAATAATACTATTTATAAGTTTTGCTTTTTTGGGCTACAGCCAAAATAAAGACACCAAAAAAGCTGCGCCATTAAAACCTAAAGCCGAGTTTGTGGCTGAGTTAATGGCAAAAATGACGCTGGACGAAAAAATAGGACAGTTAAACCTTCCTACTTCGGGAGATATAACCACTGGCCAAGCCAACAGCTCTGATGTTGCAAAGAAAATCGAAGAAGGTAAGGTCGGTGGATTATTTAATATAAAATCAGTTCAAAAAATAAAAGAAGTACAGCGAGTTGCTGTCGAAAAAAGCCGACTCCAAATACCATTGCTTTTTGGTATGGATGTCATTCATGGCTACGAGACAACCTTCCCAATTCCACTCGGATTATCGTGTACCTGGGACATGCAATTGATACAGAGAAGTGCCCAAATTGCGGCACAGGAATCCAGTGCCGATGGGATCAACTGGACTTTTTCTCCTATGGTAGATGTGTCAAGAGACCCGCGCTGGGGTAGAGTTTCAGAGGGCTCCGGCGAAGATCCTTATCTGGGAAGCCAAATTGCAAAAGCAATGGTAACCGGTTATCAGGGAAACGACCTTGCCAAAAACAATACCATATTGGCTTGTGTCAAGCATTTTGCTTTATACGGTGCACCAGAAGCTGGAAGGGATTACAATACGGTAGACATGAGCCGAATACGAATGTACAATGACTATTTCCCGCCTTATAAAGCGGCTGTCGATGCTGGAGTTGGTTCGGCAATGGCTTCGTTCAACGAGGTCGAAGGGATTCCTGCTACAGGAAATAAATGGCTGATGACAGATGTTTTGAGAAATCAGTGGGGTTTTAAAGGTTTTGTAGTGACCGACTTTACAGGAATAAATGAAATGGTAGATCACGGAATGGGCGATTTGCAAACTGTTTCGGCTCTGGCATTAAATGCAGGAATCGATATGGATATGGTTGGTGAAGGTTTCCTGACCACTTTGAAAAAATCATACGATGAAAAAAAGGTGACTTTAGAACAAATCGACAAAGCAGTTCAACTTATTTTGGAAGCAAAATATGATTTGGGTTTGTTCCAAGATCCTTATAAATATTGTGACACCAATAGAGCGAAAACCGAAATTTTTACCAAAGCCAACAGAGACGAAGCACGAAAAATAGCGGCTCAGTCTTTAGTGTTGTTAAAAAACGACAAAAATATTCTTCCGTTACAAAAATCAGGAACTATTGCCTTAATTGGTCCTTTGGCAGATGCTAAAGAAAATATGGCGGGAACCTGGAGTGTTGCTACCAAACAGGAAAACTCGATATCTCTTTTGGCGGGACTCAAAGATGCTGTTGGAACAAAAGCAAAAGTGCTTTATGCCAAAGGAAGCAATCTAGATTATGACCCGGCATTCGAAGAAAAAGCGACCATGTTTGGAAAGACTTTGCACAGAGACAACAGAACAAATGCCGAATTAACCGCCGAAGCTTTAAAAATTGCCGGTCAGTCGGATGTAATTATTGCAGCTCTTGGCGAATCGGCCGAAATGAGTGGTGAGTGCAGCAGTAGAACCAATCTCGAAATTCCTCAGGCTCAAAAAGATTTATTAAATGAATTGCTCAAAACCGGGAAACCTGTTGTTTTGGTTTTATTTACAGGGCGTCCTTTGGTGCTTATTGAGGAAAGTAAAACGGTTTCGTCAATTTTGAATGTTTGGTTCCCAGGAAGTGAAGCCGGTTACGCCATTTCGGATGTTTTGTTTGGTGATGAAGTTCCGTCTGGAAAATTGACATCCACTTTTCCAAGAAGTGTTGGTCAAGTGCCTATATATTATGCTCATAAAAATACTGGAAGACCGCTTTCTAATAAAGACGGGAATTTCGAAAAATTCAGATCCAATTACATAGACGAAAGAAATGAACCTTTGTATCCTTTTGGATTCGGTTTGAGTTATACCAATTTTGATTATTCGAACCTTAAAATTTCATCGGATAAAATGAATTTCCACCAAAAAATAACGATTACTGTTGATGTTGCCAATATCGGAAATTATGACGGAAAAGAAACCGTTCAATTGTATATAAGAGATGTTGTGGGATCGGTAACCAGACCAATGAGAGAGCTAAAAGGTTTTCAGAAAGTGCTAATCAAGAAGGGAGAAAAGCAAACTGTCACATTCGAAATAAGTATTGAAGATTTAAAATTTTATAATTCTGACTTGCAATTTGTTGCTGAAACGGGGCAGTTTGAAGTTTTCGTAGGTGGAAACTCAAATGCAGAAAATAAAGTTAGTTTTAATTTAGTAAATTAAGCTTGGTTAGTTAGTTTGGTTTGCCCTTCGTTTTTGGTTAGACGAAGGGCTTTTTTTTAAAGGCCGAAGTGAACTTAACCGCAAAGAAAGCAATGATTATTATACTTTGAACTGATTAGCGCGAAGGTGCGCAAAGCTTTGCACACCTTGCGGTTAATATTAAATAATTAAAAAAAAAATAAGAATGCAAAAACTATATTTAATGCCACTAATTATGCTATTGTTGGGGCAGCAGATCAGTATGGCGCAATCTAAAACAGAATGGTTTGACCCCAATAAACCTGCCTCGACCTATTGTAATCCTATCAATATAGGGTACAATTATACAACAGAAAACCACAATGGAATTGCCGATTCTCGTAGATCCAGTGCCGATCCTTTAATTATTACTTACAAAGGCGATTACTACCTTTTTGCGACCAATCAAGCCGGTTTCTTTTGGAGCAAAGATTTATCGGACTGGAATTTTGTTTACGGCAGTTTTCAACGTAATCCTGGTGATGACGACCAATGTGCTCCCGCAGCCTGGGTGGTAAATGATACTTTGTTTTATGTAGGTTCGACTTGGAAAAAAGATCACCCGGTCTGGAAAACGGCCGACCCAAAATCAGGTCGCTGGACTCGGCATGTCAATACTGCAATGTTGCCTACTTGGGATCCAGCCATTTTTCAGGATGACGACAAAAAAGTATATATGTATTATGGTTCAAGTGGTAAATTGCCGCTTTGTGGCGTTGAGGTAGATTATAAAACGTGGTTGCCAAAAGGGAATCAGGCAGATTACGAAAAGCTATATGCAGCAACCGAAGTTGAAGATATTCAGCGTCCTTACGGCGAAATAAAAGCAGTTGTCGGTTTAGACCCAGCGACTCATGGATGGGAACGTTTCGGGCCAAATAATGATATGGAACCAGCACCTTGGGGTGATTTTATTGAAGGGGCATGGATGACCAAACACAACGGTAAATATTACATGCAATATGGAGCTCCGGCAACTGAATTTAAGGGTTATGCCAATGGTGTACATGTTGGAAACAGCCCTTTGGGACCTTTTATATATCAAAAACACAATCCGATGTCATACAAACCAGGAGGATTTGTAATAGGGGCAGGGCACGGAAATACTTTTGCCGACAACTATGGCAATTACTGGAATACCGGAACCTGTAAGATTTCGGTTAAAGACCGTTTTGAACGCCGTATTGATATGTTTCCTGCTGGATTCGACAAAGACGATATTATGTATTCGATTACGTCTTATGGGGATTTCCCAACTTGGTTGCCAAATGACAAACGGGATCAAACCAAAGGAGCTTTCTCGGGATGGATGTTGCTTTCGTATAAAAAAAATGCAACGGTATCTTCTTCGGAAGAATGTATGGAAGTGGAGACCCATAGAGTGGACACAGGCGGCAAAAAAGTATTTGAAAAAATCTGTTACAATGCCCAAAATTTAACCGATGAAGATATTCAATCGTATTGGTCTGCAAAAACAGATAAAGCGGGGGAATGGTTGCAAATTGATTTAGGAAGAAAAATGAGAATTAATGCCTTACAGATTAATTATGCAGATCATAAAGCCACGCAACACAACAAGGCGATGGATATTTATTATCAATACCAAATTTTCATGTCCGATGATAATCAAAATTGGACTTTGGTGGTTGATAAATCCAAAAGTGATAAAGACACTCCTCACGATTATCTCGAATTGGAAAAACCAATAGAAGCCCGTTATGTAAAAATGGTAAATATCCACAACGCATCAGGACTGTTTGCCGTTTCTGATTTCCGTGTTTTTGGAAATGGATTGTCCGAAAAACCAAAATCTGTTACTGGCTTTAAAGTCAATCGAAATGCTGGAGATGCTAGGAATGCAATGATTTACTGGGATACACAACCTGCTGTTGTCGGTTATACTATTTACTACGGAATAGCTCCTGATAAATTATACAACAGCATAATGGTTTACGAAGGTAATACATATGATTTTAGAGGACTGGACAAGGGAACAGAGTATTATTTTTCGATTGAAGCTTTTAATGAAAATGGAATTGGACCTAAATCCAAAAATATCAGGACGAAATAAATAAGCGTGTGAAGAATGTAATTAATAAAAGTTCTTTTCTAGATTATTAGAATATTATTTATTGTATTTGTCCTTATTTCTTGAAATCGAAAACGATTTCGATTTCACTACAAGGTTGTAGTGTCGTTTTGATTGCAATTTTTTAATTTAAATGCTTATTTTTACTAGATACATTAACACATAACCAAAATGAAACATTTTTTTTCAATTATTCTCGTTTTTGCCCTAAGTGCACTTCATGCGCAAAGTGTAAAATCACCGTCAAATGCCCTTGAGGTCACTTTTAAATTAGTAAACAATGGACAGCCTTCCTATTCTGTGAATTACAAAGGAAAACCGGTAATTCTCCAAAGCAGTTTGGGAATTAAGCTGAAAGATAAGCCTGCCTTAGATTCAAATTTTGAAATTATCTCTACAAAAGCTGATACTTTTAATGAATCCTG